>CAXBGT010000219.1:0-8608 GCA_963975265.1 uncultured Saprospirales bacterium
ACATATTTACTAAAACTGGAAATAGTATCCATCAGAAATCAGCGAACTTTAATGAGAGTTTTTTATTTGGACGAAATGCCCTTCCTGATACTTCATTGATCAATGAAACATTTATGTTTTTTGATCAGCCTAAAGCTGCATTTAGAGGTGGACTATTGACAAACGAATCAAAACCCTGGCAACCAAATTCATTGGGTGTAGGTTCTTTTGCATACGGTGAAAACCTATATGCCCCGTCCTTCGGAGAAATCGCATTAGGAATCAATAATGAACTATATACACCCATGAGTGCGGATACCTTTCATTCTTCAGATCGAATTTTTAGTATCGGCATTGGTACTGGAGTAATATCCAATCAAGGAGGTAAAATGAAAAATGCAATTACAGTCCTTAAAAATGGTAGTGTTGGTATTGGCGATGCTACGCCAGATGCAACTCTAGATATTTTAGGGAGTCTCATTGTTCAACGAAAATTAACAAGTGGGGTTGCTTCAGGAGGTATAATTTCTGTAAAAGGTTCAATTCTGGACCAAACAACTGTACTTATTGAAGCTTACGAAAATTCAGGGAAAATTTCTTTATTCAATAATATAGATATAAAAGCCATAGAAATAGATGCAAAATTCCTGGTCTTTTTATCGGTCCAGCCATAGAGTTATTCAATTATTTTGGAACAAGTACCATATTGCTTGAAGGTGGAAATGGCGCTAATAAAGGGAAAATCACAACAGACATAATAGAAATACATGGAGGATCTGATTTCGCTGAATATTTTGATGTAAATGATGATGATAGAAATGAAATTATCCCTGGCTTGGTTGTTTGCATTGATGAAAACAATGATGGAAAACTTAAATTGAGTCAGCAAAAGTATGATCGGAAAGTGATCGGAGTTATTAGCGGTGCAAATGGAGTGGATGCGGGTATGGTGATGGGACAAAAAGGGAGTATCGCTTTTGGGGATCATGCTGTGGCACTCATCTGACGTGTATATGTAAAATGTAACAATGAAAATGGGGTCATAAAAGCAGGTGATTTCTTAACTACTTCTTCTACTTCTGGAGAGGCTATGCGAGTTAAAAAGTTCAGAAAATCGCGTGGAGCCATATTAGGAAAAGCTCTTTCTGGTATTGATCCCGTATCTGGTTTTGTCTTAGTATTTGTAAACCTTCAGTAATGTATAATATGAAAACGAAAACTATACCCTGCATTTGTTTGGCCATTTTTATATCAGTTTGTGGAATGGCTCAAAATGCTCTGCTAATTCCACCTATATTGGAAGGACCTATCTATGACTTGACGATGCAACAAGACACTACTTACTGGAGTGGTAATGCTTATGCTACAATGGGTTACAATGGAAACATTTTAGGGCCTACATTGATATTTAATAAAGGAGAAGAAACCACCCTTAATGTGACTAATGACATAGGTGAGACTACTACAACACATTGGCACGGAGCTCATGTAGCGCCTGAGAATGATGGTGGGCCTCATACTGCGATAGTTCAAGGGGATACATGGTCGCCCAGTTTTACTGTTTTAGACAAAGCGTGCACATTATGGTATCACCCACACCAGCATCATTTCACAATGAAACACGTGGTGCTGGGCTTGGCAGGATTGATTATAGTAAGAGATGATGAGGAAGCAGCCCTTTCTCTTCCCCGTGATTATGGGGTGGATGATTTTCCTATTATTATACAAACCAAGGTTCTTGAGGAGGTTGGTATGAATTATGAGATTGGGTACTCTACTACAGAAAATGGAAATGGACCCAACCCCAATGGTGATTCTTCTCAATTTATAAATGCAACACAAAATGCAGTATTGGATTTGCCAAGGCAAGTTGTTCGTTTGCGGATATTAAATGGGGTGACACACAGAGTTTTCAATTATGGAATTTCTGATGGCTCTACCTTTTGGCAGATAGGATCAGACGGTGGATTATTGAATGACCCTGTTCCATTGACCAAATTGATGTTAGCTCCAGGAGAAAGAGCGGAAATATTAGTTGACCTTACCTCATATTCTGTCGGAAATAGTTTTACATTTAAAAGCTATGCCTCGACAATGAAAAATGGATTTTGGGGAGCTACAGAAGCTTTTAGCACAGGGACCTCTCCCGCCAATTATTACCCCAATCCTTTGAATGGTATAGATTTTGACCTAATGACAATTAACGTTGTTGCGCAAACCGCTTCTCCTGTTACTTCAATACCTTCTTCCCTTGTGACTGTAACTCAATTGGACTCTACGACAGTTGACGTTCACAGAGATAAGTATTTTATAACGGCAGGAGGTGAAAATACTTGCCCACATATAAGTTCAACACCCGGAGGAAGCTCAGCTGATTGCTTTGATGTAAATGTTATCAATGATGTTGTGGCTTTGGGGAGTACAGAATTATGGACATTGCATGGAGATGATAGCCAATACCATCCATTCCACATCCACGATGTTCAGTTTAATATACTAGAACGGAATGGTCTTCCACCTCCACTAAATGAAAAAGGTCTCAAAGATGTAGTTGCAATAGGCCCTGGAGAAATTGTAAAAATAATTATGAAATTTGAAGATTTTGTAGGTGATATTCCCTACATGTATCATTGTCACATCTTGCCACATGAGGATAGGGGAATGATGGGACAATTTATTGTGGATCCAAATGTCTACGTCGATAAAAACTTCAGCGGTGTGGAATTAGGAACGTTAAGTAACCCTTTTAATAGTATAACAGAAGGGGCTACTCTAGGTGATCACGGAGTGATACTAAATATATTATCCACTGGTGTTCATATGGAGGCACCACCATCTCTTCTTATGGACAAAAGCATCCAATTAATTGTGCACTTCCCTCCTGTTATCATAGAGTAATTATAAGCCCATGACTAGATCAATATTTATGTTTTTTTTCTTAGCGATACTTCCAATTTCTGGTATAACACAAAGTGTGAAAATTGTATGAGCATTGACTATTTTAGAATCATCCGGAGCTCCTGATCCAGGGACAATCAGATGGTCTGGAAATGATTTTGAAGGTTGGACCGGAACAAAATGGCTGTCCTTCACAGCAGGGAGCAAAGTTGAAGATGGATCAGGAAATTTATATGCACTAGTAAAGGTTGGGAGTCAGATTTGGCTAGATCATAACTTACACACCACAAAATATAATGATGGTAGCAGTATTCCATTGGCTACTAATGTGAGTGAATGGCAGGCAGCAACTCAAGCAATGGTCAAAACACCAATTATGTGTTGGTACGATGACAACCAGATTGAAAATGAGTTTCCATATGGTGCACTTTACTCTTTCTATGTAATTGATTCCACGTTAAACGGAAATAAAAATGTGTGCCCAATCGGATTTCATGTGCCAGATTCCACTGAATTAAATATTTTAAAATCGACTCTAAATGTATTGGGTACCGCGGGCGGTCACTTAAAAGTGCCAGATACCACATATTGGAATCAGCCTAATATGGGAGCCGATAATTTTTCAGGTTTTTCTGCATACCCAGCGGGAAGAAGAGGGCCAAGTGGGACATTTGCTGGCAAAGGTGATAATTCTTACTTACGTTCAATCACAGAAGCAACTAATCCTAATGCCTATTATGGTATTCTTTCATACGATGACGATCAATTTGATGTTTTCTTTTGGAATAGAGGAATTGGAATGAGTGTTAGATGTTTGCAAGATTAGTAGTTTTTCTATCAAGCCTAGATTTTAATAATGCTAGCAATATATTGATATTCAGTAATTTAGATAGTGTTCGAGTGTCCCGATATAACTAAGGTTACAAATTTATAGCTTGGTTTTAAGATGCTAAACCTGATATTATTGAATAACAATAACAAGATTACAACCCTTTCATAGTTAGATTAATCCTACCGCGCTGAATATCAATTTCCAATACTTTAACAGTCACTTGTTGATTGAGTGACAAAACATCTGCAGGATTACTTATAAACTTATCTGCTATTTGAGAAATGTGTACCAAGCCACCTTGTTTGACTCCGATGTCCACAAATGCTCCAAAGTTGGTTATGTTGTTTACAATTCCGGGTAAGATCATCCCAATTCTGATATCATCGATAGTCCGAATGCGACCATCAAAAGAGAAACTAGCAACGGCACCTCTAGGATCGAGACCAGGTTTTTCTATCTCTTTGATAATATCTCTTAATGTAGGTAAACCAAAATCACTGGTTATGTATTTGTTCAGATCCAATGATCTTAAAGTCGCTGGGTTATTAATGAGTTGCTCCACAGCACATTTGGTATCTTTTGCCATTTGCTTTACGATAGGGTAAGCCTCTGGGTGTACGCCTGTGTTTTCAAGAGGATTTTTGGCATCTCTAACACGTAAGAAACCGGCAGCCTGTTCGAATGCTTTTGCACCAACTCGTGGTACTTTTTTTAGTTGAGTTCTTGATGTGAAGTTACCATGCTCTTTTCTGTATTGGATTATGTTTTCTGCTGTAACAGGTCCTAGTCCTGATACATACGTAAGCAAATGTTTACTCGCTGTATTGATATTTATACCAATAGAATTCACACAACTAATTACAGTTTGGTCCAGTGATTCTTTGAGAAGGGTTTGATTCACATCATGCTGATATTGACCGACGCCAATTGATTTAGCATCTATCTTGACCAGTTCAGCCAGTGGATCCATCAAACGACGACCGATAGAAACCGAACCTCTCACAGTCACATCTTTATCAGGGAATTCATCTCTAGCAATTTCTGAAGCGGAATATATGGATGCTCC
Organism: uncultured Saprospirales bacterium; assembly: GCA_963975265.1. Classification (GTDB taxonomy): domain Bacteria; phylum Bacteroidota; class Bacteroidia; order Chitinophagales; family Saprospiraceae; genus CAJXUU01. The sequence continues at coordinate 4,776 of CAXBGT010000219.1, forward strand.
ATCCTCATTGACCATATAAGTTTCTATACCAAGACTAAGGGCTTTTATAAATGATTCTGATTCTCTTCCTGCAGTCCCGTTACCTATGGCAATGGCTTTGATATTATACTCCTGACAAAGGTCAGTAATTACTTTCCCTGCTTTCTCTGAATCGTTTTGAGGAGGATGTGGGTATATGTTTGTATTGAATTTTAGGTTCCCGTTTTTATCCAAGATCACCACTTTACATCCAGATCGAAATCCTGGATCGAGTGCCAACGTAGCTTTCTGTCCCAAGGGTGCAGAAAGCAGCAGCTGTCTTAGGTTTTTTACAAACACTTCGATGGCTACTATATCTGCTTTTTCTTTATATTCATTGGATACCTGATTCTCGATACTCGGAAGGATCAATCTCTTGTACCCATCTTGAATCGCCTCGCTCAATAGTTTTGCACAAGGTGCATTGTAGGACACATATTTGCGCTCGATACTATCAATCATTCTATCATGATCCATATTTAGACCCACTCTTAGATAACCTTCGCTTTGTCCGCGCATCAATGCCAAAAACCTATGAGATGGACACTTTTCCAACGATTCTTCGAATTCAAAATAGTCCCTATATTTACCTGCCTCATCCTTTTTCTTTTTTACTACCTTACTAGCGATCGTGCCATGTTTACGCAGTGCAATTCTTGTTTTATCTCTAATTTTTTCATCTTCACTGATCCACTCTGCGATGATATGTTGAGCTCCTTCTATGGCAGCATTATTCGTTTTGACTTTCGAATTAAGATACTTTTTTGCTTCAGCAATTATATTCTGTACTCTCTGCTGCTTTATCGTTTTAGCTAATGGTTCTAAACCATTTTCTCTTGCAACACCTGCTTTGGTCTTTTTCTTTCTCTTGAAAGGGAGATATAGGTCTTCTAGTTCGATCGGATCATATATGTCTAAGATTCTTCTTCTTAGTTTATCAGTCAGTGCACCTTGTTCTGCTATAGCTGATAGTACGGTATCCTTTCTCGATTCTAAGTCAATCTGCTTTTTGTATTCTTTCTGGATGTTTGCTATTTGTACTTCATCAAGAGATCCAGTTTTTTCTTTCCTGTATCTTGAGATGAAAGGGACGGTAGCTCCTTCGGCAAGGAGGGAGATTGTATTCCTTATGGAGGAATCTTGGATTCCTAGAAGGTTGGATATGATTGATATTTGTTTGGGGGACATAGGTATACTTATTATGTGGTGCGAATATATGTTTTTAGTGATTAGATATTATAAGTCTATGATAGAGTATTTGAAAATAACGAAAAGGGTATATTGATACAAGTGTTGGTCCCTTTGATGAAGTTTGAATTCTTAAGGGGATAGGTCAATTATTTGACTTTCTATATGATCACTAACTTACCTCTCTGTTTAATACTCAATTGAAGATGCTATTGCTTGATTTTACTATGACCGGCAACAATTATATTTACATTGTAATGTCTAATGGTGCTTGCAATTCATTGCCATCGGAACTGAGACTTTTGAGCAGCAAAATTAAATATTGCTTTAAATGAAGACTACGCACTCTCTTCATTATAGAGGAGTGATTAACAAGTTGGTCCCTTGACCACCGAAGGTTGCTCTGCAATATCATAAGGCCCGTATGCTTGTTCTTGAGAACAAACATACTACACCTTCTGATTAAACAAGGTGCGTTTGGTCTTTGACCAAGCCACACTATGGTCAAAATCTCAGATCTGTCTGTGCTATCGCCCAGAAATAAAAAAAGGCCCAAATATTCAAGCGAGCTTGATAGTTGAACCTTCTTTTCATTTAACACATCTCTGTGCTCCTCTGCGGAGGAGGAGGGATTCGAACCCCCGGTGCCCGTAAAGGCACGCTAGTTTTCAAGACTAGTGCATTAAACCAGCTCTGCCACTCCTCCGTTTTATTTTTAAATGTGCTTTTCTCGTTCGTAAAGCGATGCAAAAGTACATTTACTTTTTACATCTCGAAACTTTTGAATTGTTTTTTTTAGATTTTTTTGAAAGCCGTTACTATATGGAGTCTTACAAGAAATATGAGTTTCCAAGTGTATATTTCTACCTTTTGATCAATTCTCATAATGGAATTAATGCCAATAGCTAAGGCATTGTTATATATTGAACTACTGTCTTATTTTACTAAAGTTGTGAAATTAGGATATGCACCTAAAAAAGAAAAGCCCGACAATTTTCACTGTCGGGCTGTAATTCGTTGGATATCAGATTTAGTATCTGTTGTTATATCCGCCATTGTCTCTAGGCTTCTTGAAGCCTCCGCCTCCGCCACCACCATCTTTTGGCTTAGATTCTTTGACAACGATCTGTTGGCCATCAAATTCGTAATCGTTTAGCTCTTCGATAGCTACATTAGCTTCTTCATCGTTGTCCATCTCAACGAAACCGTAGCCTTTCGAACGGCCTGTTTCACGGTCCATGATGATTTTACAACTTGTAACGTTTCCGTAATTAGCAAATAAATCATTTACTTGGTCTACAGATGTTCTGTAGTTTAGTTTTGCAACAAAAATATTCATAATAAAAATTAGATATGTGTACTGATCATTAATGCAAATGCCCCACAGATCAACACGTAATTAAAAGAGGGGTCGAGAAAGATAATAGGAATTAAGCTATCGTAGTAAACTAAAAAATGCAAAAAACCGAATATAAAACGCCGACTATCAACGCTATAACAGTATCACTTCTCATTTAGTTTCTTTAGAATTGAAAAAGGTCAAAAAACTTATGCCTAAATATGTGATTGGTGATTGATTAATATCCATATAACTTCAATAACGAGAATTTTACACCTTTTGAATTTATGTTTTCTTCAGGTAAGTATTGTTTACGGTGATCTCGTTGAGTTCAAATAGATCTCCTGATAGTATGCTACAATACGTTAATCCCTATAAGATTAATAGTAAAAGACTGTGTGGGATAATTATGACAGATGGTCGCTGATCTCAGAGAGATCAGCTTATTGTAGCATATTATCTATAAACGCGAGTATAACCTCAGCGAGGGCACCGATCCCTACAGTCGTAAAGTGTTCACCTGAGCAGTTACAAATAACTTAACTGGATATCAATATCTACTTAAATATCAAGATGTATTTGTTCTTTTTACCGTTTTCTACCATTATATAACCATCCCTAATCAAATTGGATGTATTCACCTCCATCTCATCGGAAGAGATTTTGATTTTATTAATAGAGATAGCATTATTTTTTATCGCTCGTTTCGTTTCGCCTTTTGATGATAGAATGTCAGTCTTTTCACAAAGTAGGTCTACAATGTTAATTCCTGATTGAAGGTCAGCCATGTTTATTTCGTAGCTTGCTACTTCAGAACTGATTGTTTTTAGAGCTTCTACAGATAGACTTTTAAGATATTCGTTAGATGCCTTTTTATTAAATAGAATCTCAGAAACTTGCAAGACGGATTCGTAATCTTCGATCGAGTGCACTCTTTTTGTTAATTCTTCAGCTAATAACTTTTTCAGCATTCTTGGGTCCTCAGCAAATTCCGCTTCTCGTTCTTCTATTTCTTCTTTTGTATGAAGTGTGAAGTATCTTGTGAATTTCGGGATGTCAGCATCATCCGCATTGATCCAAAATTGGTAAAACTTATAGGGAGAAGTCATCTCAGGATCCATCCAAATATTCCCAGCTTCTGATTTGCCGAATTTCTTACCATCGGACTTTGTCAATAAAGGGGTAGTGGCAGCGTACGCTTTACCATCTGTATTTCGTCTTATGAATTCTGTACCTGAAGTGATATTCCCCCATTGATCAGAACCTCCCATTTGCATAGTACAGCCGA
>CAXBGT010000220.1:0-8582 GCA_963975265.1 uncultured Saprospirales bacterium
GGATGAAAAGGGGGATCTTTATCTTGTAAAGATAAAGAGATTAATAATTAATAAAAAATAACAAATGTCAAAATTACCAAAAACTACTGAGATGTTACACACACTAACACTAGAACAATTAAATGAACTGAAGGGACAGATCACACAGATGATCGATCTCAAAGGTGGACTGAAAAGAATCTTCAAAGCTGGACAGCAATGTCATATCGATTCTAGCAAGTCATCTATCAAAGGAAAGTTAGGTGAGATTATTAAAGTGAACAAAACCAAATGCAAGATACAATTTAACGGAACTGGCAATGAAAGAACATCTATATGGAATGTACCTTTCAACATGATCGAATTAGTATAATGAAGATAGCATTCCTACATGGTTTAGAAAGCTCAGCTGGTTGTGATAGAGTTCTTTGGTTAGAGAGTCAAGGACATGAAGTTTACAACCCACAATTAGAATACATCACTGACAACAGTTGTTATGAAAATGTATCGAATCACCTATCTGAGTTTAAGCCTAATTTAATTATTGGTTCTTCGATAGGTGGATGGTTCGCTTGGAATTTGGGTAAGGACTTCGGAACTACAGTTCTTCTATTGAATCCCGCTGTTCATAGTAGAACGGTAGAACTGGAAATAGGATGCCCAGTACGATGGGAAGGGCATAGTAAAGTCTATATGGCTTTAGGAGCTAAAGATACAGTCGTAGATCCTGAAACGACTATGGAATGGATGTGTGAAAATGATCCACTGGACTTTAATCCAAATAATACTTATTGGGGAGATTATGGACATAGGACATCATTGGAGCATTTCAAAAAGGTATATAATAAAATAAAAATATGAAAATAATAAACACAAAAGAACGTAAAATCTGGATATCAGAATTAGATGCGTGGGTATCGATGGAAGAGTATTTGGATACAATTAAAAATACAATTGAGAATGAAACGGTTGGAATACATCCCGATGGATATCAGATGAAGTATACAAGCTGTTCAGATCAAGACGGTAATCGTTGGAAAGAGCCTTACGTCAAGGTATATAACAAACACTCAGCTGAAACTGTAACAGATGCACTTAATGATGTGGGAATACAAGCATCGGTCGATTGCTATGAAGATGATGATGGAGCTGGTGACGGGGGAAGACCAATCATTAGAAAATTATGGTCTGTTAGATTGGGGATAAAAATAAAAGCTGAGTAATCAGCTTTTTCCTTTTGTATACATGTATATATTGATATTTATTGTAAAGGGTATAGAATATCCTTATACCCTAACCAATAATAATAGGAGAGTCACATGTCAAAGTATCAGTTTGCAAACGATCGTCCAAAGAACAATAAAAAAGGTTATAGATTTCTACTATCGCTCAATGAAGAGCAAAAAAAGGCAAAAACTGAAATTTATCAGAACACAATTTCAACAATTATCGGAAAGGCTGGATCCGGAAAAACCTTACTAGCGTGTCAAATAGCGTTGCATCAATTACTTGAAAAAGATATAACTAAAATAGTAATAACCCGACCAACGGTATCCAAAGAAGACATGGGACATCTACCAGGAAACATAAAAGAGAAGATGGATCCATGGGTAGCTCCAATATATTCAAACATGTACCAATTACTCAGAAAAGAACGAGTAGATAAAATGGTTCAAGATGGCCAAATTGAAATTGTCCCCGTATCTTATATGAGAGGAAGGACATTTCTAAATACTTGCGTGATTGTAGATGAATGTCAAAATCTGGATAATCAGCAAACCTTTATGATAGTACAACGTATAGGTAAAGGAAGTAGAATGATGTTTTGTGGAGATAGTGATCAAGTAGATCTAAAACGTCAGATGGATAGCGGACTAGCATTCTTATCAAAAATACAAAATGTGGAAGGATTACACACAATCAGGCTATTAGAAAACCATAGACATCCAATTTTGGATAATTTAATTCCAAAATATACTGAAAAGGGCATTTCGTAGATATTTATATATACACGAACTAAATCTAAGGGATAATATGGCAACTACAAGAATATGGGCAGGAGATGCAACTTTCATAAGCGGATCAAGCACTCCATTTGGATTGTACGATTCTGACACTGAATTTCAAACAGAATCAGTATCAACAGCAAAGTGGTGTGCAAAGAGAATGGGGTATCCTATTGTAGATATTGAATTGAATGAAGATGGATTATTTGCATGCTTTGAAGAAGCTGTATCCGAATATGGTGCACAAATAAATTTCATGAATATCAAGGATAATCTGCTACAAATGCGTGGCAAATCTCAAGCTACCGATATCACTGGACAAAATATAACACCGTCGTTGGATGCAATAGTCACTCTATCTCACCAGTATGGAGTAGAAGCTGGTGTGGGTGGTAATGTAGATTATTATAGCGGCTCAATAGCTGTAACAAGTGGACAGCAAATATATGATTTAGATGATCCGGTAGTAACAACGTACGAATCAGGTACACCAGGTACAGATGGAATAGAAATAAAACGAATATTTCACCAACAAAGTCCTGCAGTATCAAGAGTATTCGATCCATATGCAGGAAGTGGAATGGCATCGCAAAATTTAATAGATGGATTTGGTTTTGGATCATACTCACCAGGTGTCAACTATATGATGATGCCAATGAATGCAGATCTATTGAGAGTCCAAGCAATTGAATTCAATGACATGATCAGAAAATCAGCATTCTCATTTGAATTAGTAAACAATAAGCTAAGAGTATTTCCAAATCCAACAGATGCATATACAATGCACTTTCAATATGTAAAAGTAAATGAAAGATCGGCAAAACAAGGTGGGGTTGGAGAAGTAAGCGACTTTAGTGATATACCATACAACTCATTAACATATAGTAGTATCAACGCTGCAGGAAAACAGTGGATCCGAAAGTATACATTAGCAAATGCTAAGGAATTGTTAGGTACCATAAGAAGTAAATATGGATCTATACCAATCCCAGGAGCAGAAACAACTTTAGATGGAGATACACTTAGATCAGAAGCATCTACTGAGAAATCTGAATTAATAACTCAGCTTAGAGAGGATTTAGAGTTAGCTTCAAAGCGAAATTTAATGGAACGTGAAAAGGAAATATCAGAATTCCAGCAAGAACTTATAAATAGAGTTCCTCTGCACATATATATAGGATAACTTATGGCATTATTTGGAGGAGATAGAGATGTAGCGTTAATACGAACTGTCAATAGAGAACTGTTGAACAATATCGTAGATACTACTATTGACATATTCAAGATATCGCTATACGATACCAAAGCAAATTTGTACGGAGAAGCTTTGAATAAAATATACAAACCGGGTGTTAGAGTTGCAAGTTTAATTACACATGAAGATCAATCTTGGTCATCAGATGAGTTTGGACCAGATATGACACAGACAGCTCAATTTGCATTTTTAAAATATGAGCTCCAGGAGATCGCAGATGTAGTGTTAGAAGTAGGCGATGTTATTGCATGGGATGAGAAATATTGGGAGATAGATGGAGTAGCAGAGAATCAATACTTCATGGGTAAAAATAACGCGACTACTACAGCAAAAGAAGATCGTACAATAGGTGATATGGCAATAGGTGACCCAGCATATGGAACTCCACTACAGATAGGAGGATATCAAGAAGTATTTGGAGCTAGTTTATCTATAATTGTAAATACTCATCAATCTAGAAGAAGTAAATTGAAAATAGAAGAAATTCGTAATGGTTTTACTCGAAAGAGCAAAGGACCAGGCGTTAGAGGAATATAATGGCTGAGTATAACAAAGATCGTGAGCTTATGCAAGATAAGCGTTTAGCAAAAAAAGGACTTAAACAGCTTTCTGATATAGCTACTAATCGTGGAGATCAAATTAAGCGAGATGATAAGGTTAAGAATTATTATCTAGGTTTATATGATATAGACGAATGCGTCCAATACTATTTTGATAATGTGATCCAGCCAACGGTAAATGATGGTGGTGAATCGGTACGAGTACCAATGATATATGGATCACCGGAACGGTGGATGTCTATACAAGAAAACGGTCACCTAAGAGATAAGCAAGGTAAACTACAAATACCTGCTATTGTATACAGACGGACATCAGTTGCAAAAAATAGAAACTTGTCCAACAAGTTAGATGCAAATAATCCTCATTTTCACTATACATTTCAAAAACAGTACAATTCTAGAAATCGATACGATAACTTCTCAGTTTTGAATGATATAAAAGCGAGTACTGAAAACTACAATGTAGTTATACCAGACTTTGTTACATTAACGTATGAGTGTATTATATGGACTGAATACGTAGAACAAATGAATAAAATAGTTGAATCAATCAACTATGCAGAAGATGCTTATTGGGGTGACGCAGAAAAATTCAAGTTCAGAGCATTAGTAGAAGATTTTTCATCAGAAACTGACCTAGAAGCAGATGCGGATAGAACAGTTAGAACATCATTCACTATCAGCATGGAAGGTTATATAATTACTGATACGATGAATAAAGAATTAGCAAATCAAAATGTAAAAACGTTTGGACCGACTCAGACAGTATTCAATACTAAGTCAGCAGTAATACGAGATGGGCAATTGATAGAAATCGAAGAAAGTCCTCCAACAAAATCAGAATTAGAATAGGCTTTGGCTGATCTATTATATATGTATATACAATAAAACTATAAAACAGGAGTTATAAAATGGCAGAAGAAAAAAAGTTTGATTCGGAAGAATTAGCAAAGATTAAAGATTTACAAACAAAATACCAAACCATCACAGCGAAGATGGGACAATTAGAAGTAGATCGACTATTATTAGAACAAGCGATGAATAGATTAGATGTTTCCAGAGAAGAGTTAACAGCAGAGTACGAAGCTACACAAACTGATGAGAAGAAATTTGTATCAGATTTGAACGGTAAGTATGGCGCAGGTAATGTTAATATCCAAACTGGTGTATTTACTCCAAACGAAGCTTAAAATAATTACGTTTTGGTTTATTTCTGCATATTTATATGCGGTCGACGACCCGTATAACTATCGATAACAAGAGGAGTAAAAAACATGGCTGAAAGAATTGTAAGTCCTGGTGTATTCACCCGAGAAAAGGACCTTTCATTTATACCGCAAGGTGTTGCAGAAATAGGTGCAGCAGTAATAGGTACAACACAAAAAGGCCCAGCATTCTGGCCGACACAAGTAACTTCATATACTGAATTTGAATCTAAATTTGGTGGATTGGAAAGAAACCCAACAACGTATGTTCCACATACTGTACGAGAGTACTTTGAGCAGGGTGGTAATGTAATGACAGTTGTAAGAGTACTGAGTTCAGCTGATGTGACTGTAACAAGTCCACTAGCTTTGAGAATTACAAACACAACACCAGTAGCTGCAGCAGTTGCAACTGCTGATACGTTTTTAAGTAATACTGTAACGCAAAATGTAGTAGCGGTATTATATCCAACTGAGCATGAAATTGCATCTCAAGAATTGGATTTATCTGGATCTTACCTAACTCCAGCTGATGCTGTTTTAACAGCTCCAGCTTTTGAAAGTAATACTCCATCAGCTTCATTCTCAAATTTTGTACTTAACTTATCAGGATCAGGGAAAACTACTGCAGGAACCGCAATAGTAGCCAAAGTATCTGGATCAGGTGATGGTGCAGCAGGAGCTGGAAGACTATATGGAATTTCAGCATCTTTACTATCGACAGATAATAACTCTATAGATACTGTGCTAGGAACTAGTCCTAATTCTAATAGAGAAGCATATGTAAAGCATTACAATAAAAATTTCTCTAAGTTAGCTGAAGTAAAAGCTTCCTCATTTGAAATCGTACGTGGTGTAAATCATCTATACGCAGATGGATACCAAGGAGCTTCAACTCCATGGATCACAAACCAACACACAGGATCAGCAGGTAGCAATCTATTCAAGATACATCATTTAGGTCATGGTGAAACAACAAACTATGAAATGAAGGTATCGGTATTGAATATGAAGGCAGCTAATGGTGGTACTGATACAAAATATCCAACATTTGACTTGCAAGTAAGAACAATCAAGCAAACTGGATTACCATTCGATACACCATACACATATGATGCAACGGATGATAATAGTGCAAATGTAGTAGAAGAGCACACTGGATTAACGTTAGATCCTAGAGATACAAATTATATCGCAAGAAGACTTGGTGATAGATACTATAAGATTAATGCAGAAGGTAAGGTAATAGGTGTTAACACATATCCAAACCAATCTAGATATATCAGAGTTGAAGTATCATCTGGTGTTAAAAACCAAGGTATCTCGGTATCTGATACACCGTTTGGATTTAAAGCTTTGAACCAATCAATACCATCTACATCAGGATATATGCCATCAGCGTCTTATACGACAAAACAAGAAGAATCGGCAAATGTATATGAACCAGGTGTATTCTACGGATTTAATTTCGATTTCGAAACGACTGATAATGTAACATACTTAGCACCAGTTCCATCTACCGATTTATCGATAGGGGCAAATACAGACTTTAACTTATCTAATATGTTAGGTCACGTATCAGCATCAGATGTATTGACTGGTACTGTAGCAGATAATCTAACAATGATTTCAATGGGTACAGACACTCATCAACTTCAAAGAAGATTCATGGTACCATTCCAAGGCGGTCAGGATGGTAAACACCCTGCACAAGTAGCTTTAACTGGTAAGGATATGGGTGTAACAAACACATTTGGAATGGACTTTACAGATGCAACATCGAATGGAACGAAAGCATATAAAAAAGCAATTAACGCTCTATCAAATCAAGACGAATTCGATATCAATCTACTGACTATGCCAGGAATTATCACAGACAATTGTTCTGCGACAATTACGCATGCAATCAATAAGACTGAGCAAAGAGGTGATTGCTTCTTGATATTTGATGTAGCTAAATACAACGATTCACCAACTCAAACTGTATCAACTATAATCTCAGACGCTGTAACAGACGCAGCCAACTACGATTCAAGTTACGCAGGTACCTACTTCCCATGGTTAATGTACAATGATGCAGTAAATAATGTAGTAACACCAGTTCCACCATCTGCAATAATGCCAAGTGTATTTGCGGGTAATGATTCTGGAGGTGGAGAACCTTGGTACGCACCAGCAGGCCTTAATAGAGGATTGTTAACTGCGATTACAGAAGCAACTACAAGATTAACTCATGCAGAGCGTGATGAATTATATGAAGGTAGAATAAACCCAATTGCAACATTCCCTAATCAAGGAGTTTGTGTATGGGGTCAGAAAACTTTACAGAAAAAACGTTCAGCTTTAGATAGAATCAATGTAAGAAGATTATTAATAGCTTTGAAGAAATTCATTGCATCTACTTCAAGATTCTTAGTATTTGAGCAAAACACTGCATCTACGAGAAATAGATTTTTGAGTACTGTTAATCCATATTTGGAAAGCGTACAACAAAGAAGTGGTTTGCATGCATTTAAAGTAGTAATGGATGAAACTAACAACACACCAGATGTAGTAGATAGAAACAAATTAGTAGGTAATATAATGATTCAACCGACAAGGACAGCTGAATTCATCGTACTAGACTTTACAGTACTACCAACTGGGGCTACTTTTCCAGAGTAAATCTGGAGTAGACCAATATTTATATTAAAGAGGAGAACTTAGATGGCACAATTATTAGACTCGAATGAAATATTCTTTACACCCTTTGAACCAAAGGTTGCGAATAGATTTATCATGTTTATTGAAGGAATACCAGCTTATCTTGTAAGAAAAGCGTCAAGACCTACAGTAACATTCGAAGAAATCGTATTAGATCATATCAACGTACAAAGAAAGATTAAAGGAAAAGCGACGTGGTCGGATATAACGGTAGAATTATACGATCCAGTAGTTCCTTCAGCAGCACAAGCTGTAATGGAATGGGTAAGACTACATCATGAGTCAGTGACTGGTAGAGCTGGTTACTCGGATTTCTATAAGAAGGATGTAACCTTCAATATGTTAGGACCTGTAGGTGATAAAGTTGAAGAATGGACATTGAAAGGAGCTTATATAGGTGAAGCAGCTTTCGGAGAAATGGATTGGTCAACTCAAGATCCAATGGCAATTTCATTAACGTTGAAATACGACTACGCAATATTACAATTTTAATAGTATAATATATAATATGAAAAGATGTCCATTATTTGGGCATTTTTTCTGTTTATGTAGATATGTATATATAGAACAAACACTAATAAAGGAGAAGAAGTTATGTCACAACACAAACTGTCGGATGAAGAGTTAAAACAAAAACTCGTAGCTGACTCAATTCAATCAGATGCTTATAAATTTCCAACAGAAGAAATAGAGTTACCGAGTAAGGGACATTTCTACGATCCAGACGGACCTTTAGCTTCAGGAATATTAGAAATAAAATATCCTACAGCAAAAGAAGAAGATATCTTAACATCGCAAAACTTAATCAAGAATGGAACCGTGATAGATAAGTTTATGCAATCTATTATAGTAAGTAAAATCAACTATAATGACT
>CAXBGT010000221.1:0-8556 GCA_963975265.1 uncultured Saprospirales bacterium
TTGATCCAGTGGATGTCCAATTTAGAGCTTCGTGATATCGTATTAGAGGAACCTGATCTAGAATCAATATTTATGAATTACTATTAAAATGATAATGAATAGAAATTTATACTCCAAAGAGCTCAAGCGAAATAGAAAGAACTTATTCATATGGTCTGCTATTGTCATTGGATTTACGGTATTGGTCTTGTCCATTTTTCCATATATGAAGGATATGGGTGATCAAATGGCAATAATGATGGATAAGTTACCAGAAGGAATGACAAAAGCCATGGGCCTTAATGATCAAACTTTTAATAGCATACTCGGGATGTATAATACCTATTATGGGATATACATTATTGTGTTACTTTCGATATACGCTTCTTCAACAGGAGCAACTATCATTTCAAAGGAAGAGAGGGATAAGACAGCTGAATTTCTATTGACAAAGCCTATTTCTAGGAGAAATATTTACCTCACAAAGCTTGTAACTTTATTCACTTTAGCAATTGCCGCTTATTTTGTACAGACGGCAACAGCTCTTGTTTTTGTGATTGCTTTTGGTGAAGCTACTATTCAATGGTCTGTATTTATTACAATGCATACGCATGGACTAATCTTGATATTGTTTTTCACATGTGTAGGTCTTTTTCTATCTATGTTGCTTAAACCCAAAAAGAATTTTATGGGAATCACTGTAGGAATCGTGTTCGGGTCCTATTTCTTAAATACGATAGCAAAAGTTGCGGAATCAGTTACCTGGATTGGCTACATATCTCCTTTTCATTATCTGGATTTTGCCGTTAACGATCCAAATTACAGTATTAACTTTTTACAGGTAGGAATTATGCTTTTTGCCGGTATGCTATTATTGTATGTCTCATACAGAATATATGATAAGAAGGATATTAATGCCTAGGAGACTTTTTCAGAACTCAGTTTGGTTGTCGTTTTAGTAGCTTAAAGCTGTAGGGCTTAAAATATCAACCCTAACAGCAGCCAAAGGGCTAGGAATTAACGTGTAAGATTTTATCTCTCTTTTGTTTTTTAAAAAAAATCAATTTGAATTCATGAATCCTCCTACCAACATCAGTTTTATTGCTACTATGCTTGATATTGGCGGCTTATTCGAAATACAACTAAAATAAAAGCAATAAATACTGAGATCAGCAAGAATAGATAGCTCATAGTTAAACTACTCCATTCAGAAATATAACCTAATAGAACTGGACCAACAAGGAAGCCCATAAAACCTATTCCAGAAACAATTGAAATAGCAACAGAGGTATTAAGATGTTTTGCATTTCCTGCTATTCTGTATATTTCAGGAATGATTACAGAGAGCCCAAGACCTAAAATTCCAAAACCTAAAACAGTGATATAAAAAGTAGAGACTAAGATCAACGAATAGGCTGCAAGTGATATTAAGCTACCATAACCGATTGTCCTGATTGACCCAATTTTCTTACTTACACCATCTCCCAAGAATCTGCCTAGAGTCATTGTTAGTGAAAAAATAATAAACCCAAAACCTGCTTGACTTACGGAAACATGAACTACATCAAACAAAAATAGATTACTCCAATGTTCAACAGCGCCTTCATTAAACATGATTATAAAAGCAACCATTGACAAACCTAAAATTGGCTTTATATGCTTAAAAATATTGGTGCTTTCTTTGCGCTTTTCTTGTGCAGGTTCTATTATGTTTTCGTAGTTTCTAGATAATAATAATGTTGTAAAAATGATAAATGAAGAGATCAATAACATATGAGAACTTGGATTAGCAAACCTTGTAATTAGGAAACTTCCTATTCCAGCACCAATAAATCCTCCTAGACTAAAAAAACCATGTGCAGCAGACATGAAATTTTGTTTGTCTCTTTTTTCTATTATCGAAACCAAAGCATTCATCGACACATCTGTGAAACCAGAAAAAATACCAGTTAGAAATAAACTAAAACATAATAAAGAATATGTAGGAGCGATTAATGGGAAATTGAAAAAGAAGGCGAAGAGAATGATTCCAATCTTCGTTGAGTGTCCTGTGCCTATTTTTTTATTGATAAAGGGGACAAAAGGAATAGAAAACAATAGTCCACATGCTGTGAAAAACAAGGCAAACCCAATTTGAGAATCGTTTAACTCAAATTTCATCTTAATATGTGGCAAATAAAGTACCCAAGTGCCAATGAGTATATTAATAGAAGAAAAAACCCATGAAGGAGCAAAATACTTCAAATTAGAAAGAATAAGTTGTAGAGATTTCATTACTCAAATTAGGTGCTGCTAACAAGAAAAAGTAATAGTAGAACAATTTATTCCAAATGCAATGATCTAAGCTCGAATAGTATAGAATATCGTGGACAAATCCACTTAAGATTATTTTTTATGTGCAAAAAAGCCCCAAAGGGGTGTAATTTCCATTGCAAAGGGTTTTAACCCTTGAAGAAGTAGCAAAGCCCCAAAGGGGTGTAATTTCTATAGCAAAGGGTTTTAACCCATTGAAAAGTAGGGTTTCAACCCATTGAAAAAGTAGGGTTTTAACCCATTGAAGAAGATGTATTGAAATGTAGTATAGCCCCAAAGGGGTGCAACTAAAATAATTTGCTACCTTTTCGTAAGCCGTACGTAAAAGCATCAGTTGATTGCATTGGTAAGCCGCTTTGAGTTGAACTGCATTTTTTAATACTTTGAGTTCTATCTGAAAAAAAGGCAATTGATTCGCCATTTAATATTTCTGTAAGCAATAATTACTTAATTATCTAGTTATAAAAACAGTCGAATTATACATCCGGGTTTATTACATAGCAATTCCTGCTTGGTAGTTGTCCACATTAAATTTATTAGTAATGGTGAGTCGTAAATTGTTGATTACGAGTGTGATGCTTGTGCTTGTGTATTCTTTTGTTTACTATTTAGGTGAGATAGAGCACAAAAAGAATATGGATCTGAAAGGGTTATATTTCGATATGCTGGAAGATGAGAAAGATGGAATTTATGGGTTGAAAATGACGATCACTGAAATGTCTAAAAAAACAAAAGGGTTAACTGAATTGTCAGTTCAGATCTTGCAAGAAGCAGACTTGATTCTTAGTATAATTGACAAGCCTGAGTATAAACATACTGATTATATGATCCGCTTAATTGATAAATTTGGAATTGATCAACGCTTACTAGAGCGCGATTTTTCTAACCATTTCTCAAAATATTTATTATTCAATTCTATAAATGGGTATTTAGCCGATCACCTGACTTTTATAGATCAACATTGTAATCCTCTTTCTGATGTTAAACTGAGATTAATGAACAGAAGAGAGACCTATGAGATAGATCAAATGCATAGGCTAGATTTACAATTTTATGAAAGCTTGGTTAACAATAATAGTGCTGAATTCTTCTATGAAATAAATGGCAAGAAAAATAGAATAGAAGAACTGCCTTTGATACTTGATTATTTACCCAAAGAGATAAAGTTTACTACAACAATAATTGATGTGGTCACGGAAGAAAAAAGAACACATCAATCAATCCTTATACCATAAAATGAATAGCATGTCGGAGTTACAAACGAAAATTCGAAGTCAATTCGAAAACTACTATAGCATTGGAGTAGCAGTATTTTTACTATTCTTTGTAGTTGAAGGAATCAACATTCATTCCTTAAGATTGGAGAATGAACAAATGCTTGAAAATATCGATGAGTATACCCAAAAGATTGATGATGGCAATGACGAAATTTTGGCATATATTTTACAAAGTGAAAAATTCATGAGAAGATCTAAAGCTAACAATGATAAGGCACGACCATTCATTCATTTATTTGAAACTTATGATCCTAAGGAAGGAGTTTTATCAGAATTTGTTAAGCAGGTAAGTAAGGATTGCTTGAATAAGAGTATATCAGGGTTTGGAAGTGATGCATTCAAAGATGTTATGCCAATTATCAGCTTGTCAAATCAATATTCTCAGTTACAAGAATATGCGCTAGCTAGAGCGCGACAGGAATTCATGTTAAGATTAAATTCAGGTTCAGGTTTAAGTATTTGTTGCTGGTTTAATCAAAAAGTTTTCACAATCAAAGAAACAGTTGGAGACAAATACCATTTCTATCCCAATAATTTCCAAACAGTATCTTGTAATTCATATATCAGAATTAATGGCGAAATTATCTCTGATGAAGAATATTTTTGGAGACCAACAACAAAAGGAATCCATTATTTTAATATTGAATATATAGACTTCCTAGGTCTCGAAGTTCATAGAAAAACATTTAGAGTTGGATTGAAAGTAGTTTGATTGTTGTATAATCAATAATTCTATCTCACCAGCACGTTCCGATTATATACCTTACCCCCTGTTTCACACCTCAAAGCATACTGTCCAGGCTGCACCAATTCTTTCTGTGGATCAAACACATGCGTATGACTTCCCCTCTCAGCAAACCCTTCAAATAAGACCCTTTTGCTTCGACCAGAACGCTCTAGTAGACTAATTTTTGTTATCCCACCTACCGTGATAGAATATTTGACTTCAATGATGTTGGTGCCCTTGACAGTTCTATAACCGAGTAATACATCATCAGCATTGAGACCTATAGGGATATTAGCTGCAGGCACAAGACCGTCTATGGTTGACTTATCTCCCAATACATGTTCCACTACACGCTCATCGATACCTAACCAATCTTTGAGTACTGAGCCATATACAGATCGGAAATCAATGTCAAAATCAGGATCTCCATATTGTCCAGTATTGAGAAGGTCAGGAGCATTTCCTACGAATCCATTCCCCATTTCATCTCCACCAAATAATAACATTGGAGTACCAGTACCATGATCTGTTCCGTATGATCCATTCTCATAAATGGTACGACCAAATTCTGAGAAAGTCATGCCTAGCACTTTCTCACCAAATCCATCTGCATCTAGATCTTGAAAGAACGCAGAAACGGCATTTCCTATCCGAGACATCAAAATAGGATGATTATCACCTTGATCTGAATGCGTGTCGAAGCCTCCGATTGTGACCATATAAACCTTAGTCCCTAGTTCTCCTTTAATTAATCTAGCAACAATGGACAGTTGTTCTGCAAGCCCATTATTCTCGTATTCAGCTTTTGTGATTCCTTTTTTATAAGCATTTTGAATCGATTCGGAATATCGGAAAGCACTATTAGCGGTTTGCCTTACAAACCTAAGTTCGCTTCCGTTTGGACAGTCATCTAGTCCAGCAACATTATGAAGCTGTCCCTGCTGCGCTATTCTATAGAATTCTGTTGGATTATTGACAGACAGAGCAAGATTAGATGCATACCCTTGGAAAATCATGTTGCTTTCTATTCCAATCTGCATTGCAGGGGGAACAGTAGGAGGAGTATCAAGATAACTAGGAAATAGCGTCTCCATAGTTCTTCCAATCCAGCCGGTAGAAAGCACTTCATTACTATCACTTGCTGATGCCCAGATATCTGAAGATCTAAAATGACTATAATTAGGCTGTGGATATCCCACATTGTGGATCACTTTCATCCGGCCATTGTCCCAAAGCGGTTGCAAGCCCAATGTAGTATTCTGCATGCCATATTCGTCACTTAATCCCCATAGATCATTTTCTTGGATGGCGAGTGTCGGTCGTATATTGTAGTATTCATCATCATCTCTATGAATAATAGTGTTCAGCCCATCATTTCCACCATCAAATCTGATAAGGACCAATACTCGATCAGTATCGGCGCTAGCTAAAGAGCTGGTAAGTAAGTTAGGGATCACTTGATTAATACTCTTACCGTTTAGTGCAAAGAGGCTTCCCATCGCAGTAAGACCTGTGTTTCTAAGGAAACTTCGCCGCGACAAGGCCTCATGCGCCTCTGCATGTGCTTTGCCATCTTTCAGGGACGAACCATATCTCTTTTTTACCTCTTTATGTATATCATGTTCGCTCATATCAGGCAAGTTGCATTTCAGGTATTTGGATGAAATAGGCCAGTAGATTTGTCAACTGACCCGTAGCTTCCTCCCAGTTAAGATTCCAGGATCCATCTTCAAAATAATTTTCAGGTATCCCAGCTTTCAAAAATAAGGTAGCCACCTCTTTAAGTTCCGGATCAAGATCAATGGCTAAAAAGTGATCTGCCATGTCACTGGCAATAATTGCTGGATCATTGGATCCTCCACTTAATAAAAGAGCCAATTGTCTCAGTTTTTCGCCACCCGCATCATTGAGATAGTATCTTACGATTGTACCACAAAAAGTCCATCTATAAGTAAGGGCATTTTCGCTCAACCATAATCTATGTCCAGGCCATCCTGCCACATTAGGTGGATCGAATAATTCCATGCCCATGTCTTGTGAAGAATAATTCGCATAGTCAAAAAAGCCTTCTTGGAAATCAGAATATACATCAATTCCAATGGGAGTTAACAAGTTGACTATGAGTTCTACTGGGTTTTTTATTCTACTACCAATTAGTGATTCATCATAAAAGTGCTCACTTTTAAGCAGCTGTTCAATCACAGGTGCAATTTCCCAATTATTAGTTTTAAAAGTTTCTGCCAATTGATTGACTACTTCTTTGTTCGGCTCATGATAGACGAAGTGTTGATATAATTTAGTACAGATATACTGAGCGGTTTCATCCGCACGAAGTGTAAATATCAATTCGTGGACATCATCGTAGCCGAAGTTTCCTGATTGTCCAAATATAGTTTTAATGTCAGTGTCATGATATGAAGCATCAAAATATACATCTTCACAGCCGTACATTTCATTTCTATACCCTGTCAATGCTCTTGCTACTTCCTCTATGTCTGTTTGCGTATATCCGTTTCCCTCTCCCATTGTGAAAAGTTCCATCAATTCACGCGCGTAGTTTTCATTGGGTTCAGAGGCTACGTTGTCATTCCCGTTCAGGTAAACAACCATTGCTCGGCTAATTCCCATTTTTTCAACAAATGCTCGAAAATTGCCAAATGCTTCTTCATTCAACAATTTGTAGTAGTACCACATACTGCTATTACAATAATACACTTCCTTTTCTGTAGAGAAATGGTCATGCCAAAACAGAGCCATCTTAGCTTGAAATGCATTGGTGAAAGATCGAGCTATCCAGTCATGTTTTAAGCTCTGTTGGTGCTCGAAGAAGAGCTCAAAGTTATCTTCATATTCAGAATTATAGTCGGACCAAAATGGGGTGTCTGGGATAGGTGTATTTAATGCTGTGCCTAATAAATTATCTACTAGTTCAGTAGGGGATAGGGTCAAGCCCGCCATGATTTGATTATAAGAAGCACCATATCCAATTCTTCTGTAGAGGTGTCTTACCTTAGTCATTGTCCACTCTTCAGGAGTAGGAGTGTAAGGCGCCAATGATGATACTGCACAAATGTTTTGCATAAATTCACTTTTCAAACTTTAAAATATAACATCTTTGTTAGAAACTACATATGGGTGAATGAAAATAATATAAAAACAGTGAATACCCTGATTTTGAATAATCTATGGAGCATTTATTTCTAATATTAAACTGAGTTACATATATTTAAGGATAAAACCTTTCTAGTTGATAATTGGGTGAGCAAAGCGAAGGCAAGTTAGCCTGGCTTCCATAGCATCCGCAGATAACCCGATTAGGACTGTTCAGGAAACTTAGGCTTATAATGCGTTAAGAAATGATTCAAGTCCTGATTAAGTGTGTACAGGTGATGGCTTGTGGAACAAACTCACGATTTCTTTCTTTGGAATCAAGCTAAAAGGGAAATGTGTTTTAGTGAATTAAGGAATTTTTATTTGAGGAAACAACGAGTTACCTGGCTAATGAATAAATGAATAGATATGTTAGATAGATTGTTAATAGTATTAGTCTTTGGTTTTTTTGCTTTTACAGTAAACAGTCAAGATGTTTTGCTCTATGAAAAATTCGACGACTGCACACTCCCAAATGATTGGACTTTAGAAGTTACAAACGATCAAGATGCTGGCGTGACATTCGGTTACATGTACAATGATAATTCTGATAGTCTTACAATTGATGGATCTTGCATGGTGGTATTTGACGACGATATCCTAGGAGCTGATATGCCTAGTTTCAAAGCGGAATTACGAAGCCCTATGCTAAATGTAGCTGACTATACTAGTATCAATTTTTCAATCGATGTAGCTTTTCGAGCATATGGGACTTCAACTCTTGAATTATTCGTAATCGCAAATGAAGAGTATGTATCAATCGCTAAATATGGTGAAGGGAATGGTACCGGTGCTAGTTTTACGCAGGCTATAAATTTTAGAGCGGACCTATCGTTCTTGGTAGATGCTGATGAGATTCAAGTAGCCATAATTTATGATGATGAAGATATGTATGCTTGGTACGGAGGTATAGATAATGTAATGGTCACTGGGGAAGATAAAGGGGAAGCAGTAGTGCAAGAAAGCTTCAATGATTGTGCTTTACCTGCTGGATGGGAGTCAGAAATATTAAGAGGAGAGGAAGCATGGGTATTTGGATTGATAGAAAATGGGAATGCATCCGCCAACAGTATGAATGGTAGTTGCTTCGCTTATTTTGAATTACCAAGA
>CAXBGT010000222.1:0-8514 GCA_963975265.1 uncultured Saprospirales bacterium
CCATCATGCATATAAGGAGCAGTTAATGCAATATTTCTGAGGCTAGCAACTCGAAATTTACCCTCATCGTTAGGATTATCCGTTATTCGTTGCCGTCCTCTGTCTTTGCCCTTATAATCTGCATACAGTCCGTTATTCTCAAATTTGTAATTGGTAAGATTTATTCCATTATGGCATGTGCTACATTTTGCTTTATCTCCGAAGAAAAGATGATATCCTCTCTTTTGACTGGCATTCATTGCTGTAGTGTCACCATCATAAACGTATCTGTCATATGGACTGTTATCACTGATAAATGTCCTTAGATAAGAAGCAAGGGCTCTAGAAACAGCAAATGCATCTGGTCTTCTGTTGTATATGGTTTTTGCTTGGTCAATATAAGATTTGTCTTGGGATAAGCGATCACGCATTACTAGAAGATTGAGATCCATTTCGTCATGGTCTTCTAGAGGAACGAGCGAGAATCTGTCTAGTGTCCTCACTCCACCATCCCTGTTAAAGTAGGGTAAATATGCAACATTGGTCAGACTTCCACTATTTCGAAATCCAAGACGACCTTTGACACCAACGGATAGCGGTATAGCATCTGCAAACCCAAATTCATGCTTGTGACAATTAGTGCAGGATACTGTAGAGTCTACAGATAACCTTCTATCAAAAAAAAGTTGTTTGCCAAACTCAACAGAAGCAACATACAATGGATTATTTCCCGGAATTTCTATCTCTGGCCAATTATCTCTCAATTCTAATGGATAGATAGACATGTCGAGTTTATTATCTTTCTTACCACAACTAATTAATAAAGATGACATCACTACTAGTGATGTCATCTTTAAAACGATAATGCTATTAGTACTACTTCTCAAAACCAAAGGCTGAAGAATAATTTGCAAAGATTTTGTTAGCTAAACCAATCTCGTCTATACCCGTTTTAGTGAATTTCTCAGTATTGAAATCAACTCCAGTAAATAACTTTTCGAAATCTACATTGATCCTGAAATCATTTGCTCCACCTTCTATTTTTTGATTAGGGGTGAGTTTTATGTTTCCAAGAAAAGCATCTTTTCCCAGGTGATACACTAATTTTTCTCCTTCCTCACCAAACACACCATTTCCATCTAGATCAGCATCTGCGTCAATACTGATAAATCTATATTTGCCCATCCATCCCCAGTGCATGGTAGGATTTTGTTGGCCTAATGGATCTCCTTCTGGTCTCATCTCGAAGGTGGTCTGATCATCATTGTTAGTAGTTTCATCGACCCCAACAATGAAGGAAATTTCATCTAGAGAGACCTCACCAGCATTTTTAGCATATGGAATAGAAAAGTTGTAATCAAAGATTCCTGGGATAATGAGCTGATACCTATTATCTCCGCCACTATTAAAAGACGATCCATCCGAATTTTTAAAGGTCATATCACCTACATAGAATGCCACATTTGTGAACTGTAGATCGACACCATTGATATTATAGGTAGCACCATGCACAAGGCTTTCTTCGCCTACGACCATTTCTAATTTTACATTTACATCTTTTGCTTCTTCATCTTCAGCACACGACCATATGGACATACCTAATAATGCTATTGCAAATAGCTTAAATTTGTTCATGTTATTGTTGTTTAAATTAATTGATTTTTCTTGTCTAATCTTGTTTGAGGCCTTAATTAAAACTATTAAGAATATTATTTGCTAGTTCCACAACAGCATCCTTTTGTTCCAAGGAATGTATCTGAGGATTTTTATCTACGTCGTAGGTATTGTTTGCACCTCCTAAGAATTCATACATATCGAATGTTATATTTGTTTCTGTAATCTCATCCTCATTGATTTTGATTTCTTTATTCAGGTTTATGATTCTATATGCATCATCTGAACCTAAGTGGAGAGCAATAGGGAAGTCATTGTTGCCATCATTATTACTATCCATATTGGCCTCTAATTTTAGGAAAATATAACTACTCCAACTAAACCAATGCTCCGCTGGCTTTGATAATGCGTGACCAGATTCAAATTCACCAGGATCTTTCGCATTTTGTATGTTATTGACTCCGACTCCAAAATTAAGATTATTGTAATCACCTGGTTCAATACCTTTTATTGTCCACTGATATCCAGCTTTAGCACCAGCAAGATCTATATGGCTATCTGTTATGGTGTGAAATTCAACATCTGAGATTAATTGATCATCTAAATGTATATCAGATAGATACAATGAGAATCTAGAAAAATTAATCGTTCTACCATCAGGATATTCATAATCTTGAAACATCACCAATGGCTCACCATCATAAATTAAATTCATTGAAATGTTGAGATTTCCTGCGGGTTCAAGATTATCACCACAACCATATATTAAAAAAGTAGTTAATGCGTACAGACAAAGCTTGTAAAAGTTTCTAATTAGATTCATATATTTAACTTCTTGCTGTAATTTAAACGTTTTGCATCTTACATTGATGTCAGTTAAGGCCTAAACTTTTGTTAAAGAACTAAATATATGTTCTTAATGACAGTATCTTCGATTTTGAAATATATCCTATGAAAAAGTACTTTTTGATTTTCTTTTTTTCGTTTACAACAGGACTTAGTTTTAGTCAAGTGAAAGTGTATGAAAAGTATGATGAAATGGAATCTGAATTATTGACAAATTTAAGTCCTGATACGACTTATGTGATCAATTTTTGGGCGACTTGGTGTCGCCCATGCATCAAAGAATTACCTTACTTTGAAGAGTTAAATGCATTATATGAGGGACAGGCATTCAAACAGATATTAGTAAGTTTAGATGATCCTAAGAAACTAGAAAGTAAAGTTATTCCTTTCTTAAAGAAGAACAAAATAGAAAGTAATGTTGTCTTACTAGCAGATGGTAAAGCAAATAGTTGGATCGACAAGGTAGAATCAAGTTGGTCAGGTGCGATTCCAATTACTTTAATTCTAAGAGGGAATGAGAAAAACTTTTATGAAAAAGAATTTCACTCGACTTTTGAATTAGAAGAAGAGATGTTACTATTATTTAATAACTAGAATAAAATCAAAAATTACAATTTATGAAAAGTCTAATTAATACATTTTTATTAGCTCTTTTAATCGGAGTAACTGTGACCGCACAAAATGGCTATAAAGTAGGTGATACAGCCGCTGATTTCTCATTAAAAGGAGTTGATGGCAATATGCACTCATTGGCTGATATGAAAGATGCGAAAGGATATATTGTAACATTTACATGTAATCACTGTCCATATGCAATTATGTATGAAGACAGACTTATTTCTATTCAAAATGAATTTGAACCTAAAGGTTATCAAGTAGTAGCAATCAATCCAAATGATCCTGAAGTAAAACCAGAAGATTCATTTGACAATATGGTTATAAGAGCGGAAGAGAAGAAGTTTAATTTCCCGTATTTGATAGATGATGGACAGAAAGTATATCCTGTATATGGTGCTACGAAGACACCTCATGTTTTCTTATTGGATAATAAGCTAGAAGTGAAATACATAGGTGCAATTGATGATAATGCTAGGAGTGCTGACGATGTAGAAGAAAGGTATCTGGCAAATGCTATCAATGCACTAGAGTCAGGAACAAATCCAAATCCATCAACGACAAAAGCAATTGGCTGCGGAATCAAGTCAAAGTAGATTGATGTCCTAAGTCACATAAAAATGGGAGCAAAGATATTTTTTGTTCCCATTTTTTATTCAACCTATGCTATATCTAGTACTTTAGCGCAATAAATTAGAAATATGAAAATCGCTATTTTTCCTGGATCTTTTGATCCGATTACTAATGGGCATATTGACTTGGTAAGACGATTTGCACCATTGTTCGATAAGATTATTGTTGCAGTAGGAGTAAATTCTGCCAAAAAGGGGCTTTTTTCTGTTGAACAACGAATGAAATGGCTGGAAGAAGTATTCGCAGAAGATCCTACTATTGATGTTGGAAGTTTCGAAGGACTTACTGTGAATTACTGTAAAGAGGAAGGTGCTAAATATCTAATCAGAGGTCTTAGGAATGGATCTGATTTTGATTATGAAAAAACTATTTCCCAGCTAAATAACATAATAGGAGACAACGTAGAAACGTTATTCTTTATCTCAAAGCCGGAGTATTCTCATATTAGTTCTACTATTGTGAGAGAAATCATCAAAGGAAAGGGAGATATTTCTACATTTGTGCCAGAATTCATGGCAGAAGATATCTATGAAACTATTTAATAAACTAACCCAATAATATTAATAATCTTAACCAAAATAAATAATTGAATGGCTAACGCATATTTTGAAGTACCAATAGCAACGAACGAACCTGTATTGAGCTATGCTCCAGGATCATTGGAAAGAGAAAATGCTGCCGAGGCATATAAAACTATGCTAGATGGTCATATGGATATCCCAATGTATATAGGGAACCAAAGAGTAACCACGAATAAAAAGCACAATATAACTCCACCGCATGATCATAAAACTGTAATTGGAGAATATTCAGAAGGTGACGCAAGTCATGTGACAGCAGCCATCGATGCAGCCCTAGAAGCTAAGGAAGCTTGGGCTAATTTGCCATGGGAAGATAGAGCTGCTATCTTTTTACGTGCAGCTGATCTTTTGGCTGGACCATTTAGATCTAGAATGAATGCAGCGACAATGCTTGCTCAATCTAAGAACATTTATCAAGCAGAGATCGATGCTGTTTGTGAACTTTGTGATTTTTTCAGATACAATGTGCAGTACATGCAAGAAATGTATCAACAACAGCCGGAATCTTCACCAGGAGTATGGAATCGATTGGAGTACAGACCATTAGAAGGTTTTGTTTTCGCTTTGACACCGTTTAATTTTACGTCTATCGCCGCCAATCTTTGTTGTGCACCAGCAATGTTAGGAAATACTGTTGTATGGAAGCCAGCTGAATCTCAGATTTACTCTGCACAGATTATTATGGAAGTGCTACAAGCTGCAGGTTTGCCGGATGGTGTAATTAATATGGTGTATGTTGACGGACCTACTGCAGGAGAGATTGTATTCTCTCATAAAGACTTTGCTGGGCTTCATTTTACAGGGAGTACAGGTGTATTCCAAACATTATGGAAAAACATCGGAAACAACATAACTAAATATCGGTCGTATCCAAGAGTAGTAGGGGAGACAGGTGGTAAAGATTTTATTGTAGCACATGGTTCTGCGGATCCAGTTATTGTATCTACAGCATTGGCAAGAGGAGCATTTGAGTTTCAAGGACAAAAATGTTCTGCTGCGTCAAGAGCGTATGTTGCTTCTTCAATTTGGGAAGATGTAAAATCTAACCTTGTGGCAGATGTGAAGACATTCAAAATAGGATCACCTGAAGATATGGGTAACTATATCAATGCTGTAATTGATGAGAAAGCATTTGATAAAATCAGTTCTTATATTGACAAAATCAAAGCGGCAGATGATGCTGAGATTTTAGTTGGTGGTGGTTACGACAAATCTAAAGGCTACTTCATTGAACCTACCGTAGTCCAAACATCAGATCCGAAGTTTTTGACAATGTGTGAAGAGATATTTGGTCCTGTAATGACAATTTTTGTTTATGATGATAGAGATTTCGAAGGCATTTTGGATTTAGTAGACGACACTTCTCCGTATGCACTTACAGGCTCGATCATTTCAAATGACAGATACGCTACCAAATTAGCAATGGACAAGTTGAAAAATGCCGCGGGTAACTTCTATATCAATGACAAGCCTACTGGTGCTGTCGTTGGGCAACAACCATTTGGTGGAGCTAGAGGGTCTGGAACAAATGATAAAGCGGGTTCTATACTGAATCTATACAGATGGGTATCTCCGCGTACAATAAAAGAGACATTCAATCCTGCTAGAGATTATAGATATCCGTTTTTAGGGTGATACTACTGTTGAATAAATGAAAGAGAGAACTGTAGATTCAAATGTCTGCAGTTCTTTTTTTATGTGCGGTTGAGTTTGCGAGGATGTTTTTTTTGCATTTAGATTTTTAGTAAATGTTGATCATAAATGCGTTAAAAATATAAAAGTGTTTGGACTAATGGTGGCTTGCGCAGCAAAAGCGCGTTAGTGAAATTTGGGTTCAGGATTTATTATTAATATTTGCGTTAAGAAAATATTCTAGCCTTGATTTTTTGTTTCATTTTTGCATTAATAAAAAAATGAAAGCCAAGCAGGCAAGGCGAAATATGGTTAGATTACCTAGAATTAAGTATCAATAGTAGTAAGTTGAGAATAATTTAAGCTAAAAATTAAAATATACCAGTATTCAATGATCATAAGCTTCACCAAATACCAAGGAACAGGAAATGACTTTATCATGATTGATGACAGATCAGAATCTTTTGACGAAACTAATGTGGCATTGATCGAAGGTATGTGCAGCCGTAGATTTGGTATTGGTGCCGATGGTTTGATACTTTTGAGAAATGAAAAAGGATATGATTTCAAAATGGTTTATTTCAATTCTGATGGTAGACAAAGTTCTATGTGTGGTAATGGAGGAAGATGTCTTGTGCATTTTGCGCATGATTTAGAGGTTTTTCAAAAGAAATGTAAATTCTTGGCTATTGATGGAGGTCACCTTGGAGAAGTGTTAGATGATGGTACTATAAAATTAAAAATGGGTTCTGTAGAAGGAATCTCTAGAGATGGAGATGACTTTGTTTTGGATACAGGTTCTCCTCATTATGTTCAATCTGTCGAGAATGCCTTTGATATAGGGGTAAAAGAAGATGGTGCGGCGATAAGGTATTCTGACAAATATAAATCAAACGGCATTAATGTGAATTTTATCAATATGTCAAACGATATTCTTAATGTGACGACCTATGAGCGAGGTGTTGAAAATGAGACCTATTCTTGTGGCACTGGGGTGACAGCTTCTGCATTGGTTGCAAATAAAGCATTTGGTAGTGAGAGCCCCGTTTCAATAAATACAAAAGGTGGATCACTGAAAGTACATTTTCAAAAATCTGATCGTGGTTATTCTGATATTTGGCTTGAAGGACCAGCTGTTAAGACATTTGATGGTGACTGGTTCAACGATTAGCCTTTATAGATATTTAGATTTTGATGAAATACCTCTCGTAAATGGAATTGATTTCTGATTTCTGATTTGATAATTTTCTTAAAGCAGTTGGAGCCCATTTTGTTTTCATGACATTATTGACTGCTTCAAGTTTTCCCTTGATTGCATAATCAAACTTAGGATTGTGTCTTTATCAGTTGGAAGCTATACTAGAACTGAAAATAAATGAACTGTTGACCTGTGGTCTGTACGATCATCAATCCAAAAATCATTATACCCCAAACAAGAACAAGGAGCCATTTGGGCGTTGTTTTTATTAAATTGACTAAGGATATTTTTCTCATTGCAAAATGACTAAAGAAAACCAAAGTCATCAATGCCAAAACAAGTACAATATGAGTAGTTAATAAAACAGGTTTACTTCCATGAATAAAAAACATGGACCCCAATATATCAATAGCATTCTTGAAATTATCAGCTCTAAAAAAAACCCAGGTAATATTTACGCAACTAAAAGTCATGAAAGCGAGAAATAATTTCATTCCTAAACTTTTGATTTCAGCTTTATAGGTGTTTTTTGCAAACCGCTCTATCATTAAAAATAGACCATGAAGAAATCCCCAAATGACAAACGTCCACCCAGCGCCATGCCACAATCCTCCTAATAACATTGTAAGCATTAGATTGATTTGAGTTCGATTGAACCCATGTCTATTTCCACCTAAAGGAATGTATAGATAATCTCGTAACCACGTAGAAAGTGAGATATGCCATTTGCGCCAAAAATCTGAAAACCCGATACTTCCATATGGATATCTAAAATTATCTGGAAGTAGTATACCCAGCATCATTGCGATACCAATAGCACATAGAGAATATCCAGCAAAGTCAAAAAATATCTGCCCAGAAAAAGCCAAAACTCCGACCCAGGCATCCAAAGGCAACAATAGAGAACCCGCCCCAAATACATCATCAGAGACTCCACTTAATAGAGAATCAGCAAAAACTGTTTTTTCAAAAAGACCAATGGTCAATAAAAAAAGTCCCAAGAAGAACTGATTTTGTGTCGCTTTCTTTGGAGTATAAAATTGAGGAATTAAATCATCAGCACGCACGATTGGTCCAGCAACCAACTGAGGAAAAAAGGTGACATACAAAGCAAAATCAAGGAAGGTTTTCGCTGGTTGCATTCGTCTTTTATATAGATCAATTGTATAGGACATCGTTTGGAATGTATAGAAAGAAATACCCATAGGAAGTAGAATATCCCATTTAGGCGGTGTATAACTCATGTCCATAAACCCTAAAAGAGTCTGGAAATTTTCCATTAAAAAGTTACCATATTTGAAGAATGCTAAAAAACCCAAGTTTACAAATATGCTGAGTAAAAGCCAGTACTTTCGTTTCTTTGGATCTTCGAGCTTAGCCATTTTATTACCTGCGGTCCAATCCACAACAGTCGAT
>CAXBGT010000223.1:0-8489 GCA_963975265.1 uncultured Saprospirales bacterium
AACCATTGGTGGAGACATAGAGATATATGGCAACCCTTCAGAGTGTAGTTCATTGGAAGAAGTCATGACAGCTACGTGTATATATGACCCATCTTACATCAACGTTATTGACTCAACTTGCATAAGCCCTATTGATACATTCCCATCAAACCTTATTGAATTAAAAGTATATCCAAATCCTGTTATATATACACTTTCAGTTGAATCTCCATTGGTTTACGATTCATACGAGATTATAGATTTGAACGGAAAGAGTATTGCTGAAGTAGGTATCGACCAACCAAGCTCAAAATTACAAATAGACATGAGCGCCCTTCATGCAGGTGTCTATTTATTGAAATTGATATCTGAACATGAAATTCAATTTGTCAAGGTGGTGAAGATATAGAGGACACTGTAAATCAGTATAATCTTTCATATACATCAGTGTGCTTTACAATCAACATCAAACGTCTGAAATTCAAACCTACAATTTGTTATCACAATATCGATCTATTTTACTACTTTGCATATTGAAGACTTTAATAAATCTTCAATGGAAAAGTAACGTTTTCGAATAAACAAGACACCTTTTAACAGATACCGTGGATATAGTTACCAATCATACGAAACTGATAGATATGATCCGTAGTGATGAATCGTCTCGTCGGACCGCTATCCGTGAACTGGTGCAAGATCAAAAACTAAAAGGAAAGATCATCGCCTACATCAAAAACAACAGTGGTGATCAGACGGATGGTGAGACCATATTTCATGATGCTATAGTCACTTTTGTGAAGACTGTTTTCACTAAAAGGGATTATGAGATATCGACGCACATCCATGGGTACTTATTAGGAGTAGCCAGAAACTTATGGATGAACGAACTAAGAAAAAAAGCAAAGCACAAATCTGACCCAATAGAATATGCGGAGCACACTCCATCAGACAGTGACAACTTAGCACTCATGATGAAAGGAGAAAGATCGAAAGTCCTAAAAGCCGTGCTCAGTCAAATGGCAAAAAACTGTAAGGATGTTTTACTCCTTTGGTCTGCCGGATATAAAATGACAGAAATCGCCCAAAAACTAAACTATAAATCAGAAGGAGTCGCTCGTAAAAAAAAGAGCAACTGTATGAAAGAACTTTACACCTATCTTCGTAATAACCCTCACATCGTAGATCGAATAAGACCCGTATGAAACGCCGTTGACTGAGTTATAGAGACCAGAGGAAATAATAAAAATCATTGGTTTATCATTATTGCCCTTAAATTTTTATTTAAAAGAAGCAGATGAATAAGATACATATACCCAAAGAATTAACCAAAACAAAAGTCATTGATTTTTACAGCAAATAAAATTTTAACCATATGATAGATTACTATGACCATATCGATGATTATGTAAATGGACTGCTCACAGGAGCTGAGCTAGATGCATTTGAGGCTGCAATGGTTGAAGATAGTGGATTGGCAGACGCTGTGGCGAATCATGATGTGGCGATGGAGGTGATTGGGAGTTTGATGGAGGATGAAGTGAGAGGGGTGATTGGGGAGGTGGAAAGAGAAAGTACTTCTAGTCTTGCTCAAGATGTTGATTCTCAGGATGTCCAGAAAGGGAAGATTAGATGGATGAAGGTTATCCGAATTGTTGCGGCGGCATGTGTGGTTGGGGTTTTGGGATATTGGGGTATATCTAATCTAACCAACGAAGAACAAGTGTTGTTTGCAGAAGTAAACTCCGAACCAGCATGGCCCTCTCAAAGAGGTGATGAAGCAAATAGTTTATCTGATATATTTGGGCAATATTTTAGTGGTAAAAAGAATAAAGCTAAAATTGAACTTAAGTTAAGTAAGATGGAAGACGCACCACTTTGGCTTTCTGAAATATATCTACAAGAAGAGAAATTCGACAGTGTGTTAATTTTCTTACCGACTGATACAAACAGCATTAAAATAAAAAGAGATAGAATCAACTATTTGAAGATTCTATCTCTTTATTACCTTAAAAATCCTATTGAGGCAATAGCTGTATATAAAAACTTACCAAAAGATACTGACCAGTTTTATTTAGATATTTACACGAAATTATCCCTTGCGGAATGAGCGAGAACCAAAGAATAGAAGCCCAAATAATATTAGTCCAATAATTCCAATATACATCCATCTAAATTCACCGCAGCAATTAAAGGATTTCCAATTGCAAAATTCTTTTTTACATTTACAATCACAGCTCCCAGCTTCTCTTTCGCAATTTGGATCATAGGTATAATGATACCCCGCATAATCATCTATATTAAAATTAGGGCTTTCAAGGCTAGACTTTTCTTTTCTAACTTTTTCTCTATTCGGATCTTTGGAATCACATGGATCTATGTACATTTCAATGGCATATACATCTTCACCAAAATTTGTATTTCTATTAAAAGGCTGTAAATCATCACTAATAACATTAACCTTTTTTCTGACTTTAACACAAAACTCAACCCAAGCCTTGCATTCCGGTCTTTGATCGTCCCATCCACAGTTGTCAAGTTTCCCATCAAAACAAAATTTGACTCTATTGTTATTTAATCTACATACAGGATAAATTTGATTTAGATCTCCTGATTTATAAATCGCTGATTTTGTTATAATAATTGAGTCTTGACCAACAGGAAATGGAAATGTAAATTCCATAGACGGATCATCTTGTGGCGCATTTCCATCATTCATACACTCAGCACGATACTTCACTATATTATAATCTTTCATTGTATCTACACACATTACAAGTATATAGTTAGGATCATGTGAATTTCTTACAGTATCTACTAATGCATTTACGGAGGGGCACGATTCGTTTGTTTCAAGAGTTACTGATAATTCTCCTTCAAGATATTCGTCCCCTAAGTTTGATGGAATCCGTAAATTAACATAAGTATACCCCACTTCTGGAAAATCAATATCACTTATGCATCCATTTTCAGCGGAAAGATCTGATCTTGGTTCAAGATTGCCATTATCTTGTTGGTACACGCTGATATTACTATAAAATGGATATGCAGAAATTTCTACATTTGAAGAACTCTTTTCCCTTTCATATTCTGGATTCGGTGTGATATTATTGAAGCAAAGATTGTACTTACATTCAAGCATTTGTTGGGTTGCCTTTATTATTATTGTATAATCTTTTCCTCTTGCTGGAGAATGATTTGCTGTTAAAGTTTGAGCGGGTGTAGTTATTTCTAATCGAGAAGTACTATTCGGAGTCCAAAGAGGAAAATTAAGACTAGACCCTCCAGAACTTGGTGGAGCTACTCTTGCAGTAGGCTCTTCATTTCCTTCATAAACATTTGTAAAGTACATGAATGCTATACCCGAATTAGTATGAACAAAGTAATTTTGTGGCAACAGATCAGGAGTTGAAACTGGAGGAATATAACCACTGTCATAATCTATCCAATCAAGCTCTGAGTACATTCTCGTATTAGTGTGCGTACCATCAGTATACATAATAAAAATATCATTTCTAGCTGATCCATCACTATTAATATCTGGATCAGGATGAGCAACATTTAGAATTTCAACCTCTGTAAAGGCTGAAGCTTGCGGCAAGTAAGAACCACTATCAATAGTAGCTTTATTCTTTACATACCACATTTTATCAATCTGACTCGATGCTAAAAAAGGGATTATTATAAGTGATAATACAAAAGATAACTGTTTCATAGGTGTTTAGTTTTGATTATTGTAAGAACTATTATACTGAAGACTCCTAAGCCGAGAAAAATAAATAGAGGTACATTCGTCTTACTTTGAATTAATTTCAAATTATTCATATCCCCAGTAACTATAAAACCACCCCAATAATATGGATGCTTAAGTTGAGGATTAGCCTTGTCAAAAAAATCTAGTTTTGCATTTCTTATGGCTTCATGTTTCTTCATTCCACTCATTAGGTTATTGTAAACTTGGACCATAATATTAGATGTACTTTTATCATTGACAGTCCATAATGAATAGATAACTGACTTAGCTCCAGCACTAATAAAACTTCTAGCAACACTATTTATACCATCCCCATTAATTATTTTTCCTAACCCTGTCTCACATGCACTTAAGGTCACTAATTCTAGGTCTAAGTTAGCGTGATAAATCTGATCTGATCCCCAATGAATAAGACTATCTTTTTCTTTAAGGACAAGAAACGAAGAGGTATCCGTTGCCTTTGCATGGCCGGTAAAATGAAAGATATCTGATGATTTTAATTTCTCTAAGATCTCAATAGATTGAATTGAATTCTCAACATCCATCTTATCTTTAAATATCAATTGCATCTCATCCACTTCAGTTTGTGCAAAAGGTAGATAATAAAATCCAGCTCTATCTATTTTGTCATCATCTATAATCTCGCCTTTATCGTAGTTTGGATTAATACATAATACACTTTTGATTTCACTCTCTTCTTTACTACTTTCAGTGTTATTATATGTCTTCGTCTTCAATAGATGATCGAAAATAAGGTATGATTTTTTATGATTTAATATATCAAATGGCACTAGAGCGATAATGCCGTCGGCTACAATTGCAATTTCGAAAGGCAATTCAATCTCTTTAGGAATCAAAAATTGACACAATAAGGATGACTTTTCATCTAAGGATTTAATCTCTTCTTGCTGTTTTAAACCTAATAAAAAGTTGTCAATTAGTTTCTGTAGTATACTCTTTTCACCTAGCTGATGAAAGGCTTTCTTTGATCCTATATTTATGTTTAAATAAACCTGATTTTCTGTAATAACATATTCTAAGCAATCTTCATTAATATTAGCTATTTGATCAACCGACCTAGTAGCACCTAATAACATATCTAATTCGGTCTGATACTTTACTATATCTTGCTTTGAACCTCCTCGGTTAATTGTTTTTACGATCTGATTTATTAAATGATTTGCTTTACAATTATTTAAGGAATCTAATCTTGACAATTTGCTCTTTAATTCTATTTGATCTTTAAGTATATAATCTTTAGATTCATCTAACAAATAACGCAATTCACTATTGAAATCTTTTTGACCCAGTTTATCTTTAAGATACCATAATGCATCAATGGCATGGTTAACTCGATTTCTACCCAAATCTGTTGAAAGTAATTTTCCTGTAGAATAAAATATTTTCTTATTTATTAAATCGTTAGTAAATATCCCAAGCTTTATAAGCTGAAAAGCAGTATCTAGAAAAACAGTGTTTTTACTTGAATTGTATTTTTTCAAATAGTATTTATATCCAATATCAAAAATACTTCCAAAAGTATTTTCGGCATAGAGTACCGTATCAGAAGGCACTATTGACTCAATTTGATTTGGCAACAAACACTTCAATCCTGACATTATTGATTGCCGAACCATCCTATCATTATCAATTCCACTATAACATTCGGCAAACTTTACATATAATTTTGCTAACTCTCTTTTTATTAAACTAGAAGAAGAAGTATTATAATACCTTTCTGACTTTTGATATTTAATTAGAGCTTCTTTCCAATTACTTTTCTCCTTATAATAATCACCAAGACTTTCATCAAGATTATTTCTTCTTTCTTGATATTTACTACCATTCTTATTCTTCTCGTGAAGTGGTAGTTCCTTATCAACCCAATCTAAAAACTCACCATCTTCAGTTTCGAAAGAGAGTTTTCTAAATCTTGAAATTATTGCTATTTGGTTTGAAACGCCATCCTCATCGAAGCTGACATCAGTGGCTTTTAGATAATAATTTTTTGCTTCTGTATATTTCTTAGTCCGAAGATATATATCCCCTATTTCAAGATAACATAAATTTAGAAGCCTGTTATCTTTACGTTCGACTGCACCAGGAATACATTTTTTCATGTAATAAAGTGCCCTAGAATGATCATCGAGTCTAGAATAATTATTTGCTAGCTCAAATTCAACATAGAATGCTCTTCTATCCAAAAACAAAGAATCATAAGCATATTCAGATGCTTTGAGTCCGATAGGAATTGAATTCTCAAAATCACCAAAATAATTACGATGTTGATAATATTTATTTGCATAATACCACCTAACTAGATCATATTCTTTTCTCGTTTTTGGTTCTCTGAAAATTTCATGATCTTCAAAATAATCTAGTTTAATTTTATTCTTTCCCTTCTTAGTTAAAGAATCAATTTTAGAAAATGCTCCAATTTTTTTCTGAATAATTCTTAAGTAATTATATAGTGAATCGATTGCCGCGAAATGAGCAAGTGAATCGATTGAATCATTCTGTAATACTGAAATATTATTTTGAGCCTTCACACTAAATTGCGTGTGAATTAGGCACAGTAATGAGCAAACAAATATTATCTTATTTTTAAACATAGCTTAGGACTGACTATTACTTGCCAATAATAAGCATAATATACTAAAGGTAATAGTAACATTGACAAACGGCTTAATCATCTTCCTAACGGCAGGAAAAATCAATTAATCGGTAATTCTTTAGGTGTAAATGCTTATAAAATTTCATATCATGAAAAGGGAAAACAATCCCAATAAATATCAGTTTGAATAAAAGTGTACAGAACCTTGATAAACGACCCCACTAAACCCACCGCCTAAAAATCCAATCTCTACCCTATCCGCTCTTCTAGGAACCATTAACTGCATCACATATTTATTCCGTTTTTGATACTCCGTCATAGCATGAAATGTTCTAAATCTATAAAATGAAACCTCCTCTCCCCTGTTCGTGAACCGAACATAGATCCTCCCATTCCAATATCCAGATTTGACCAATAGATCCAAATAAAATTGTAACCCTCTATTTGTTCCAGATGGAGATTGAGTAATTGAATATTTCCATAATGGTTCGTTTTCATCTACTTCCGTTTCCGAATCAATACTAAACAAAACTTTGTGTTCATCCATAGAAGAGTATAACTCCTGTCCGCCATCCAATAAACTCATATCCAAAGGCGTAGGATCCCGATCCAAATAAACCGCTTGATAATAAGCCCGA
This sequence comes from uncultured Saprospirales bacterium, assembly GCA_963975265.1. Lineage (GTDB taxonomy): Bacteria > Bacteroidota > Bacteroidia > Chitinophagales > Saprospiraceae > CAJXUU01. The sequence continues at coordinate 6,983 of CAXBGT010000223.1, forward strand.
TTCATACCGTCATAATGGATGATGTTTTGCTGGTATTGCCAAACCTGAAAGAGATTCACACCAATAAGACATAATCCTAATCCAAGAAATACATATTTCCATCTTTTGCTGAGCACCCAACTCACAAATCCTGCAAATGCTAGTGCAAAAACTGGATAAGACTGCACCAATGCCCGTGTAGAATAACTGCCTCCAAATCGCCAATTGTTCCACGAAATAATGATCCAAATATTAATAATACAAAACCAAAGAATTGACTTTCTGAATGGTCGATCTTTTATAAACCACAAACCAACAACAAAGAAAATAGTGATAGGTGTATAGATAAACCAGCCTTTCTCCCAGCCAACCAATACTCTCCAGTATGGGTCAAGAAAACGCCATTTGCTACCTACGACTTGGATAAAGTTACCCGTAGCATACAGCCAATAAACCACTTGCAGGCCTCCACCAACTATTCCTCCAAGTAACGCATATATTAAATGCTGTCTGTTCGCTCGAACTAATGCCCACTTTTTCTTTTTTTCATCTTTTGTATGTGTATTCCATAAAATCGGGATAAGCATCATGAGCAACTCAGTCGGTCGCATTATTGTCGCTAGTCCAATTGTAGCTCCTATAGCGAAAGCAGTTTTTTTACTTGGGTTGTTGTGCCACAATATTGAGAGATATATGACTAAAGCATAAAGCGGCATGATATACCCATGGCTCTGTCCTGCTTCAATAGCAATATATTCAATGGCATTAGTAGCTAGAAAAACAAGGGCCAAAGTAACAGCAACTGTCACTTCATCATAATAAGTCAATAGCACTTTACGAAGTAAAAACAGACATAGAACAAGATAAAATATAGGTGCTAAACCAATCGCATATTGATACGGCGGCGAAAACCCATCAGAAGGATAGTCTGTAAACTTAGAAACAAGATGCCCCGTTGCGAAAAATGGTAATTGCAACACCGTCACTCCACCTAAGTAGCTGGTGACATAGTTTCCGTTTTCATGTTTTCCAATTTGAAATGGCTTTTCGCCACCATACACCTTGTACTTTTCATTAATTTCAGCTAACCACTCGTACTTCGTGATATCCTGATATATAAACACTGCCGGCAAATAAATATAGTAACCCAACCCATCTGAATCAGTAAACATATTCTTCTCTGGTTGATCAAAATCCAAAGTAAGAAATCGAACGATCAAATAAATGATTAGTATGACACTACATGAAATTCGAGATAGCATTTTTCAACATTATAAAATTTCGAATTTTGTTAACTCTACACTTAATGCTTCATCTTCTGAGATGGTACGAATAATAATTAAATGGTTGTCTGCTAATTCTATGATTGGAAAACCACTGCTTCGACTAGGTGATGTTTCTATTAATGTGACCGCATCAGATATTAATAAGCCATCTTTGATGATTGAAGCTATTATATAGGATTTCTCCTCAATCTCACCTACCCAAGTGACTACTATATGTTTTTCTTTTGTAATGGATACGTCTA
>CAXBGT010000224.1:0-8480 GCA_963975265.1 uncultured Saprospirales bacterium
GGCTCATACCTAACTTAATCTCATCAGGCAGCTCCGCAAATGTCTTGTCATATCCTTCAGGAATAAAAATAGGATCATAGCCAAAGCCTTCAACTCCTGACTTTTCTTTCGCAATACGGCCTCTTACAATACCTTCAAAAAGAACTTCTTGACCATCAATAATCAATGCAATAACAGCTCTGAATTGTGCAGAACGATCTTTCTTATCTTCTAGATTTCTTATTAGCAAATCCATATTGTCGTGAGCATCTTTCTGTGGTCCAGCATATCGCGCAGTAATTACTCCAGGATCTCCTCCTAGTGCATCTACTTCAAGTCCAGTATCTTCTGAGAATACATTGCTCTTTGTTTTCTCTACTACGTACCTTGCTTTTATGAGTGCATTTGCTTCAAGTGTATCACCTGTTTCTTCTATATCTTCTGTGATTCCAACATCTTTCAGGTTCATCAATTCAAATTTCGAATGATCAATCACTTTGCCTACTTCGTCTAATTTATGGCTGTTGGCTGTTGCGAATATGAGTTGTTTCTTCATTATAATTCAAAAATATATTTCAAGAAATCAAAAAGTAATCGGATCTTCTAAAATTCATTAAGGTTTCTTTCCTTCTAACCTGTCTACATAGTCAAGAGAACCGAGACGCATCATCACATTCACCTTGGATGACTTCGCTAACCTATGCTCAATCTTACAAAAGATAGGTAACTTCTTCACATCAAATACAGATCGTTGTTTCAAAACAGATTGGGTAGGGAGGTTCATGGAATACGTCATCCGATCCAATGAAGATGTCAATTTTATTTTCTTTTCTTTTACGATATCGAGAGTATCTTGACCGAATAGACCAATTGACAAAAAACTAAAAAAAATAATTACAATTATCTTCATTTACAATGTTTTGTGAGCTGCACTTTTTTGATCGCTTCGGTTTTAGATGTTTAGGTCGCTACTCTTTTGGATTTAATTGTGGGGCTTGCTTGGAAACACATGGCTAAGTCTCTACAATCTCATCAATCAAAAAAATAATTCACCAACTTAGCCGGCATACCACCATTCATCAAATTGAATACATTGTTTATTCCTAGATCAACCTCTTCCAATGCTTCTAGGTTTCCACTAAATATCCAAGGATCCGCTTTTATGAAATCCTTGTGGAATTTATCACCCATGTTTCTATAGAACTTATTGATATCATCTTCCTTTAAACGTGTATCATAAGGTGGATTCATCATCACTGTCACTCCTTTCGGCGGGTATGTCTTGAAGAAGTCTTTTTTGATCACAGAAATCTTATCAGCTAAACCAGCTTCCTCGAGATTTTGTTGCGTCACTTTCACACTTCTGAGTGATTTGTCTTGACCGTAGATTTCCACTTTTTTGTCGATCCGTTTATTTAGCTGATCTTGATAGATTTCCTCATATAGGTCTTTATCGTATGATTTCCATCGCTTAAACCCAAAGTATCTATCTTTTTGCTGAGTAGGATGATTGAGTGCCAGTCTAGCCGCTTCTATCAATAAAGTGCCGCTTCCACACATCGGATCCATAAAAGGCGTATCACCTTTCCATCTAGAAAGTAGAAGAATACCAGCAGCCAGTGCCTCGTTCATCGGAGCATCTACTGTGTTGGCTCTATAACCTCTCATGTGCAGAGATTCTGCAGAACTATCTAACGACAATGTCGCTCGGGTATCCCTAATATGAATTGTGATTCTGTAAGTGGGTTGGAGGACATTTACATTGGGTCTCTTACCAAATTTCTCTACGAATCGATCTGCAATTGCATCTTTAGACTTAAGTGCGATGTACTTAGAATGTGTAAACACCTCTCCAGAAGATGTAGCATCTATTGCAAAAGTATCTTTCAAAGACATAACTCCTTCCCAAGGAATACTTTTTATTTGTTCATATAGCTGATCTTCATCTCGCACATTAAAAGTCTTCTTAACAACTAAAATTCTTAGAGCAGTTCGCAACATAATATTTGATCGATAAAGACACTCCCTATCTCCTTCATACTGCACGGCACGCTTCAATATCTTCACCTCTGTACCTCCAACATCCACAATCTCCTTCGCCAATACATCTTCCAATCCCTCTAACGTTTTCGCTAATATTTTCATTTTTCATTTTTTATAGACTGCACCCTAGTTTTCAACAACTTAAACAATCTAAACAATCTAAACAATCTAAACAATCTAAACATATCTAAGCAAGCATTGAAAATGACTAAACAACTTCTCACGTTTGAATAACCCCAACATTAAACTTCTCAATCGCTGCATTATTCGACATCTCAATACCTCTAGAGATCACCGACCTTGTTTCTCTAGGATCAATAATCGCATCTACCCATAATCTTGCTGCAGCATAATAAGGAGTCGTCTGCTCATCGTACCTATCCTTTATTTTAGTGAATAAAGCCGTTTCAGCATCATTATCTGGTTCTTCTCCTTTTCTTTTTAGAGAAGCCACTTGTATTTGAGTTAGTACTTTAGCCGCCTGTGTTCCACCCATAACGGCTATTTTTGCTGTTGGCCAAGCCACGATTAATCTTGGATCGTATGCTTTTCCGCACATGGCATAGTTGCCAGCTCCATAGCTGTTTCCCATTACGATTGAGAACTTAGGAACAGTACTGTTGGCTACTGCATTGACCATCTTAGCGCCATCTTTGATTATGCCTCCATGCTCGGATCGACTACCTACCATGAATCCTGTCACATCATGAAAGAAAACCAATGGAATCTTTTTCTGATTGCAATTCATAATAAAGCGAGAAGCTTTATCCGCTGAATCACTATATATAACCCCACCAAATTGCATTTCTCCTTTTGCATTTTTTGAAACCAATCGTTGATTTGCAACTATGCCGACGCTCCATCCATCAATTCGTGCATATGCACATGTGATGGTTTTACCAAAATCTTTTTTATAGAATGTGAGTTTTCCTTCGTCTACTATTCTTTTTAATATTTCTGTCGTGTCGTACGGTTTAGTAGCATTTTCTGGAAAGTATCCAGCTATTTCTTTTCCATTGTCTAATGGCGGTTTACTTTTGATTCTGTCAATTCCAGCTTTGGTTTCATGACCCATTTTATCGACTAGGTCTTTTATGGTGTCAAGGCATGTCTTATCATCTGGCATTTTGTAATCTGTGACACCTGATATTTCAGATTGAGTTTTGGCACCTCCGAGTGTTTCTTTGTCTACTGTTTCTCCTATTGCTGCTTTTACTAAATATGGACCAGCTAAGAAGATCGAACCAGTGCCTTCTACTATTAGTGCTTCATCTGACATAATTGGGAGATAGGCTCCTCCAGCTACACAACTTCCCATGATCGCCGAAATCTGAGGAATGCCCATACTTGATATCTTAGCATTATTTCTAAACATCCTTCCGAAGTGTTCTTTATCTGGAAAGATCTCATCTTGCAGAGGCAGGTAGACGCCTGCACTATCCACAAGATAGATCAATGGAAGTCTGTTTTCCATTGCTATTTCTTGAGCACGCAAGTTTTTCTTGGATGTAATTGGAAACCAAGCACCCGCCTTAACAGTCGCATCATTGGCTATAACCATGCACTGACGACCTTTTATTCTTCCGATCCCAGTGACAACTCCTCCTGCGGGACAACCACCATGTTCTTTATACATTTCGTATCCTGCGAAAGCTCCGATTTCTAAGAAGTCATCTTCATCATCTAAAAGGTAAGCAACTCTTTCCCTTGCGGTCATTTTTCCTTTATCGTGTTGCCTAGCAATCTTTTTTGCCCCACCCCCTTCATATATTGTTTCAAGTCTTCTTTTTGCTTTTGAAGCGGCAAGGTGCATCGCATCTAAGTTTTTATTAAATTCGAGTTCTTTGTCTGTCATGGATTTCAATTGTTAGGACGGAAAACGCGAAGTTAATCATAGAATATAGATGGACAATAGAAATGTGTTATTTCATTTGCTATTTTTTTAATTCGGATCTCGATAATTATTGGTATTACAGAGTTATGCTAAGAATAGAAATATCAGAAATAGGGTATCTTTATACAGGCAGAATTTATGATAACCGTCTTTTCTGGGTCCTCTACTTGAGTAAGCAGAAGGTTAGTGATCTCGAAAGCAAAATATCTGTAACTAGTATTATTTATACTCACATTTATTTCACCGATGCTAGCATGGATACCTCTATAGTTTTTGTTGTTGTAATTAAGAGTGATTTCAATTTTTGAATTATCAGTTTGTATTGCTTCAGATGTTGCTTTTGGGAAGAAAATGTTCAGAGAATCAAAACTTCCGTAAATAAATGAGTTTTGTGCTAAATTTATGTTACTTGGATTATTAGTAATCCGATAGGATATATCTTGCTTTTTATTTTCAATAGTTACCGAAAGTTCTTTATCCAAGATTTGAGATCCTATTGAAAAAATATAGACATCAAACACACCTTCAAGAAACTCTGGTCCGTCTTCCAATCCAGCAGTATTGGTTGTTTCTGTTTGAAAGCGCCCTTTGCACGTTTTATCTTTGGAATCCCATTCAAGGATTTCGATAGTTCCTGTGTTAGGTTTATTCTTATATGCACTACAGTCCGACATACTAAAGTATCTGAGACCGTTATCCTTATTATCCATCTGGTAGATCTGTTCAGTGGTGTCAGTTATGTTAAGAAGAATTGTTTCATCTTGAAACCTCACTGCAATATGGAGGTTGTTACCATTAGATAAAGAACCCCTTACTTGTAGCTTGTTAGGAAAAGCGGTGACCCCTATAGTATTGGTTTCTGTCTTTTCTATATATTCACCAGCTCTGGTAAAGGCTACCGTATTTTCCGGTAAGTCGATTTCTTCTTTAGAACATGATAAAAAAAATGATGCAATGATTATTAAACTAAGAAATGTCTTTAGGGAATGTGATAATTTCATAGATGTAAAATTAAGGATTCTTGGTTATATCTGTGATGCAATTTTGAATGTTAATCGAAGTTGAAAAGGTAGGTAGTAAGAGGTTCACACTCGTAGTAAATATAACATATTTGTTGATAAATCTTTGTGCTGTGGTTGGTATTTTTGGTATACATAACTTATAAATTGATTTGGAATGATTTTAGCGATTGCTCGAATCCAGTATTTGTACTCATTATTGGATCAATTTTTTTAACCCTGAACCGATAAGGAACAGATTTCTCTTAAAAGATAAAAGCTTGAATACTGGAATTAAGTATTGTACATATTAAATATTCCTGTTAATCATTACCAGCTAATAATTAATCCTTTACAAGCTAACTCTTTCAATACCACTTATTTAACTTCAAGAGCTTAGGTAATAAGCCCATTCTCATTATATTTGCCATTCGAAATATGAGATTAAAAAACCTGACCATAAAAGGCTTCAAGAGCTTCGCTAACGAAACATCAATGAACTTCAATGATGATGTAATAGGCGTGGTAGGTCCTAATGGCTCTGGGAAATCGAATGTTGTTGACGCAATCAGATGGGTGCTTGGAGAGCAAAAATCCAAGGAGTTACGGCTTGAGAAGATGTCAGATATCATATTTAATGGCACGAAAAAAAGGAAGGAGGCATCTACAGCTCAGGTAACTTTGACATTTGAAAATACTAAAGGGATTTTAGCTACAGAATATCAGACGGTTGCTGTTTCGCGAATATTATACCGAAGTGGTGAGAGTGAATACAGGCTAAATGGGGTTAGTTGTAGATTAAAGGACATCACCACACTGTTGATGGATACTGGTATTGGAAGTAATTCTTATGCGATTATTGCGCTTGGTATGGTCGATGATATATTGGACGATAAAGATAATGCTCGACGCAAAATGTTTGAGCAAGCAGCAGGTATTTCTAAGTACAAAAGAAGAAAAAGAGAAACGCTTAATAAGCTCAAAGGAACAACTGCCGACCTTGATAGGGTAGAAGATCTACTTTTTGAAATAGAAGGAAATCTAAAAAGCCTTGAGAAACAAGCTAAAAGAGCTCAAAAGTATCTTGATCTCAAAGCGAAGTATAAAGAACTGGCAGTGACATTTGCTCAAGTATCTGTTCAATCTTTGAAAGAAGAATATAAAAGACTGGGTTCTGAGCTGAAGTCAGAACAAGATAGGTACAGTGGTTTAGATGTAGAAGTTAGAAAAAAAGAAGCATTTCTCGAAAAAGAAAAAAAAGAAAATTTAGAAAAAGAACAGTCTCTATCTTCTAAACAAAGAGAACTGAATGAGTTAGTAACCAAAATCAGAAATTTAGAATCTGAAAAGGGATTATTACAGCAAAAGCAAAAATTTAAAGAGTCAAATGCAGAGACATTAAAAAAGTCAATATCGGCCAGTAAACTTGATCTTGAAAGATTTGAAAATGAAGTAAAGACTCTAAAGAAAAGGCTTGATGAAGAAAGTAGTAAATACAAAAGTCAATCACAATCAACAGATGATTACAAGCTAAAGTATGATGCTATCAAATCCGATCATCAAAGTGCAAAACAAGCTTTTGATAAACGCACCCTTGAGAGAGAACAGCTGAATCGATCCATTTATGATTTTGAAAAGCAGTTGGCACTGATTTCTAACAATGAATCCAATCTAAAAGAAGAACTTAAACGTGGAGAGATATCGCTTGAAGGTAGAAAAGGAGAGTATAAAAATGCCAAGGTATCTCTTGAAAAGCTACAAAAAGAGATTGATCAGAAAGATAAGCATATAGAAAACCTCAATAAGGCCGAAGAGGAAAGGAAACTTAAGGTTGAAGAGCTAGACCAGAAACAGGAGTCCGTCAGAACTGAGCTGAATAAAGTTACTAGGACAATTGATAGTAAGAAGAACGAATACGATCTCCTTAAGAGCATGATCGATAATTATGAAGGCTTTCCAGAATCTATTAAGTTTTTGAGTACAAGTTGGAAAAAGGATGTTCCTGTATTATCTGATTTGCTAGACGTGGAGGAAGATTGTAGAGGAACCGTAGAACAGTTTTTAAGTCCGTATCTTAATTTTTATGTAGTGGAAGACATGGCAGAAGCGAAATCTGCAATCAATCTGCTGACGACTTCGCAGAAAGGGAAAGCGAATTTCTTTCTTTTAGATAAGATCGAAAAGGTCACTACTTCGGGACAAAATATAGCGGATACTACACCGGCATCACAGAAAGTAAAAGTAGATGTCAAGTATGATAACTTGTTGAATTTCATCTTGAAAGATGTATTGATCTACGAAGGCACTTTTAGTGATTTTAATTATGATATGTTACCAAGTGAATTTACTTATTTAGCAAAATCTGGAACATTTTTAAAAGGAAAAAATTACATAAGTGGGGGTTCTGTAGGCTTGTTTGAAGGAAAAAAAATAGGTCGTAAAAAGAACTTAGAAAAGCTATCAAAAGACCTTAGAAAGTTAGAAGCGGACAGAGAAAAATTGTCTACTTCTTTGGATCAGGTTAGAGCTGAGTTATCAAATCTGAAGCAGACAAATAATACACACGCTATTAATCAACTGCGAAATGAAAAGTCTAGACTCGAGCGCGAGCAAGCAGGTCTGAATACAAGAATTGATGTATATAAGCAATACAAAAAGGAACAAAAAGACAAAGAAGAATCAACTAAGATTCAATTAGATAAACTTAAAAATCAAGCAAAAGAGATCGATAAGGCTCTCACTGATACTCAAAAGAAAATCAAGAATTTAGATAAGAATAAAGGAGATGATTCTGACCTTGATAGTCTGAATTCCATTCTCGCTACTGCAAGTCAAAAGTTCAATGAGTCAAATATTGCAGGAATCCAACAGCAGAACCTCGTTAGTAACCTGACAAAAGATCTAGATTTTAAAAATAGTCGAGTTCATGACCTAGAAAGACGCGTTAAACAAGACAAAATAAGACGTAGAGACGAGATAGAAGGCGCAGAAGATATATTAAAGCAGGTAACGACAATGGACGAAAATTTAGTCCACCTTTATTCGGGTAAGAAAGACAATGAAAATAAACTGAGTGAAGCAGAACAGAAGTACTATTCCGCAAGGTCTGCCATTACTGAGATTGAAGATGCAATAAAAATTATTACTCGATCTCAAAATCAGATCCAACTTAAAGTTCAACAGATAAGAGAAGATTATCAAGATGTAAAATTTAAGATAAGTGCGGTAGGAGAGCGACTAAAAATAGAATTTGGTATTGCGATAAATGACATCATCAATCAAGAGGCACCAGAAATCGAATCTACACTAGAGGAGTTACAAGAGAGAGTTGAAAAACTCAAGTCAAAACAATTATGGAGATGTAAATCCAATGGCGGTCGAAGCTTACAATGAAATGGAAGATAGATATCAAAACATATCAAAACAAAGAACGGATATACTGGAAGCTAAAGAATCTCTTTTGGAAACCATTAAAGAAATAGAATCGTCTGCAACTGTTATGTTCCTCGAAGCTTTTGACAAAGTGAGAGAAAGCTTTATTGAGGTGTTTAGAAGTCTGTTTTCTG
>CAXBGT010000225.1:0-8373 GCA_963975265.1 uncultured Saprospirales bacterium
CCGTTTTTACGTAAAATCATTAAAAAATGCTGCATGAATTAAGAAGTAAACACAAAGAAGATTCAATAAATAGGGCTCTTCAGTATTTCTGAATATCCCTTCAGTTCATACTTGAAATCATAAAAGTCCTTGACGGATGGCTTCTATTGGACTTTAGCTCAATGTCGATTCCGTATTGTCATTGAAACTGACAATTATTATCTATCAATTTCAATTTTCCCCATCTCAATCTCCTGAGATTTAAAAAAATCAATCACTTTTGGCAGTACAAATTTCAACTTATCAATAGCTTTCACAGAATCATGAAATACAATTATCGATCCTTCTCTCGCTTTAGCGGTTACATTCGTTAAGCATTTTTCAGCACTGATATTAGAATCAAAATCTCCACTCAATATATCCCACATGATGATGTCGTAATCTGCATCTATCTTTTTCGATAACTTAGGAGAGAGCTTTCCGTATGGAGGTCGGAATAACTTTGAATCTATCTCGTCATTTGCTAAGTCTATATTACTTAAGTAGTCGTTAGATTTCGTTTTCCAGGCATTCAGATGATTGTAAGTATGATTACCAACGGTGTGTCCTTCCTCTAAAATTCGTTGATATATTTCTGGATATTTCTTTACATTCTCACCTACACAGAAAAAGGTAGCCTTAATTTCCGCTTCTTTCAAAACATCCAATACCCATGGAGTAGCCTCTGGAACAGGGCCATCGTCAAAGGTCAGGTATACTTTTTTAGTATCAACAAATCTCCAAATGAGTCTTTTGAATAGGAACTGGACGAAAGGCGGTGTTTTTACTAGGTACATTTAGGAATTTGTGCGATCAAATTGAATCGATATATTATTTACTTAATTTACTAAAACACCTTGACTACTTTGTAGTCACTTTTTCTATTAAAAAAATAGGTCCTAATAATTTCCAAAGCTCAATTATCGAATTTCACCAAAAGACTACTGAGTAGTCTCACTATGTACGCCTTGTATAGGCAATAAATCCCACGACTTCAGAGAAGTCGCACCTTTTGATTATTAGTTATAAATATGACAACTTACAACAGAGTCGTCTCCAAATAATCATACTTATCAGGATAATCCGTATTAAAGTGCAATCCTCGGCTCTCATTTCTAAACTGTGCAGCTTTCGACACCAAATAACCAATTGTTATCAGATTTCTTAATTCACAAATTTGCGGTGATACTATTGAGTCGGAGTACAACATCTCTGTCTCCTTATAAAGCAGCCAAAGTCTATCCATGGCACGTTTTAGTCTCACTTCAGTCCTTACGATTCCAACATAAGCACTCATGATTTCTTTCAGCTCTTTCTGACTTTGGGTCATGAGGACAAGCTCATTGGGCTCTGTAGTCCCTTTTGCATTCCAGTCAGGAATTCCTTCCTGCATTACAGCTCCGTCTATATTTTTAGCTATTTCGATGGAAATATTATTGCCATAAACAAGGCCTTCTAAAAGTGAATTTGAAGCCAGTCTATTCGCTCCATGCAAACCAGAACAAGTACACTCGCCTGCCGAGTATAAGTTCTTGATGGATGTATTACCCATCTTATCTACTAAAACACCACCACATACATAATGACAGGCTGGCACTACTGGAATCATATCCTTCATAGGATCTATGCCTATGCTCATGCACTTATCGTAAATAGTCGGAAAATGATTGTAAAATGCCTTCTGATCGATATGTGTACAATCAAGAAGAACAAAATCGTTTCCTCGTTCCTTCATCTCCTTATCAATTGCACGAGCTACAATATCTCTAGGTGCTAATGAAAGCCGATCATCATACTTTTGCATGAATTCTTTTCCGTCAGAAGTCTTTAAAATTGCCCCAAAACCTCTCACCGCTTCAGACACTAGAAATGAAGGATTTTCACCAGCAGGATTATAAAGTGAGGTTGGATGAAATTGAATAAACTCCATATTTGCCAATCTGCCTTTTGCTCTGTAGACCATAGCCATACCATCACCTGAGGCAATCACAGGATTGGTTGTACTCTTATAAATCTGTCCCGCTCCACCTGTACACAATACCGTCTGTTTGGATAGGAATGTTTCGATCTCTTTAGACTTCTTATTTAAAGCATAGGCTCCATAGCATTCTATATCATTATTAAGCCTCGTTTTGTTTCTACCAAGATGGTGCTGCGTGATCAAATCCAGCGCAAAATAGTGCTGCAAGAAAGTAATATTGTCAAATGTTTTCACTTTAGCGACAAGGCTTCTTTGGATTTCCCAACCTGTTAGATCTTTGTAATGGAGTATTCTATTTTCTGAGTGTCCTCCCTCCATGCCTAGGTCATAAGTGCCCTGTTCTACTTTATCAAATCGAGTCCCCCACTCTATAATTTCTTGAACCATTTTAGGACCCTCTTCAATCACCATTGCGACTACTTCCTTATCACATAGTCCATCTCCGGCATCGAGTGTATCTTCTATGTGCTTCTTGAAGTTATCTTGTTGATGATTCCAAACTGCAGCTACTCCACCCTGAGCATAGCGCGTATTGCTTTCTCCTTCATGCGTTTTGGTCAATACAGTAATGCTCACATCGGGTCTCTTTTCCGCCATTTTAATAGCGAATGTAAGTCCTGCTACCCCTGCTCCGATGACTAGAATATCTGATTTGTTTTTCAATGTTGCTCTATTTTTATAGTCTATAAATCAAATATAGAAGATTTATTTGAGGAAGAATGAATGCATATTTTAGAATATCCAGAATCAGGAATATGAAAAATCAAATACTAACAATTCACTTTATATCTTTACAACATGAAAATCCTTCTTCTAGAATCCTTTTACGGTGTAAGTCATAAACAGTGGGTAGATGGTTTTGTTGCCAATTCAACTCACAAAGTAGACTTGCTAACCATGCCTGGAAGGCACTGGAAATGGAGAATGGAGCATTCCGCAATTCATTTTAGCAATGAGATTATTGGATTAGACCAAACATACGACCTTATACTCTGTACTTCATTTACAAACATTGCTACATTGAGAGGTTTGCTAATTGCTAAGGGAGAGTCTAAAGCATGGTACAATCAAGTTGCCGTAAATGTATTTTTTCATGAAAATCAGATTACCTATCCATGGTCAGAGAATGATCCAGATATCCTTCTAAAAAGAGATAATCACTATGGGTGGATCAACTATCTGTCTTGTTTGGCGGCAGATCGGGTGATTTTTAATTCTGCATATCACAGAGATGATTTAATGGGGATACTACCAGATTTTCTTGAGCAGTTTCCTGATGAAACACCAAGAGAAGAAATAGAAAAGATAAGAGCCAAAAGTTATGTTCTTTCTATCGGTGTAAATATGAAGCCTTTATTAGCATTGGAGCGCATTAAAAATGATATTCCTGTCATCATATGGAATCATCGTTGGGAATATGACAAAAATCCAAAAGATTTTTTTGAAGCACTATTTCAATTGAATAAGGAGGGAATGAAATTCAAAGTCATCGTCGCAGGTGAAAAATACAAACGATCTCCAAAGGTATTCGAAGAAGCGAAAGTAATACTAGGTGATAAGATTATTCACTATGGATATGCCAAATCAAGAATCGAGTATTTACGATTATTGGCTAAAGCGGATATTATGCCAGTGACCAGTAATCAAGATTTTTTTGGGATCTCAGCTGTGGAAGGCATCGCTTCAGGTTGCTATCCGATACTGCCCAATCGATTGGCTTTTCCTGAACATTTAGATAGGCCAAAATTTGATGATTGCTATTTTTCATCTACAAAAGAATTAGTGAATAAAATCAGAGCGGCAATAAACTTGCACCCAAGTGACACGGAAACCATTAGAGCACAGGTGAGTAAATATGACTGGTCAAATCAAATAAAGGTTTATGATGATTTTTTCCGAGTTTAATCATAATCAATTAATACCCATCATATCTTTCCTTCTATATACAGACCAAAAAATCATGGTATTCAATGTGACTCACGTGTTAAACTTACCTTAATTCAACTTTCATACTACAGCACAATCTTTAATTTACCGTTAGCATTTGGGCATTTGACTGCATTTGACAACCAAAAATCAAAATAATGACATCTAGCTGATACTCAACGCCCCTATTTATGCCCATTTATACACTTGAATATCAAAAAAATACTAATTTTGCATCCCTATGAAAAAAAGCGTTTTATTAATAATTATTTCTATAGTGGTTTTTGCTTGTAAATCCGAATTCGAAGCGGTAAGAACAAGTAACAATCCTGAATTGATATTTCAAAAAGCACTGGAGTTTTACGAACAAGAAGATTGGTTAAAAGCTCAGACTTTATTAGAATTATCTATTCCAAATTACAGAGGTAAAACGGAAGCTGAAGAGTTATTCTTGAAATTTGCATACACGCATTATTACAACAATGAATTTATTCTTGCTGCACACTATTTCAAAAGTTTTTCTTCTACATTTTACAATAGTGACAAAAGAGAAGAAGCAGAATATATGTCTGCTTACGCAAACTATAGAATGTCACCGAATCCTAAGTTAGATCAGAGTTATACTGTAAAAGCGATAGAAGGATTACAAACGTTCATCAATACACATCCAAGAAGTGAACGAGTAGCTAAGTGTAATGAGTTGATAGACGAGATGAGGAGAAAGCTTGAAATCAAAGCATTCCAACAAGGACAATTATACTATAATATTGGACAATACGAATCCGCTGTTAGTTCATTCGGAAACATGTTGGTCCAATATCCAGATGCCGTAGAAGCAGAAAAGGTAAGGTATTTGATGATAAAAGCTACCTATGAATTTGCCGGAAAGAGTGTTTATGGCAAAAAAGAGGAACGATATGAGAACACCGTAGCGTTATATAAGAAATTCACAAAAAAACATCCGACATCTGAGTATAGCAAAGAGGTCGCTGATATATATAATAACACAGTTGAAGAATTAAAAAAACTTAAAGCATGAGTGATATTAAAAGTAAAGTACAGTCTATAGATCCAAATGTAGAAGCAAGAGATGTAAAAACCATCGCAGCCACTACAGGTAATATCTATGAAGTACTCAACATTATTGGAAAAAGGGCAACTTCTCTTTCGCAAGATATTAAAGTAGAATTGCACGCTAAGTTGGAAGAATTTGCAACTACTTCAGATGCAATAGAGGAAATACACGAAAACAAAGAACAGATAGAAATCTCAAAATTCTATGAGAGACTTCCTAATCCTGCAATCATAGCTTATACGGAATATATGAATGGAGAGTTACAGTATAGATTAAGAGACGAAGATTAATTTTTAGATTGCGTTTATAGTTTCTACTTGGTTCAGTATTTGTTGTTGAATTACAGTAAAACAATTAATTCTTCTAAAAACGAAATATCTGGACATGAGCGGAAGCCTAGCATCGAAAAAAATAATACTGTGCATCACAGGTTCGATAGCTGCATATAAGGCCGCTTCACTGACTAGACTACTGATAAAAGCACAAGCCGAAGTTAGAGTTATCATGACTCCTTCGGCTTGTGCTTTTATATCTCCTCTCACTTTGTCTACTTTATCCAAACATGAAGTACATACGGAAGTAACGAATGGGAATAGCTGGAACAACCATGTAGAACTGGGATTATGGGCGGACGCTATGATCATAGCACCATGTACAGCCACTACATTGGGAAAAATGGCAAATGGTATAGCTGACACCATGTTAGTCGCAACATACTTATCCGCTAAATGTCCAGTTTATATAGCACCCGCAATGGATCTTGATATGTGGGTCCACTCTTCTACTAAATCAAATCTTTCAAAATTAGAATCGTACGGTAACGGGATGATTCCTGTTGGAAACGGAGAACTTGCTAGTGGGTTGAGCGGTGAAGGCAGAATGGCAGAACCAGAAGAAATAGTAGCATATTTATCTGCTAAACTCGCTACTCATCAAGACTTAGTTGGTAAGAGCGTTATCGTAACGGCAGGGCCTACCCATGAAGCAATTGATCCCGTGAGATTCATAGGAAATAGAAGTTCTGGTAAAATGGGAATTGCGATTGCAGAAGAATGTGCAAATCGAGGAGCACAGGTTCAGTTAATATTAGGCCCTTCTAGCTTATCTAGTAATCATAATAATGTGACTACGATAAAAGTGACCTCGGCTGAAGAAATGTATCAATCAGCAGTAGCAAACTTTGAAGAGTGCGATGTCGCAATAATGGCAGCGGCTGTGGCAGATTATACTCCGCAGACCGTATCAGAAATAAAGATCAAGAAAAAAGAAGGAGACCTCAATATTCCACTCAAAAGGACAAAAGATATAGCAGCTCAACTAGGGTCTCTTAAGAAAAATCAACTCCTAATCGGCTTCGCATTGGAGACTAATGATGAAATTTCTAATGCAAATCGGAAATTACAAAAGAAAAACCTAGATTTCATCGTTCTAAATTCATTGAATGATAAAGGGGCGGGATTTCAACATGATACCAATAAGATCCGAATCATAAAATCTGAAACTGATATTAAGGAATATCCTCTGAAAAGTAAAACAGATGTTGCAATCGATATTGTAGATGAGATTGTAGTCTTATTAAAAAATGTTCATGCGCCGTACTCTTTTGATACTTAAGAACGTTTGCTAATAAGGCATATCACTTTAAAATGAAAGTAACTATAGTCCTTGAACTTCGAGTCCCAGAAGTTGGACGGTTAGAAGACTTCTAGAAAAAATAAATAATGAAGAATATATTGAGAATCAGCATTTTTTGTTCATTGATGATTTTGGCCAACACAAGTTCTGCACAAGAATTTGAATTGGAGATAAAAGTAGGTGCACCAGGAATTTCTATGACGAATGAGAAAATAGTTCCTGCGCTTGAGAAGCAACTTTATGAATTTTTCAATTCAAATACATGGACTGAAGATTCATACCAAGATCATGAAAAAATACAAGGAAATATTCAATTGACGATAAAGGAAGAGTTGAACGCTACAACTTTTAAGGGGCAATTGGTCGTACAGACTTCAAGACCTGTTTACAATTCTAATACAAGTACTCCTATCATGAAATATGTGGATAAGAACCTCACATTTAGCTATGATGGCTTGCAGAATATTAGAATATCTACAGACGGATATGCTGACAATTTTTCTTCTATACTAAGTTTCTTTGCCTACTTCATGCTTGGTATGGATTATGACTCTTTCTCTCCGATGGGTGGTGACCCATATTTCGATCAAGCATTTAGTTTGTACAATAGTCTTCCAGCTAGCCTACAAAGAGGTGATAATGGATGGACACAGGATGATAAAAGACAACAAAACAGATACTTCCTTATCGAAAACATAAGATCTCCTAAATTCAGAAGGATGAGAGAGGCTATCTATAAATACCATAGAAAAGGAATGGATAAAATGTATGCTGATTTCAATCAAGCGAGAGCAGTAATACTGGAAGCAATCACTGATGTGGGACGAGTAAATAAAGAAATAAACAATACAATATTACCGCAAATGTTTGCTGACACTAAACGAATAGAAATAGTTGACATTTTTATTGCAGCTGATGCCGACCAAAAAACTAAGGTAAGGAGTGTCATGCTCAGCATAGATCCTTCTCAAACAATAGCTTACAGGCCGTTAAGGTAATTATTAGCATCAATATTCTCTCCATAAGAAACAAATTGAAGGTTCAACACATCGCTATATTTGCATCCGGTTCTGGCTCTAACGCTAGGAAAATCCTCGAATACTTTGAAGATAGAGATGACGTAAAAGTATCTATTATAGTAACCAATAGAAAAAGGGCGGGTGTACTCAATCATGCCATTGAATTTGGAGTTCCTACATTAATAATAGATAAACCATATTTTTTTAATAATGACTTTATTCTAAATGTACTGCAAATTGAAAAAATAGATTTCATAGTTCTTGCTGGTTTCTTATGGCTGGTTCCTTCTTACTTAATCTCAGAATATCCCGACAAAATAGTAAATATTCATCCTGCGTTATTACCTAAGTATGGTGGTAAAGGAATGTTTGGCCACCATGTTCACAAAGCTGTAAAAGAAAATAAAGAATCTGAATCTGGAATGACAATTCACTTCGTGAATGAAAAATTCGATGAAGGTGGAATCATATTTCAAGCTAAATGTCAAATCGTTCCGACTGATTCTGTTGATGATATTGCGGCTAAAGTATTGAAGCTTGAGCATAAGCATTATGGTGAGGTTATTGATAGTATGCTTCGAAATTGATAGTTGGTAAATTTTTAATGTGTTATCACACTAAAGAGAAATGGGGTTTTCAAGAAGTATCCTCATTTTTAGATTGAGTAGGGATATTCGCAAATAGCGAAAACCCTTATAGATTAAAAGTTCCCATCACTT
>CAXBGT010000226.1:0-8361 GCA_963975265.1 uncultured Saprospirales bacterium
CCAAAGCCCTTCTTGATCAACAAATTCCTTTACAGCAAATTGACCTGATGATACATCTAGTATTTCAAATAGATTTTGATCCTGAGATATAGTAGTATAAAGAGGTTCACCATTTTCAAATGACTTAGTTTGAAGTTTCTCTTTTAACTTAAGTTGATAAAACAAAGATTCAGTTGTATTCAAGTTCTCAAAATTAAATCTTATTTTTCCTTGCCAATAGTCAATTCCACTATTTATATCTTTATAGATACTTTCCGAAACCAATTCAGTTTCCACCAATTCATTAAACATAGGCACCTTACTATAAGAAGTAATCATCGGAATATCTTCACCCAAAATTACTGCTTGTAATCTAAGGCTCTTATTAGGAATCAAAAAATCTTCACTTCCTGAATAATCGTAGACCTCAGTATCAGGGTTGTAGCTAAATTGAATAAAATTATCCACGTTGACTTCTTGAACTTTAATTAAGACAGTTTCAGGTTTATCTATTAAATATGTGCCATTAAGATTATTTGAAGTATGTAACGTGGCAAAAATATTATCTGATCCCCTAAGCATTTGTAGATCAATTACAAACACTGGCTTTTCCTCGTCGGGTATTGTAACCCTACTGACACATGAAGACATGCCAAGAATAACTAAAATACAGAAGATTGCAAGTATATTTTTCAATGCTTTCATATTGTTTCTCAAACATAAGACAAATAATTCATAATAAATCATAATAATGTCACCTATTTAGCAGAAAGTATTTTTCATCTCTAACTTTAACACAATTTGTTAGCAATCGAACAAATAATATACTTAAAGGCATATCATATTGAATAGAAGCTAATTAGAAAGAGACGGAATAACCAATTGAAGGGATAATTGGTAATATAGAATACTGCACCACGTCAAATCTTTCTGGATTATCAACTGAATTTTCTACATCTTGGTAGAAAGGATTTGATTTATTGAATGCATTATAAACACCAATAAAGAGTTTACTTCTCCCCCATTTGTATTTACTGTAAAAATTAAAACCTACATCCACTCTATTATAAGTAGGCAATAGTCCTGCATTTTTATTAAGAAAAAGAGGAGTTATTACCTCATTTACTAATATAGTTGGACCTGCCGGTGATGTAATAGGATTACCACTACTCAGATTCCAATTAAGTGCAAATTCCGTATTATCAGTAATCTTATGCAACAAACCGAGTTTTATATTATGTCTTCTATTGTATCTAAAAGGAAATTCATTTCCATCAGTAGTCAAACCTTGGAAATCTCTGAAAGCAAAGGCTAGAGTGTAATTGGCGTTCCAAGTTGTCCTACCGATTATTTTATCTATGTTGGTTTCAATACCATAAGCTTTGCCAGTACCCACTGGGATTCTTGTTTCCCAATTTGTGTTTGCACTTATTGTGGATATCCCTCCTTCATCAAAAGTAGTTAGGTCATCAAACAATTTAAAGTACCCTTCTATTCCGAATCTAATACCAGACGAATTATAGTACCCTACTCCTGCTGATGCCATCCATAATTTTTCAGGCGCTATATTATCTGTAGATGGCAACCAAACATCAGTAGGTAATCCTAGGCCATTGCTAGACAATAAGTGGAGATATTGATTCATTCTCGAAACACCAAACTTAAAATAAGAATTGTCCCATTTGGCTAGAAAGGATAATCTAGGCTGTAAACTAAGATAAGACCTCTCCCCCGTCCTAGCATAGTTGGCGTGCAGTCCAATATTCAATGTCGTGGCATACCCGATCGAAATTTCATCCTCAAGATAACCGAAATACTCCCAACCATTTAATTGAGGCTCATCAACTTGCAGCTTCACAGTGACCTTATCGATAGGTTCATTCGGATTAAAAATATTATCCGCGTTATTAATTGATACGAGTCCTGGGCTAAAACTATGATTTGTTACTCCAGCTCCCGTTCTCAAAGTATGAACAGGGTTGGGTATATAATCAAAGTCGTATTTAGCCGTCAAATCAGTGATTGCAGATTTAAAATATCCAGCTTTGAAAATCCTACTAGTTAAGTTTGAAGTAGTGGATGTAAAAACATCTTTCTCAAAAGAATCAAAATTATAATTGGTGTAGTAGACTGTCAACCGACCAAATGCTTTTTTATTGTATTGTGAGACCAGTCTAAGAGAAGCTAATTTATTACCCCAAACCCAATCAGTTTCAGTAGCTATCGTATTTGTGGCGGATATAGAAGTATCTCTTCTCGTAGTACTTTTATTGGTATTAAAATCATCTTGCCCATAAAATCCATTAATATATAAGGTGTGCCTTTCATTAAGCTTAAGACTTAGTTTTGCGTTGAGGTCAAGGAAACTGTAAGTAGAGAAACCTACACTACCGTTGCTTTCATTTTGAAATTCGGTAAGTCTTTTTATCCATGGATCAAGAAGGGTTCTTCTAGCAGAAAAAATAAAACTACTACCTTTTTTTCCGATTGGCCCTTCAAATGAAGCCTTCATCGCAAGCAAAGAAAGACTGGCATCTCCACCAAATCGTTTAGTGTTGCCATCCCTCACTCTAACATCCAAGACAGAAGATAATCTTCCACCATAGCGAGCAGGAATATTTCCTTTTATTAGCTTGGCATTTTTAATAATACTACTGTTAAACACTGAAAATAAACCTATTGCATGATTGACATTATAGATAGGTACACCGTCGTACAAGACAAGATTTTGGTCCGCAGACCCGCCACGTACGTTCATCCCTCCTACTCCATCCGCTCCACCATCTACTCCGGGCATCAAACCGACTAGCCTTATAATATCGGTTTCTCCCCCTAAAGAAGACGCAGTTCTAATTCTATCCAAATTCAGCTTACTTACGGACACCGCCTCAGGTTCTTCTTGATTCTCAACATCATCGAGAATTATGATCTGATTCAGTAATACATCAGGGGATAGCTCAATATCAACAATAGTATCTTTTTGCAAGAAAATTTCTTTGACCTCTTGACGGTATCCAAGATATGAAAAGTAGATTCGCTTAGTACCTTTATTCATGGTGAAACTATAAAAGCCATGCTCATTTGTCTGCGTACCTTTTGACTTATCAAAGAGGTAGACATTGGCGCCTACTAACTGCTCTCCTGATTTTACATCTCTTAAATATCCACTGATCGTCAAGTCTCTATCTTTGTCACGCAGTCTATCCCTTGAAATTACAATTGCACCTCCTATAATATCATATTTGCATTTTGCAGGTCTGAGGATTGCTTTGAGAATAATCCCAAGAGGCTGATTTACAGCATTTATGGTTACTTTTCTATTGGCGGGAATTCTTTTTGGCGTAAAATTGATTCTTACCCCAGATTTTTTATCAAGCTCTTTTAGGACAGTACTAAGTGGTTTATTTCTGGTTATATACGTAAGAACTACTTCATCAGGAAGAGGAGTCTTCTGACTATACACTTCTACAGTAGCACATAGCACTGCTACCAAAGTAATAATTCTCATAATTATGGCGCGAGACCAATTGATTGGCATATAATAAAAATCTTAGTTATATGGTCTAAATTCAAAAACCATACCCAAAGATAAATCTTAGATGTCAGCTATAGAGTATAAAGTAGATGATATTGATAAAAAGATGTAAAAATGACAAAATTGAGCATGAATTAAACAAGGCTGAAACTCAGCGGTACCCTCTAGTTGCAATTAGTGATAGAAAGTTTCATTTTACCGTTTTCGGAAGGTGAAACTTCGAGATCATAACTCTTTTTTAATATTTCGATGATATTGTCTAAAGATTCCGATGATAGCCCACCTGATGTAAATGTACATTCAGCATTAATAGAATTGCTATCTAACTCTAATTTATCATTATGAAACATATTAATATCAGCAACGACTTGAGATAAAGGTGAATCATCAAAAGAAAGTGAGGTATTTCTCCAAAGTGCCGTATTCGTAATAGCTACAGATGTGTTAAGTTTGTTATTTGAAAGTTGTGTTTCTTGATTCTCAATCAGGATTACATTATCAGATTCAGACTTTACAGAAACTTTACCGGAATTGACAGAAACTTTATCATTTTCACCGTCAACCGTAAAGCTTGTACCTAGCACAGTTATAATCAAATCATCTTCTTGAATATTAAAAGGAAGATTTTCATTTCTATTTACATCAAAGAATGCTTTCCCTTTTAATGAAATATTTCTGTGATCAGCACCAAATCCATCCATATATTCTAATGAAGATCCTTCTTCTAACCAGATCTTCGATCCATCTCCAAGGGATGCGAAACGAATGCCATTTTCTGCAGTAATTGTTGTAGAACTATTGCTAAATAAAAGTATTGCTGCAATCCCTAATACAAATATTGCTGCAATTGAAGATATTCTCTTTATAGAAAAAATTGAAGTTTTGCTAGTTTGAATGATTGACTTAATAACCGCATCCTTTTTAGAAACAGGATGGCTTTTGGATTCATTTTGTAGTAAGTTCAAATGTGAAGATAGTGCAGATTCAAAATCTGGGTTAAAATCTTGTGGCTCGTAATTCTCAGACATTTTCCATAATGTAGAATATTCATCATACAATGCTTGATTCCGCTCTGACTCCTTTCTCCACTTGTCCAATATAGCTAGCTCAGAGGAAGTAGCTTCACCCATTACTGTTTTCGCTAATATGTGTTCCATCACTTTGGTTTTTTATCTGCTTATACTTGATTCCACTACAGAGACACAATTATAATTAAGGTACCCCTACGCCAAATCTAAAAAAAAATATTTTTTTTCTCATCTTGAAAATCCAATACGGCTTTTCTTACTAATTTAAGCGCTTTAGATATCTGATTTTCAACAGTTTTGATCGAAATTTCTAATTCTGCAGAAATTTCTCTGTAGGATTTTTCTTCGTACCTACTTAATCCAAATATTATCCTACACCGCTCAGGTAAACCATCAACAGCCGTATTGATTGCTTTTTGCAAATCTTCAGCTTCTAATACTCTTTGGGTTGAATTGTCTGTACTTGGTTCTTGGAGAATAGCTTCTTCTTGCTCAAAGTCCATCCTTTTTGATCTTATATGGTTCAAAGTTTTATTCACAGCAATCATGCGTAAATATCCTTTGAGAGAAGTGTTCACGTCTAAGGTTTCACGACGTTTCCACACCTCCACAAATACCTCTTGAGAAATATCTTCTGCCATTGAGCCATCACCTAACATTTTATAAACAACACTACAGACAAATCTATAGTATGAACTATACAATGATCGCAATGCCACATCGGGCTTACTTATAAGGTTGTCTAATATTTTAACATCGGGAGCTAAATCAGTATCCATAAAATTTAATCAATCTAAAAAATGATTCACAGGCTTTCGTGTAATAATATTACTATCAATCAAGTTTGATTCAAACAATATTAATTATATAAACAATTTGGACACAAAGTAGTTATTTATTAATAATAATTGTAATATATTACGATTTCTGACACAAGTGGTCAAATATTTGTGACGAATATTACTTACCATATTAAATTCATCCAATTTTCAATATTTTACAATATGAAAAATACTCTTACAATCATTTTCTTCGCATCTTTCATCCTATTCTCTTGTAAAAGAGATAATAAAGCTAAAGAAGCTAAACAAGAAGTAAAAGTCGAAACTCAAGAGAAATATTCACTTACTCCGTTTGCTCCATCTAAATCATTTGCAGATGCAGAAATAGAAAGTATGGCATATTCTGCTGGTTCATTTGATTTCAAAGTAGCCGAAGGAGACTATATACTAGGTCAACAAACAACGGATGCACCTCAAAAGATGTGCGCAAACAGTGGAGAAGGTCAGCATATCCATTTAATTATCGATAATGCTCCATATGCAGCAAAATACACTAACAAGTTCGATTATGATGTAGAAGATGGAGAGCACTATTTATTAGCTTTTTTATCTAGATCTTACCATGAAAGTATCAAAACGGATAAAGCAAATGTAGCCAAGAAGGTAACTGTTGCAAATAAAGGGATTACTAATTCTCAGCCGATTACTGATCCGATGTTGTTCTACAGTCGACCAAAAGGAACATACGTAGGTAAAAGTGACACAGAAAAGGTAATGTTAGATTTCTATGCAGTAAATGCTAATATTGGAACTACGCAAAAAATCATAGCGAAGATAAATGGTGAAAAACATGAGATCACAAAATGGCAGCCATATTATATAACGGGTCTACCTATGGGAGAAAACACAATTGAACTTACATTAACAGATATGAAAGGTTATAAAATTGATGTTCCACTGAATCCAGTGACTAGAACATTCACTTTAAAAGCTGATCCAGCAGAGTAATTACTCCTTCTGAAAATAAAGTTATAAAAAAGCGAGCTAAATAGTTCGCTTTTTTATTTTCTATCCCTCACATTTTCAAGCATATACAAACAATCGAGAAAAGTAAATGAAAATAAATAGAAAAAATATGGCCCACACACTTTTTGGTATCAAGTAATGTTCTATTTTTGCAATCGATTTTAAATAATCATGGTGATTGTAGCTCAGTTGGTTAGAGCACCGGTTTGTGGTTCCGGGGGCCGTGGGTTCGAATCCCATCTTTCACCCAACATCGGGATTTCGTTTAATTACGGAGTCCCGTTTGTTATTTTAGATAATCTCCAGAGTCTTTTCCAACCTTTTATGAAATTTTAGCCAGTAGATACTTGAAAATACGTAAAGACCTTATGGACCGATACCGAAAGCACATGGCTGCTTTGCAAAACAAATTTCAATGACTTCCAGATTAGTCACCAGAGATAATTAGCTACCTGAAAGTTCAAAGAATTCATTTTGGAAATATGTCATTTATTTCTGGATGAATATGGGCAGCTCTTAGCTTTGATTAATATTCCCTGCGACGAATGATATATGCTTCAGGTCAATGGGTTGAAACCCATTGGTATAGAAATAGCACCCCTTCGGAGCTTTCATGGCTGGAAAACATTATTGATAGAATTAGAGTAAGTTGTTTTACACACTTTTAATCGCTAGATACAGATCATTTATAAAAAATCTATTAACTTTCTGATTCCGAAATAAACTCATTATCTGTTTTATCAAAATCTTGGTTTTAATTCAATAATAAAATGCAATACTTAGAAATTTTAGTAAAACTTAGAAAGATCATAAGATCGATTAACCTAGAAAGTAAAAAGATACAGAAGGAGTATGGTATCAGTATTCCACAATTATTGGTCTTACAGTTCTTATCAAAACAGACAGATTATAAGGCTTCAGCTAAAAATATCAAAAACTATATAAATCTAAATGCCAGCACGGTATCAGGCATAGTATCAAGAATAGAAGAAAAAGGACTCGTAGCAAGACTTGCTAATCCTGAAGACAAACGAGGGATGTTTGTCACCCTTACTGCCAAGGGAGCTGAATTATTAAGAGAATCACCGACGACACTGCAAGAAAAAATGTCGAAAAGGCTGCAAAAGTTATCTACAAAACAGATTGAAGAACTAAATTCTAGCATTGAAACGCTAACACAGCTGATGGATGCTGAAAATGTAGATGCTGCTCCTATGATTACATTAGGTGAAATACCAAAACAAAAATAATAGTTTCTATAGGAACTAAATGTCATGTATTTTCGTTTAAATATTCGATAACACTATTTTTCAATCAAACGAAGATATATGTTGAAACAAAATTATTTAGATAAGGCTATTGATTGGATTTCTACAAAATCTACTATCACTGTGAAAGCTCAGATTGACGGATATGATCCTCCGAAGGTATTTACCAATAAACAAACAGGCGAAGAGATTCAAGCCGATTTCTCATTTACAACGCAAGGAGGTTCTAAATCCTTTACGGAAGTTGCTCTGAAATCTGACCATCCACAAAAGTTAGTGACCAGATGGAAACTACTCAGTCTGATGGCTTCTATGAAAAAAGGCAAACTACATCTACTTACGCCTAGTGGACACAAACTGTTTACTAAGAAGCTGGTAGATACATATCATATTGACGCAGTCATTCATTCGCTTTAGGTTACTTCAATTTTCAAGCGATTTAAGAATGTGATGAAGAATACTAAAGTAGATGTTCCACTCTAATTCTACAATAGAAAACATGGAATTACTCAACCATGAAAAGAGCAAGGATATAAGCAAAACAACGCCATGTGACTCCTAATGGAACATGTCAGATGCATAATCTCAACTCAGATGAATTTATAATATTACTCACCAAAAATTAAATAATAAATGATGAAACACACAACAGTGACAATAATTAATTCTGGTGAAAAATGGACTACCACTCAAAGCATGAACTCAATAGCAAGGAATAGAATCAGAACTTCAAGCCTGAAGGA
>CAXBGT010000227.1:0-8356 GCA_963975265.1 uncultured Saprospirales bacterium
ACAAGGTTTTCAATATTTTTTTTAAAAGCATAGCTTTTATTTTTTACTAAATTCATAGGTATATATCAACCCAAAAACCTTTGATGAATATACCTCCATTTATGGAGATTTGTAGTCCATAATTGTATAAGTTAACCCTATTCCTTTGTACACAAACTCGACTCTTGGGCCGGAGGCAGCATCAAAAGCAATATCATCTTCTATGCCATCGGCAAAAAATCTAATCCGTTGATGAGACGATAGCCCGGCACCAAGAGAGAAATCCTTATTGATTTTGTAATTGGCCATTAGATGTATAGGAAATCTCGTCAATCAAATATGGACATTATCTACATGAGTAGTCACATACTTGAATCCAACATTAGCATCAACAGACAACCATCCAATAGAGGGTAATTGAAATCTACTTCCGATAGATAGTGCGACTCTTTATCCAGCTTTTACAGACTGCGACTCTCCATTGGTGAAGAATACCTCAGATACTTCATCGCCACCTATTTCTCCTGAAAATGCCATGATGAAACTTACCGGTTTAATAGACGATTCTGTATTAATTTTTTGAGCGATAGCCGATTGTAGAAAAAAGGCAAATCCAGCAAAAATAACAGTTATGGTCTTTTTCATAATGATTTTTTTAGTAATAATTCATTTGTTATATATATTATCACCATCACCATCACCATCACCATCACCATCATCATCATCATCATCATCATCATTCGTACAGCTATAGTTTATTTAATGCCTAGAGACTCAATAGCATGATCAAACTCACTGAATATTTGATCTCTAGGTATGAGGTCAGGAATTATGTCTACTCGTTCCATCATGTAACGTGGTTGCTCTTGCACTCCCGTGAAAATGATTTTACGCCCAGTTTCAGCAAGCGTTATCAATACTTCTTCCATTGCATATAGTCCAGTCTGGTCCATATAATTCATCTCTTTCATTCTAATGATTACAGTGGTTGCGTTGGGAGGTAACTGACTCATCAATTGCTGAAACTTACTTGTAGATCCAAAGAATAATGGACCGTTGATATGTTTGATAAACACGTCCTTGAGTTTAATTTTATTAAGATTTTTTTCATCATCCCAAGGTTCCTCTTCAAAATTTTTGATGGATGATTTATTCTCAGTAAGGTCACCTATTTTTTTCATAAACATGAGAGAAGCTATGATAAGGCCTATACCTACTGCATAGACAAGATTCCATGTAGCGGATAGCACCAACACGACTAACATTATGATAACTTCACTTCTAGGCATGTGTGGTGTTGCTTTGAGACCTTTGTAATCCATCACTCCTATACCTACTGTGATTAGAATACCTGCCAATACAGCGGCTGGTATCTTAGACGCCGCAGGTCCCAATGCGACTAGGATAACTAAAAGCATTATTCCTGCAATCATACCAGAAATTTTAGTCTTTCCACCAGCCTTGATATTAACGATGGTGCGGATTGTAGCTCCCGCCCCTGGTAGACCACCGAATACTGACGCTATGCTATTTCCTATTCCTTGACCTATAAGCTCCTGGTTAGGATTATGCTTGGTCTTGGTCATGTTATCGGCAACAACAGAAGTCAATAATGAATCAATAGACCCAAGTATTGCCAAGGTGAGAGCGGTAAATATATACGGGACAAAAGTTGCATAATTGAAATCTGTGATAATGGTCAAATTAGGTATTGGCAACCCACTTGGTATCTCTTGAATAGTCTTATAGTCTAGCTTTAGTAAGAGTGCAGCACCTGACACAACAAGTAATGCTACTAGCGTACTCGGTATCTTAGTCGTGATTTTTTTGAATCCGTAGATGATAACAATAGTGAGTAGTGCTAGCAACAGTTCAAGCCAGTTGATAAATTGCAAAGCTCTAGGTAAGATCTTTATTGTACCTATAACTCCAGAAGTATTAGCTCCTGTAAGTATTTTTGCTTCCGCTAATATTTGATCAGCATTAACACTTTCAGCTTTAGCAATAGTACTCTGTAGTGCAGTGACATCTAATGTGCCTTTAGCCGCTTCATCATTGACCATTCCATGTATAATTAACTCTTTGGCTTGTTCAATATAGGAAGTAACCAAGGCAGTATCTTCCTTAGGGTAGTACCCAATGGCTGGCAATATTTGAGTGACCAATATGATCACTCCAATGGCAGTCATAAACCCTGAAACTACGGGATAGGGTATATACCTTATGTATTGACCAAGCCCGAGTAGACCAAGCCCTATTTGAAATAATCCACCCAATAAAAACACAGCCAAGATAACGGGTAGTGCCTTAGATATGTCACCTTCCGTAGTTGCTATTATCCCAGCGATGACTACCATACTAACTGCGGTCATAGGTGCAGTAGGGCCAGATACTTGAGTGTTAGTTCCTCCGAATAGTGCCGCAAAAAAACTTACAAAGATGGCTCCATATAGTCCAGCACTTGGTCCTAGCCCAGAGCTCACACCAAATGCTAAAGATAGTGGTAATGCTACTATGCCTGCGGTAATACCACCCATTAGATCTCCTTTAATATGCGAGAAATCAAATCTAAATTTTCCACTCATAGTTCTTCCTTTTAGTTCATAAGAGAGTCTGTTAATGGCTTCGGTCACAAAATAAATTAATAAAAAAGCAAAAAGAATCATATTTGTGACTATCAAAATATGAGATGCTATCGATTGTACGTTTCATTTAAACATAAAGTGTTGTGGAGATGTCATGTGACCAAATATGAACTAGTGACTCTCTTAATTATTATTACATTTATTGTAAAGGAAAATAATTATCCATGATTAAAATAAACAACATCTTAGTAGCGGTCGAGCTTGATAAAGAGTCCGAAGGTGTTATAGAATATGGGATCACTCTGGGCCTGATACTTGATGCTAATGTAAGGTGTCTACATGTATCTAGACCAGAGGCTAGTAGATTAATATATGATGAAGAAGGAATATTATTAGATAACTATAATGATTCTTTAGATGATGTGGTGGTTGACGATATAGAAGACATGGTGGATGATGACTTACAGAAACTCAGAGCGATGGTCGTTACTGTAAAGAATAAGTTGTCTATAGTAGAGCATACCGTGATTGTCAATGTTAGATCAGATTTTGCTGTGGCAGGGATTATTTCTGAGGCAGAGGAGACAGCTGCAGATCTCATCATAGTAGGTGCTCATGTAGACTATCGCAGACAGGATATGGGCATCAGTAACCTTTCACGATCTATTATTGACAAATCTACTAAGTCGGTGGTGGTGGTTCCTTCAACTTATGGTAATCGCAATCTAGATCATATCTGTATGTTCATAAATTTTGAATTTGGAGAATTGACAATGATCCAAGATATGATACAGGTAGCAACGAATAATGGAATCCATCTCAGCTTTATTCACATCCTAGACATAGATGAGAAAGTAGTAGCTGTCGAAAAGAAATTAAAAGTCTATCAAAGATTATTTCTCCAAGACGAAGAACATAACCTCATTTCATTTACTATGAAAACAGGCAATATAGATGATATCATTGATGACTTAACGAATGATATGGATGTAGATCTGATTGGCCTCAAGACTCAAAAAAAGCATTGGAACCTATTTGGACTTCAAAAAGCATTTGACACTAGTGTACTTAATCATATAAAAGTACCTTTGTACATCTGGAGAAGATAGTAAAATAAAAAAGTAGCAAAATAAAAAAGTTTTAAAATAAAAAAGAGTAAGTCATAATTGCGAGATTGTGACTTCCTTATTTACAATTAAATCAAAATCATCAATTTAAATCATTAATGGACATATTTATAGTCTTCGGATTAGTTTTTCTTTCAGGATGTTTTAGTGGCTTGACTTTGGGATTCTTTAGTCTCAACCTGACTTCCCTTGAACGGAAAATGAAGCTCGGAGATAAGAGAGCGATCAAGGTATATCCCGTCAGAAAGAATGGAAACTTATTACTTTGTACACTATTATTAGGCAATGTAGCTGTGAATTCTGCGATGGCTATTTTTTTGGGAAATATTGCCACAGGTGTGGTGGCGGGGCTGGTTTCTACGGGGCTTATTGTTGTGTTTGGAGAGATCATTCCTCAAGCTGTGTTTTCTAGGTTTGCATTGACGCTAGGTTCAAAAACTGTTTGGTTGGTTAAGCTCTTCATATTTATACTATATCCAATTGCCAAGCCCCTTGCATGGGCTCTTGACAAAGCACTAGGGGAGGAGTTAGGCACAATTTGGAGTAAGAAAGAAATAGAAGAAATTATAAGGTATCATGAAGACAATGAGCATTCGGAGATTGATGCCGATGAAGAGCGAATACTATTGGGTGCTCTGGCATTCTCAGATAAGACTGCAGAGATGATTGCTACCCCCAAACCTGTTGTTTATATGATTCCTGACAATGCGATTATCACTCCAGAGCTGATCAGTACTATTCAGAACAAAGGCTTTTCACGAATTCCTATTTACAATATTGAAAATCCTGAGGATATCAAAGGTATAGTTATCATCAGAGATTTACTTGGAGTAGATTCGCAAGCTGGTGAACTAATTAGTAAATTTGTGAGAACAGATGTCTTATCGATCAAAAAAGATATACACCTTGACGATTTGCTCAACCATTTTCTTGCTAATAAAAAGCATATTGCTTGTCTTTATAACGAGTTCGCGACTTTTGTAGGTGTAGTGACATTAGAGGATATAATAGAAGAGATTCTCAAGACTGAGATCATGGATGAAGGGGATAAAGCAAAAGATATGAGACTGCTAGCTAGTAAAATCTTGGTGAAAGACTTACTAGGTTAATTATACAAATACATCTTTATGAAACATCTTATACTAATAATCATAACATTGTTAGCTTTCAATTGTACACCAGCTGACCCGAACAAATCAGAAGATGGCCTAGACGCAATCGAAAGGAATACCGATCATAGTGAAGTGATTCAAATCAAACAATCTTTTACGGATACAATGTATCTATCAGCATATTCTGAGATATATAGTCATACAAAATTACGTACAATACCCTTGACTGTAACACTTAGTATTCGCAGCGGTAGCTTCACTGATACGACAATTATTAATAAGATATCTTACTATGATACTAATGGTAAGATCATAAAAGAATATCTTAAGAAACCAGTAATATTGAAGCCTATGCAATCTATAGATTATATAGTACCAATCGCGAAAGAGTCTGAAAATACTCCAAATCTGAGAGGAGGCGCGGGGGCGCACTTTACAGTAGACTGGGGAGCCAAATACAATACTCAACCTATCATGCAGTGTGTGATGCACGGCTTTAGTGCTAATCATAGTGTCTCATTCATGGTGCCAGGAAAATCTATTGCTGTAAGAAATATAAAACGATAAGTATGATGTTTCTTATGGCATCAATAAATGACTCGATTGCCAATATATTTCTTGTAGGAATATTGGCTGTACTCATGGGTTACATATTAAAGAGATTGCATCAACCTTATTTAGTTGGATATATAATCATTGGTGTGTGTCTTGGACAGCATGGTTTTGATGTTTTTGAGAACGAAGAACAAATACAATTCTTAGGTGAGATTGGAATCATTCTTCTTTTCTTTTTTATAGGAATGGAGATATCTTTGCCAGCTTTTGTCAAGCAATGGAGAGTGGCGATATTAGGGACTCTTATGCAAATTATAGTGAGTGTGGGTGTAATGGTAACAATAGGTTACTATGCAGATTGGTCATTTGCAAGGTCTATAGTTTTAGGATTTATGATAGCGCTCAGTAGTTCAGCTGTTGTAATCAGGCTCTTAGAAGAGAAGAATCTTCTCCACAGCAAGATGGGCAAAGATGTACTCAGCATTCTTCTTACCCAGGACATAGCCATTGCACCAATACTGATCATTACAGCACTGCTAGGAGGTCAATCGCAATCTACCACAGAAATGACAATGCAGATACTAGGGGCTGTTATTATCATTTCAATATTCTTTTATCTTTATAAGCAGGAAGAAATCCAGTTCTCTTGGTTAGAGTCTTTAGAAAAGGACCATGAAATGCAAGTATTCATGGCTATTGTCTTTTGTGCGGCAGGAGCGCTGTTGATGGGAGTTCTCGGGTTGTCACCAGCACTTGGAGCTTTTGTTGGTGGTATAGTAGTACATGCAGCTAAGGAAACGGATTGGATACATGATAACCTCCATCCATTTCGAATTATTTTCGTTGCTGTTTTTTTTATTTCTGTCGGTGCACAGATCGACTTGATATTTCTCAAAGAAAATATTGGACTTATTGTAGGTCTTATGTTTACAGTTTTTGTACTAAATCAAGTGGTTAATGCTATTGTACTTAAGGTATTTGGTTCGGCTTGGCAAGAGGCGGCTACAGGTGGAGCTCTACTTGCTCAGATAGGAGAGATGAGTTTTTTAGTTTGTTTCACAGCCTATAACTCTCAGATTATTTCAGAGTTTGGATACAATGTTTGTATTAGTCTTGTTTCGCTAACATTACTTTGCAGTCCATTATGGATAGGTCTGGTGGAACGTTTGGTCCGAAAAAACAGTAATCAAAAATCAGTGGCGAGAGGGATCTGATTGGCTATTTTATACGTGACTTGTAGTAGAGTAGTCCCTATAGGATTTACGCATGACTTCCTACTTTGTTATTAATAATGCAAATAAAAACGGGTATATTGACATATATCAACGTGCTTAAACAGTGCACTGTGCTTGATTATTTCAATCACACTATATAGGCCATTTTGTCATTCATTGTTTAGGGAGCGAGTTACTTATTCATACACCCCCTAATTGGCTGGATTGGACTATATCGAAATACATGAAAATTTATTTTAATAGTTACTCTCCAAAGTATCCCAGTGCAAAACCTTCATCATTTAGATGCATTGCCTCATAGTTATTATTAATTGCACGAACCAATCCATCAGGGTCATCAGGAGAAATATATTCTTGGAAGTAATGCATTCCTACGCCTTGATGATCATAAATTACTCCAAGATTGATGTATAGATCGGTTGTATAACCACTTGATACAATAAATACTTCCACCAAAGATTGATTTTCTGATTCTATAGTTAAAAGGTTCTTAAGGTAGTGTACATTTTCTTCACATGCAGGTAGCGTTTCTTGCACAATTTGATTTAAGAAGAGAGCTATTTGCATCGGAGTGGAAGTCACAGTCTGCATAGGTTGCTCGGATTCCTCATCATATGAAAAGTATTCCTTATATCCTTCTAGCGCATTAATTATTTCAGTACGATCAAATTTGTGAAACTGGGAGATGAAATATTCAGGATTTCCCATGTATAATGCACCTTCAAAGGTATCCATATACAGTTCTGCATAGTATTTATCCCGTAATTCTGAACTTGATAATTTTGTTTGAGTGAGAGCACGCTCTCTTATTACAGGTTCTAATTCCATGATGATTAAGGCGTTGAGCAAATGGAATTGGTTGCCAATTTCGACTGTTTCCTTTAAACGTTTGGTATGGTTTGTCGTCAGTGCATTTTCATAAGTGTCATACTCAAAGTACAGTTGGCCATCTACCAATATCTTATCATAAGATTTTGTACCAACAATCGCAGGTGAAGAATCATAAGATATCCCTAAAGCTTGTATCATCATTATCGTAAATACTATTGACTTCTTAACTACTAATATTTTATTTATAATATTGATCGACTAACTTATTAAGTCTTAGAATCTATTGCTTTTCTCAATTGTGAATCGTTGGATTGCTGAAGTGATTTTCTAGTGGGTAGGTTGACCTATGGTTGTTCACTTCCCATTACCCTCTATCATATCATTTTGTTTCTCTAAGAGTTCTGTCATTTTATGTAATAGTTCTATATTCTTAGGTGTTGTTTCTGTCACGTCCACTGGGTCTTCTGATTTGCGTTTCAGAGAATTCATGAATTTAACTACTAGAAATACTGTGAACCCTATAATTAAAAAATCTACTCCCGCTTCTATCAATTTGCCATAGCCGATAGCTATTTCTTCAGGCTTAGTGATTCCATTTTCTGTTATAGCCTCGCGGAGTACCCATCGCTTATTTTCCCAGTTTATACCATCTGTTAAAAAGGAAAGTGGAGGCAGTATTATGTCTTTTACAAGTACATCTATCACCTTATTAAATGAAGCACCTATGATGACACCTATCGCAATATCTATCATGTTACCTTTTACTGCAAATTCTTTGAAATCCTTAAACAGTGTAAATTTCATATGTTTTAATTTTAGTACTTAAATTCTCCGATGCTTGCGTCGGGGTAATAAAAAAGATGTTTTTGCATAAATAGCCTTATCACAAAAAAGATCCGATTTCCGACCTTTAGGTTGGAAAAATTTTGGCT
>CAXBGT010000228.1:0-8293 GCA_963975265.1 uncultured Saprospirales bacterium
CTATTAGTTTATCTGGATTTACACCATATTTAACTTGAAGTGTTCTTACTACTGAAGTCGCTCTTTTGACAGACAAATCCCAGTTGTCATCTATACAAGATGTTTTTATTGGAGTATCATCAGTGTAACCTTCTACCATAAGATCAAGGTCTGGTCTAGATTTGATGATTTGCGCTATTTTTGAAAG
Source organism: uncultured Saprospirales bacterium (assembly GCA_963975265.1). Lineage (GTDB taxonomy): Bacteria > Bacteroidota > Bacteroidia > Chitinophagales > Saprospiraceae > CAJXUU01. The sequence goes on from CAXBGT010000228.1 coordinate 188, forward strand.
TACCTCGTCCGCTTTAGGAGTGATTGAAGAACTTCCAGAAGTATACAACATCTTGTCTGATAAATTGACATATACTACAGTTTTATCGACCTTTACTTCAATATCTTCGTCCGCTAATCCTTTAGCAAGCACACTTTTAAGATTTATTGCTAGAGCTAGATTCATAGAGTCAGCTTTACTCTTAGCGGCTTGTATAAGTTTGATGTACTTATCCTTTTGTTCCAGCTGCTTGATCGTATTACCGATATTATCATTTGCAGTTTTACTTAGAACAGTAAGATCGCCTACTTGTGTCATCTGATTTTCTCTTTGCTTTTTCAGGTCAGCAATCTGATCTTTTAAATCTTGGATTTGATCCCCTCTACCAGTTAGTTGCACTTGGAGAGCTTTATTGTCGCCCACAGACTTGTTGAATTTGACGTTGCAGTCATCTAAATCAGATTGAGATCTACGGTAGTCGTTTGTCACATCGTCTAACTGTATTCTTACTGTTTCTAAAGATTTTTTACTTACACATGATGATACTAAAACTACCATAAACATTGCAGCTACTAATTTTAATATTTTGTTCATTTTTTTTTTTAATTTATTGTTTAATTCCTATTTGCCATACTAAGAGTGTAAAGCAATTGTTTGGTCACAAAAACATATGTTAATTAAAGAAATAACCAACAGAGATTTTAAGTACCCTGTTCTTAAGTTCGATGTTTGGTTCCGATCCATTATCAGTAAAACTGGCACCATATGCAGCTGACAATCTAATATTTGTAAAATCAACTCCCAGACCTATATTGACACCACTATCAATGCGGTTTAGGTCGATATCATCATTGTCAAATCCATTCTGTAAGATTCCATTCGCATCAAACACCTTACTTGATATTCCATAAGAGAAGTATGGGCCAGCCGAAATGTAAGCACCTATTAGATCTGCAACCTTAATTTTAATCATTAAGTCAACGGGAATATCTAAATAGTCAATAGATACATTTCCGTCTTTTCCCACTTCATTAGACTTATATCCTCTTCTAGTGTAGAATAGACCTGTACCTATACTGATAAGAGGGAGCGTTGGTACTTCGATTGCTAAACCAGCATGAAAGCCATTACTTGAACTTAGATCTATATCCTTTTCGTTGGATACATTCGTAAAATTCAGTCCAGCCTTGATTCCTAATTGTTGAGCAAATGAACTCGTAGTAATTATTAACAGTAGTAAAAGAAATGGAAGTGATAATTTCATTTTTATAAATTTCATTATTAAAAATGTGTAATAAAAAGATCCGTAAAACTTAATTTGGTCACACTCCTATTTAATTTATTTTGTATTTTTCAAATTTGAAATTGTCCAATTTATCCCGCTTGACATGTTGTTGTTTTTTGAAATTGTGGCAATTGCTAACCTTACTAGAAAATGAGAAGAAATGTTCGATTCTGCCTATGAAAATAATGCGTTTTTGTATCAACAGATCAAGTCATTAATTGTGAGTAAACATGTCAAATGTTTACAGTATTCACGAAATAATGTGATGAAATAATGTGATGAAATACTATAAGATAGTTGAGCTTGCTGAGGTTAAATGTCTATGAAATGAAATTGCAAAAGATCCTTTTCAATAGGCCTTAAATGAAGCCTTGGCTAGTGTGTAAACCATATTGCACTTTCAGCCATGTCATTCCGAGCGAAGTCGAGGAATAGAATGCCCATAAAACTCTAATTTCGACCGAAGTGAAGAAATCTACCACGATCAGTTTATTTGCTCAATGCTTTTGTTAAATAATATTTGTGCAATATGTTTTACACACCCTCGGCTAAGTAGCTTTACAGTTTTCTATTTTTCAATTACTTGAAAAGCATCTCTTCAAAAGTCTAATTTATTGGTCTCCACACTAGTTTTTGTGATGCTAGTTATCAACTCTCAGACTACTAATCCATGCTTCATGGCATACCTTACCAGGCCGGCTGTATTTTTTGCCTGCAACTTGTCTAGAAGGTTTCTTCGGTGAGTGTCTACAGTGCGAATACTTATAAATAGCTTTTGTGCTATTTCTGGATTAGAGTACTCCTCGGCTATAAGTTTGAGAATTTCAGTTTCCCTATTAGTAAGATTTATCTGATCACCGGTTTCCGAAGGTTTAGTTCCTTTTGTGATATGTTTCATTAGTACATTGGTGACATGAGAACTATAGTACGTATCGCCCTCATACACTTTCTTTATAGCTAAAACCATCTCGTCAGACCCAGCATCTTTGAGAAGATAACCTTTGGCTCCTGCTTCTAACAGATTGACTATGTAGTTATCTTCTTTGTGCATTGATAATCCTAAAATTTTGATATGGGGATATGCCTCCAATATTTCTTTAGTGAGCGTAATCCCACTTTCCTCTCCAAGCGATATATCCATCAATATCACATCGGGTAGGTCATTGGCTAGATTCACGATCGTTTCAGCTGCATCTTTTGCTCCCCATGCGAGGCTTACATCATCCCGCTCATTTAGCATTGATTCAACACCTTGACGAAACATTTTATGATCATCTACTATTGCTACCTTCATGGTTTTAGTTTCATTTAATTTCTGGATTACTGAACAGGTAAGTCTATATAGGTGGTCACTCCACTGCCTAATTGTGAGTCGATATCCATATCTCCATGTAAAGATATTACTCTTGTTTTGATATTTTGCAACCCGATGCCCTCAGAGGACTTTCTCATATCCATACCTATGCCATCATCTTGCACTAAGATGCTGATGTGTTTGTCATCTATCCTGAGACTGATTTCTATATTTTTGCTTTGGCTATATTTTAAAGCATTATTGACCAGTTCTTGAACGATTCTATAAATATTCAGTTCATACTCCTTTGTAAGTTGGCTATCTTTTATATTGGATTGGTAATGTACTTCTATATCACTTGATTCTGTGATCTTCTTTGCAAAATTAGAGAGTGCAGTGACTACGCCAAAATCAATGAGACTACTAGGCATAAGATCATGTGATATTTGTCTTATATCACTAGCAATAGCGCTGATAGATTTATTTATTTCTTCAAGTCCCGAAACAACTTTATCAGATTCTGCTTTTCGTTTGACCGCGTCTATCTGTAACTTTAAAGTACTCATACTTGGACCTACGCCATCGTGGATCTCTTTGGCCAATCTTCTTCGCTCCATTTCTTGTCCGAGTAAAAGTGATTGTGTGGCTTCATTTTTAGCCAATACATTCGCAGTTATATCACTGATGCTTAATAGCATACCATCGAGCAATTTCTTACCATCAATTATGAGATAACGATCATTGTAGTTGACGTTAGCGAGATGGAAATCTGTTCTCGTTTTGTGGATACATGATTTGATATGATCAGCCAACACTGGTATATCGAAATGAGATAGTATATCTGTGTCAACCAATTTATCTATCTTTTCTGGGATCCCTAGATAATTCGTTGCCTTACTATTAATAAGTGTTATAAACCCTTCCATGTCGTAGGCGATGACTCCGATATCCATTTTGGATACTAGGGCATTCAGAAATAGTATAGCTTCAGTATTAGTTTCCATATGCTATATTTTATATTCTGCGATGATGATGGTAGCATCACCTGATGTGCGATGGTACTTATCAAAGAGATTATTTGCAAGTTCTTGAGCGTTTTGCTTAAATTTTGATTCGTACATGGTTTTTATACCATCTGTACAAATCACTACTTTTACTTCTGAGTCAAATTTAGTTTCATATGTTGCAGGCTTCACGGTTCTTACGTATCCTACCCTCCCTTCTTGATTGTCAAGAGAAATAACTTCTTTGTCATCAATAGAAATATACGAGTGAGTATCTCCGAGTCCTATATATCTTACTTCTCCAGGAGTAATACGAGCTAGAGAACAAGTTATTCCTACATCGTCATTGCTCTCCTTCATTAATGTATTTAATGCTGTCATCAACTCTGTAAGTGGCTTGCGATAATTATTCTCCACAAACTGTTTACATGTCTGAGCAATCGAGTGCGCATCATATCCTTGACCTGGTCCATCTACCACCCCTATAAGAATAGAATCCCCATCATATTCTTTAAGGATGTATTGGTCTCCATTGTAATTGTAATTATTGTCTGGGATACTCACTAGTCCATAGACAACAGTATTGATAGTTAATGGGCGGTATTTCTCAAGCGTTATCTTAGTTCCTCGGCCTAATTTAGATTGTATTTTGAAGTTGTCTACTAGTCGTTGTGTACTTTCTAAACCTAGACCTAGACTTGTTTTTACTGTACTATAACCTTGCCTCCTAGCTAATGCGAAATTTGCAATACCCGGACCATTATCAGAGATAATCACACGAATGACTTTACCTGTTTTAAGGATGTGTATTTCGGCTGATCCACCTAAACCGTGCCTAACTGCATTGTGGCTTATTTCAGAGCAACCTAGAACCATCTCTTCAGTATCAATTTTATCAAATCGATTAATTTGACAAGTTTCTCTGATAGCTTGCGTAAGCAGGCCAACATCTGCCTCTGATTCTAAAAGTACGGTATGAAGTAGAGTAGGGTTCATTATTTATCGATTGGAACTAATTGCAGACCTTGTTTTTTGAATACATGTTTTATTGATCTTTTAAGATTTTTCTCAACGTGGATGCTATCTAATTCTACTCCGGCACTGATCATGCTTGCTGCCACTACTGGTTTGAATCCGCAGAAAGTTACTTCTACACCAATCAATTGAAGTAGCTTGTTAAGTTTTTTTAGGTTTGCTGCCACTGCACTATCGATTACCTCTACGTTGCTAAGGTCTATGATCATCATATCATGGTCATTTCTGTCAGCTACTTCCATGATAGCATCATTTACCTTTTTCATTCTCATGCTGTCCAAGCTTCCGAAAAATCCGGAGTACAAGCACCTGTCTGTAATTTCGTTGATGACTATCGGTGCTTCTCTACCAAGAACTCTTCTACTAATAGCGACTTCTTGTTGTGAGTTATCTTTATTAATATCTGTCATGTCTAATTTGATTGTTTTAAAATTGCTATGAAAATATAAAGATACATCTTCAATTTTTTGAATTTTAAATTTCATCAAACTATTAAAAACGTTGCTTGATAAATTCCTCCATATTTTTGATGTTATGATAAACTGCTCCATGGATGATGACTACAGGCAGCTTAGCTTTTTCTAGTTTTCTTAGTTTGAGGATTTCCTTGTACAATTTCATTGATTTTTCATCATAGGATGTATTGAATTCGTAAAAGGCGATATTATTTTCCTTCAGGTACATACGTAGTTCTGTGCTCTTCTCATCACTGTTTTTTGTGTAGATAGTTACACTTGGCTCGTTTTTACTAACTATCTCTTCCGATTCTGAATCGGCAAGCATAGCTTTATAGTTGATTTTATAGTGTGCCTTATCTCCTATTGGAATCAGTGTTGCGATAACAATCTCTATTTTGGGAGTCACAACTATTGTCGAAGGGATAGGCTCAGCTAGCTTCATATTAGTCAGCTGAATTTCAACATTCAATTCATATGTTTCCTGTGAGTGGTTAATTGCTGAAATTTGAACTGAGCGGTCAGATTGCTTGAGTTTTATTATTTGAATGTCTGGTTGGGCATTAACTACAAAGCTGGATAGCAAACAGCATACTAAAACTAGATATTTCATAGCTTCTCTTTTTATTGTTATTTTAAAACTGATCCGTTATTTGAAGCTCATTTGACATGAGATGTAGTGCGTTTATTTTAAATGAATTAGATCTTGAATCACCATCTAATAGTAGCAGAAATGAATCTCTAAGCAGACTAGTGATTCCTAGCATCCCAAGGAACTCATTCTCAGACTCGATTTGCCTTTTATGGTTTTCTAAAATAAATTGTTCATAAATATTCTTGATGTCTGTATTGATCTCATCTTCATATTTCTTTAAGCTCTTTCTCACTTCAACAATGCGCTCGTTATACTTTTTGACTAAATCTGGTAATTCTGACTCCTTAATATCATTCAAAATTTCATCTTCTATGCTGGAAATTATTATCTCAGTCTCCGCAGACGGTGAATGTTCTCTAACTGTATAGATAAAGTTATATTTAGCAATCATTTTTGATCTCAATTCAATAATAGTTGCTTTGTCTGCAGGTGAGATATATCTATCCAAGTCTTTTCTATAAGATACTAAGATGGGCATAACAACATTCCAATTATATGCTGCGACACTATTGGCAAAATCAGAAGATTGACCATATGCCACCATAAGATCTTGATAAGACTCTCTTCTGCTTTGTCTATCCAGAGAATCCATAAGCTGAAGGGTAGCCAATTGCTGTGGTTTAAAGCTGGTGAGGCTTGTGTAATATCGTTCTAGATTTACATTTATCTGGCCAATAATATCTTTGCTAGCAGCAACATTTCCGTGCGCTGACAATAATTTAATCGTTTCTTTTTTTAATTGATTAGACTGGCTAGGTGTAAGGTCAAGGATGTTTTGAAATCTATCTACTTTGATATCTGCGATGTCTGCCATCCTAGTTTCAGAAAGCTGCGCATTCGCCTGTATGACAAAAACAAATACAGTGAAGACTAATGTTATTATTTTATTCAAATTTTTCATGTTTTTCAAATTTATTAATGAACTACTTGTTATCAGTAGGAAGCATTACAGAAATTATGTAAGAAAATAGAGCTCCTAAAATCAGGCACCCCCAAAATGTAACGAGGATATTCACTAAGAATACTTCCATAGGAGTACCTTTGAGAAAGGTGTCCATATTGTCCGCGCTCTGAAACACCATAATGAAGAAAGAACTTATCAATGTGTAGAATAAGGCTGTCCTTAAGCTAGTTTTGATTCCAAATAATATTACTTCTAGCTGATTTGTAATTTCCTTATTATTAACAAGCGTACGAGCTCCAATATATAGCCCAGAGAATAATATGAAATATTTCAAAACGTGAATTGGTCCAATAGAATTGTATCCAAATGCAAATTTTGCGAAACCTATTACTGTAAAGGCAATTGCTACACCCAGCGCTACCTTGGTGGCATGTCGGCTGTACTCTGTCGTTCCTAAAATGTTTAATATTAACATTGTTTGTTATGATTTTGACTTTTATTTTTATTCTCTTGTATAAAGAGTCTATATTCATTTATAAGTCACAGGAATTTTCATTTTAATAGGTATTAAATAAATAAGCTGAGTATAAAAGGAGGTGATACCTGCTCTCGATCTATACTCAGCTCATTGTCTACAGGTTTGATAGCTTTGTCTACCTGAGGAAGGCACTATTTATCTATGACTTTATGAACCGTAAAATTTCATATTGATCACTTCTGGTCATTACCATGATGAAATATGCACCGTTTACTAACATTGATATATCCAACTGTTGATTATATGCTAGCTGTTCTTGTTTTATGACATTGCCTTTTATGTTGAGTATCTGATATTCCCTTTTATAATCATCATGTGCTAATATCTCTACATTTATGAAATCCGAGGCAATGGTAGGGTATATCTTTATGGTCTTGTCTATCTTAGATTCTACTAATATTATTGAACTAATTTCTGTTTTACCATCTATATCTACTTGCACTAATCTGTAGTAGGCTTTATCGATCAATTCCGTATCTATGAAGCTATATCCAACACTTTGTGTAGTATTTCCTAGTGACATTACTGTTCCTATTTCTACATAATTTCCACTTGTGGTTTGTTTTTCTATTGAGAAAAAATCACTATTTGTTTCAACTGCTGTTCTCCACTCTAGGATATTACCACTAGAAGTGCTGTGGCCTCTAAAAAAGATTAATTTTACAGGTAGAACACTATCAGTAAATGGCATATTCACTGTCGATACATTGCTCATGACACCTGCCTGATCGGTGGTAAAGAAGGAAAACTAAACCGTAACAGTACCATTTACTGGTTCAACAGTAAGTAATGATGGATTATAGTTAAGAATAGTCTGACTTGCCGTTACCGCTATACCGTTATAATATATGGTGCCCAGTGTTGATGGATTTGGAATAGACTGTATCGTTATGTTATTGATTTCGGGCTCTTCTGGATCAGAAAATGATAACGGAGGTACGGCTACTTGTACGGTAC
>CAXBGT010000229.1:0-8135 GCA_963975265.1 uncultured Saprospirales bacterium
TTAAATGGATATTTTTAACTTAACACCTGTCCTAACTTGGGGAAGGTTACACATTGACAATTAATTTAAGCTTAAGGCAGAAAAACCGTATTATCAATAACTCGGACGAGTATTTCTAATGGTCAAAGCAGAGATACACCGTCTTCACTAGACAAGTGAATATCAATAATAGAACTTTGTCACTACAGAACCATTATGGTTTTCAGTATCATATTAGGTAAAAACGATGTAATGGTTTTCGCTTGCCGTATCTGGCATTCATTTCTTACATTGCCAAAAAACGAACCACCAAACGCTAGACTATAATCGCTTCTTTCCGGTAAATGGAATTCATAATAACTAAAGGCAAAAAACAGGCGTACGCAAATTTGCTGCGTAACGAGTGTTTGCTACATAAACCATCTCTTAGCTCAAACACTTTTGCCTCCTTAACGCCAATTGAACCTCCATTGACCTAAACCAAGTAAGGTAACCTAAGAAAAATAAGGAATTCCCTCTAGCTTACTTCTGTGGTATCCTGAAAAAATAGTAGTTATTATTACTATATATTACAATTTTAGATTGAAACGGTATTAATTACCTCTTCTCGATTTCATTCTATCTTCAGCCAATATCCTCTTGTATTTGACGTATTGCTCAGGAGTAAGTATTTTTTCAATTTCAGCTTGACTGGTCTCTCTAAAAGCTTTCATTTTATCTCGCATAGCCATTCGATCTTCCCCCGAATCGCTTCTTAACTTATCCATCTCAGCCTGATTCTTCTCCCAAAAATCGAGAAATGGCTTTTCTTGGGCTTCACTCAAGCCTAACTGAGCAATGACCTGCTCAGGGTCAATTTTTGGTTTTCTAAATCGTTCGCTTCTTCCCGCTTTACCCGCAGTAGCCACTGGAATATCTCTATTTGGGTAATTGGGTGAGACAACTTTTTCTTCTTCTACCACAGGAATTTCCTTCTTAGTCTTGCAAGAGGACAAAGAAAACATAAACACGATAAGTATAAAGGCTTGTATTGTATATTTCATTTATTTATTTTTGCTTCAAATATAAAACCTAGAAAGTTATTTATCGGTTCCTTCTTTCTCCTCTTCCTCTTTCTTCTGATCCATTATTACCACTGCTTTTACCAAAATGGCGCAAATCATATTTGAAATTCACCATAAAATATCTTTGTAGCACATTACTAGTTGTACTTTGTATATATGTACTGTTTACTGTTCGGCTGATTGCTTGATTCTGATTAAAAAGATCAAAAACAGAAATGCTTACTTCGGCTCTATTGTTTTTGAGAAATTTCTTGCCGATACTCATGATACCCAAAAGAAAACTATCATCAAAACCATCTCCATACCCACGATACAGTTGATGATTTATTTGATTTCTCCAAGTGATGCCCCAAGGAAATATTACATCTAGCTTCAGGCCTGTCGTCTGGTTCGCATAATTAGTATTTTGATCCGATTGTAAAGTGTTTGTTGCACTCCCAAGATTAGTATTTGAAGAAATTGTAAAGTCCACATTATTACTAATATTGGATGTGAGACTCACACCAAAACCTAAAGCAGAGTTTGTGATGTCGTTGTCTTTATCATCAACTATGCTCGGAGTGTTTGTATGATTTCCATTGATATTAAAATTCAGTTTTGACTTAATTGCTGTCACAGGCAAACCTATAGTAACATAAGATCTTAGGTTATAATAACCTGAAAGGTTTACTGGGATTGTAAGTTGTGCCCTCGGATCTATATTTAACTGTTCATAGATGTCGTTGTCTCTACCTCCTAGGTATGTTCGTTCACCTATATGATTATTGGCATAGTCACCACCTGCAAATACATATAAGACAGTCCCTTTTTGAGTATTTGTAGAAGAAAATCTAGCAAATAAACTATGTTGATATCCTTGTTCTATATTGATATTTCCTTTGCTTAACTGGAGAGGGTTACTATTGTCTATAGTCTCGGATAGTTGGTTAGCAGAAGGATTGTCTGTTCTAGGCCTATAGTATAATCTCAAATTTTGGCTTTTAGAAAATTCCATCCTAGCCATCACAAAAGGTAGAAAATTAGTGTACGACTTATCTGACATAAATGAAGATGGGAGCATCTGATCTGCTGAGATTGATGTGTTCTCTACTCGTGCTGTAGCCATTATCATTGTTTTATCTTTTCTCCATCTATAGCCTGCACTTACTGTATGAGTAAGTTCGTCTGTGATCAGGTCATTTGATAATAAAGAAATTTGATTTCCCGTTTCTATAGAAGTGCCTCTAATTGTATTTCTATCGTCTTCTCCACGATCTTTTTCAAATTCATATTCTAAAGATAGTTGTGCATTGTCCGAAAGGGGTTCTGTATAACTAATCTCAGTTTCTATCCCCCAATCATTATTATCGTCTGTACTAAACTGAATTTCATTATTCTCGATTGTGTCTAAAGATAAGTTTGTTTCTAATGAAGACATTCCATTACTTGGCGCATAACTATTGCCCAATGAAAGTGATAAAGTTCTTCCTTTCTTTTCGAAAGAATGCCGGAACCTAATACTATTATTAAGGTTTAGCCCAGATTGATCTGACTTATATATGTTATTAGCCAAATCGGCCGCACTTCCTCTTCGTAAAAATTCGGTGTCCGAAAACTCATTGGTTTCATTGTCTTGCCAACTTATCCTAGGTTGGATTCGCAATGTATTATTTTCATTAAATTCAATATTTAGTCTGCCTTGAACTCTATGGTTTTGATTATCACTTTCTGTAAGATTATCCTCGTTGTATACATCTCCACCTATATCTTCTCCAAAGTAATCTTGTTCGATGTATTGATCAAGCGTATTGTCGGATTTGTTAAAGAAATAAGACCCTGAGAAATCAACTTTTTCTCCCCATTTATCTGAAAAATTCAATCCTATAGAATTGGTAGTAGCTATTCCTGATTGCTGCCCAATTAAGAAATCATTGATTCCACCTCGTCCACGACCACCTCGCCCACCTCTTCTATTATTACCACTACTTCCTGTTACCCCTAATAAATCATCAGTAGAGAAATTTTGCTGGTTAATATTATTCGAAAGACCTATAACAGACGTTCTTTGATTTCCATTAAAAACATTGATATTCCCTCCAGCTTGATATCTATCCTCTTCGCCATATCCAGCATATATCTTTCCAAATTCACCATTTCGCTTATCTGCCTTGGTGACTATATTTATAGTTTTTGTAGTGTTGCCATCATCAAATCCAGAAAACTTTGATTGTTCACTTTGTTCATCTATTATTTCTATCTTTTCAATAACCTCAGCAGGTAGGGCATTCAACGCAACATTAGGATCATTACCAAAAAATTCTCTGCCATCCACAGTTACCTTAGTTACATTTTCTCCATTGGCCTTTACCGTTCCTCCTTCTATTTGAATTCCAGGAATTTTAGCGATTAGATCTTTAGCATCTGCATCAGGTAGCGTCTTAAAAGCTCCTGCATTAAAGACCATTGTATCTCCTCTTTGGATGGCTTGGATCATTGTTCCAGTTATCTCTACACCATCTATCTCAAGTACATCTTCTTCTAAAAGAATATCATCCCATTCTAAATCACCATCTATGGTTAGCCTTATTCTATATTTCTTGAATCCCAAATAATTAACGACCATTCGGTATTCTCCACTTGATATATTGGCAATTCTATACGAACCATCAGCTTCAGTCGCTGCACCATACACTATATCAGAATTCATCTTATAAAGACTTATCTCTGCCCCAATTAGGGTGCCTGTCTCAGATGCAACTTTCCCAGTTAAGCTATGCTGGCTATATCCTAGATAACTAAAAAAGACCAATAGGAAGGATAGATATATCTTCATAGTAATGTTTTGAGATTATTTGATTCGCATTTAAATAGATTAGACTATTGAAATAATGATAAGTTTAATCTAACCAAATATCTATTTTACTATCTCATTTTTTTGAGTAGAAAATCTATTTATATCTTTCATATATGCTCCAAAAAGCAAGACTGCCAAAATCATATGCAAACCAAAAGCCCCTAAATTAGGAATAGCCCCTTGATTATATGCAGCATACATTTGAAAGGCAACCATAAGATGGAAAAACATGACCATTAATACTATCTTCTTGAAAGTATCATTGTACTCATACACTCTGCAAAGCATAAGACATACAACTCCAAAAGTAAGCGCTAATATTCCATATAGTTTGGCTACAATCAATGTTTCCACTACTTGACCTTCACTCATAAGTAATAGATCCGGTTTGAATATTATTACCACTCCAGCAATTATCTCTATTATAGCTTGTAATAAAAGTATTTTTTTCATGTACGCTGTTTTTACATGTCCATTTGTTCCTACAATTGACTCCATAAAATTTATCTTTAAGAAAGCTGACTCAATTCTTTAGCCCTAACAAGAGCTTGACCAACAGCTATTTTAAATTTGTCAGAAATCTCAAAATCTTCAAGTTTATTAAAAGCCGCTTCTGTGGTTCCCCCTCTACTTGACACCTTATTTATCCAATCTTCGCAACTGATTTCATTCTTATTATACAATTCTACAGCTCCTCGGAATGTCTGGAAAGTCAATAATTCAGATTCGGATTGAGAGAACCCCATTTCTTTTGCCGATTCTATCAATGATTGCATAAAAAAGAAAACGTATGCTGGTCCAGAACCAGATATTGCAGTAGAGGCATCAATCATATCTTCCGATTCTTTGTAGATAGATTTTCCAGTACTGTTTAAGAGATTCTGAACCATAACAAGTTCTATCCTGGTTACAGCCTCAGAAGAGGTAAATACCGTCATTCCAGCACCGATTTGTGCAGGTAGGTTAGGCATTGCTCTTATGATCTTATCAGTTCCGAGTTGGCTTGCTATAGTTTCTATTTTCACTCCAGCCATGATAGACAAAACAACTTGTTGCATGTCTATATATGGTTCGATAATAGAAAAGAGTGCTGAGGTGTCTTGTGGCTTAACTGCCAATATGATTAAGTCCGCAGCGGTTATGTAATCACCAGTCTTTCCATAAACGGTACCGATATCAAGCTTTCGTAACTCATCAGCCTTTTCAGGGGACTTTTCCAAAATAAGCATGTTTTCCTTGCTAACAATGTGCGTTTTTAGAAAACTCTTGGCAAAAGTTAACCCCATATTGCCACCTCCTATGATTAGTATCTTCATGTAGTAAATTTGTAAATGTAATTTCTCATTGTAAATGTGCAAAAACTATAGTTTCTATTATACTAATCAGAAATATTCTAATGAAATTAGCAAACTTTCTTCCTTATGCCAAGGAATAAAAGCTGCATACCAATGGCAAGCAGCTTTCATAGCTAAAAAATAATTATAACCTTTTTCTCAATTTATCACACCTAATCTCATCCATTTGTCAATGAAATAATATATCCTTGATTACACACCTCCACTTTATATTCTCCAGCTCGAATAAGTAGACTTTTACGCAGATAGGGCATATTAATTACACTTTGTTTTCCAATTGTAATAAGTTCTTTCTGGAACACATACTGGGCTTTTTCCGAAGTAACGCTTCTCTTATCAATGAGTATTTTTGGATTTTCTCCTTTGTGGTCGAAGAATATCTTATTTCTGCTTGATTTCTCTGATTCCTGAATACTGCAAATACTCTCTCCTTCACCAGACGTGAATTCACAAAAATTAATATCAACAGGAATAAGCGTCGGTGTGTAATCTATATTTATTACGTGGGATAATGACATAGATATCACTAATGCAAATGTTTTCGCAATCACAATTTATTGGTTTAATAGTAGTGTTGTCCGAGTAAATTTCAGAAATTCTGATTTCCATTAGTTTAAATAATCGAATGCCCTATCTATCGTGGTTTCCGATTAGTACTTTCTTTTACCAGACAGCAAGAGTTCAATATCAAAAATAGAACCTCCCTAGGCCATTTAAGAATCAAAAAGGATTTTCGGCTGTCCGATAAAAACTTAACCTATACACCATATTGTCCAATTTATTAACGATAATTAGTATTTCTGATACCTTTTAGACACTTTTATGCAAAAAGAACCAAATTAGGCTATCTGCTAAATATTTGATCTAAGAACATTAAGCGGACACCACTAATTTTAAACCAATAAAAAAGAAGTGCAACGAAAAACTATTCAACCACTAATACTTTTTTTATTTGACTATATCCGGAAGTGGTAACTTTTAAATAGTATATACCAGCGTTCCAATTCTCAAATGACTCTATTACATGATTTGTTTTTCTTGTTCTAGTTTCTAAGAGAATAGATCTTATGTCAAACAATTCAATTTTTACATCCATCTCAGTGAAAAGTAACACATCTATATTGAATAAATATGAAGTAGGGTTAGGAAATACGTTAAAGCTCACAATATTTGAATTCTCATTTGCGCTTTGTCTACAATCAAAGATCTCAATTTGCTTAGTTTGTGAGGTATTGCCACATTCATTATCGAACGCTGTTAGATATACATCGAAGGTTCCTTGTTCAGTATAAATGTGGTAAGGGTCTCTTTCATCACTTGAACTTTCGTCTCCAAACTCCCATAAATATGAAGTAACTTCGGCCTCATTATCAGAGATGTCAAAAAAGTAAACTGTATCACCAACACATGCAATTGAATTTACAAGAATATTACTTGTAAAAGTTGTTCCTTCAATTTGATTGATTATAATAGAAGAATGTCCTGAGCAACCAAAGTCGTCCGTAACTGTTAATGTATAAGTATTTTTTTCGGATACCTCTAAATTTTGTTTTGTTGAGTTGTCAGACCAAAGATAACTCTCATAGGAATCTTCTACTTCTAAAAGAGTTGAACCACCTGCACAATAAAAATCATCTCCCAATATGATAGGAATAATTTCATCTCGCTCTTCTATAGATATGGTAGTTTCACTGGTGCATGAGAATTCGTTAGTAACCGTTAGAGCGTAAGTTCCTGTTTCTGTGGCAATGATGCTTTGTGTATTCTCAGAGCTATTCCATAAATATGATGAAAATTCCATGTTCGCACTTAACTCAGAACTACCGTTGTAGCAAAACATCAAGTCACCATTAATTTCAGGTTGTGGAATTGGGTTTTCAGTGATTTCTATTTCGTCTGATGATGTACATCCATTTTCATCGGTAACGATGACGGAATATATGCCACCTTGACTTACTGTAACCATTGACGTCGTTTCTTCGGTAGACCATTGGTAGCTAGAGAAGGTTATACTTGTTCCTAAAACAGACGTGGTTTGATTTAAACAAATACCTTCATCACCAATTATGATAGGATTGGGATTTTGTAATATGATTAATGTCACTCCAGTCCTTACATTGCTAACACAGTCATCCGAAATGTCTCTTGCCTCTGCATAAAACGTCCCAGCACTTGGAGGAGTAAAGGATGTTGAACCGATTAAAATTGGAACCCCTCCTGAAATTTCATTATACCAATCTGCTGTTTGGTTGTCCCCAACTGTTACTGAGAGTTCAGGTATGTCTTGGTTTTCACATATTGATTTGTCTCCTTCGCTGATCGGCTGATCGATGAACTCACAATCACAATCAGGTGAATTTGAAATTATTTCAGTAATACACCCACCTAATTCAGACTCTGAGAATATGGATATATTGACATCTATTGGTATATCTGTAATGATATAATTTGTCCCATCAAAAGTTACATTTCCCGCTGAGCTTGTAACGGCCGCGCCACTTGAAATAAGTTCAATAAAATAGAACATTAAATCACTTGAACATCCTTGATTAGTGATGGTTATGGTTGGAAAAGGAGAAATAGTTACGATGGCCATTCCTGAAACACTCGCATTACCACAAGCATCAGAAACACTTACCAAGGTATAAGTAGTTGTATTGTTTGGCGTTACAGAAATAGGAGCTCCATTAAAATTATTGATAGTAATATCAGTTGTTCCATTATTGTATATTATAGTAAAAGGTGCATTACCGCCAACGATATCAAAAGTCAAATCAGCACTTTCTCCACTGCAAATGTTAGTAGTTCCTGATAGTGTCGCTGTGCTCGGAGGATCATTGACAGCAATAGTTGCAGTACCACTTATGATTGGAGATAGTCCGCAACCATCAATCACACTTACGA
>CAXBGT010000230.1:0-8059 GCA_963975265.1 uncultured Saprospirales bacterium
TTCTTTTTTGAAAAGGCGTTTTTCAAAGTATCTTTTATATTGACCCCGACTCAAGCTTTGGAGAATTTACACATCAAAAATTAAACACTTGCTTTATTCCACCTAAATATACCGCCTCAATATGATCTCTACCAAATGAATAGGGCAAAAATCCATAGGAGTTTATTTTTTCAGTAAGTATAAAATTAGCTCTCTTACCCACTGTAATACTACCTACTTCATCTTCTAGTCCCATTGCATAAGCTCCATTGATTGTTGCTGCATTGATGGCTTCTTCAGGTGTCATTCTCATCTTAATACATGCTGTGGACACAACAAAGTTCATATTACCAGATGGCGTTGATCCCGGATTATAATCCGTTGCTAATGCTAACGGTAAACCTGCATCAATCATCTCACGAGCTGGAGTGTAAGGAATAGATAAGAAGTACGAACAACTAGGCAAAGCCACAGGCATCGTATCAGTACCTTTCAATACCTCGATATCTTCTGCACTCATTACTTCAAGGTGATCAACAGACAAGGCGCCGTGCTTGACACCCGCTTGTACTCCACCAATAGTCGTAAATTGATTTACATGAATCTTTGGAATCAAACCATGTTCTTTTCCAGCTGTCATGATTAGCTCTGTATCTTCTACTGTGAAGTACCCAGTCTCGCAGAAAATATCAATATAATCAGCTAATCCTTCTTCAGATACTTGTGGCAGAACATCTTTGATAAGCATATCTAAATAACCTTCTTTATCATCCTTGTACTCTGTTGGCACAGCATGAGCTCCTAAAAAAGTGGCCTTAATAGGAAGGTCATATTCCGAATTCAATTTCTTAATTACTCTAAGCATTTTTAACTCAGCTTCCTTAGTCAGTCCATATCCTGACTTAATCTCCACTGCCCCTGTCCCCATTTGAATGACTTCTTCCAATCTTTTTCTACTTTGTTCATACAGCTCATCTTCTGAAGTGGCTTGAAGTTTCTTAGCTGAATTGACGATACCACCGCCATTGTCAGCAATCTCTTTATATGTTTTTCCATTGATCCTGTCGACGAATTCACCTTCTCTATTTCCAGCATATACAATATGAGTATGTGAATCACACCATGCAGGAAGGATCATTTTTCCGGTGGCATCTATAGTTTCTCCATCAAATTCAGAGGGACAATCTTTCATTTCTCCGAAGTTATGGATTTTACCGTCCCTTATTAATAGGAATGCATTTTCTATCGTAGGCAATATCTTCATCTCCGCGCCTGACAAGAAACGGATTCCTGATTCACGCACTTGGATGAGTTGTTTTATTTTTTTTATTAATACCATATTCTCCTTTTTAGTTTTCTAAACATGACAGTACTACTGAGCAGATTTGTTATGTATGTGACCAATTATCAGATTCATCATGATTACTAGGCGACAATCCAATAATATCATCAACTGTATCAACGCCTAATCCAACTACCATCCTATTCACGTAATTAAAATAGCTGACGACTTGATTCACTTCCAAAATCTCTCCGTCATCAAATCCGCGATCTCTAAGTGATTGGATATATTCCCTATTGATTGAAGTATGGTCCAATGTCAGTTTGTGAGCATATTCAGCTCCTGCCAATTGCTTCTGATCAAACACAGGCTCAATCTTCATTTCCTTAATTGCTTGATAGATAGTTTCAAATCGAGGTTGATCGTCAAGATTTTTTCGCAATCCCTCCGCATGATGTTCGAAACAATAGTTGCACTCATTTAACAAGCTGACGTAAGTCCCCAAAGCCTCTAGATACCATTTTTCAAACGTATTATCAATGTGATGTAATACACTCTTATACAGCACCATATGACCGTTCAAAGTATGAGGTCTCAAACTATGAATCATCAGAACATTATCCACATTGTTATTTGGACCTTTGACTCGGTTGTATAGCTTTTTAAGCTTGCCTTCGGCTTCGTTGTATGGTATTTTTTTTATGTAACTCATTGGTTAGACTATTAAATGTTGAGATGCTCGTTCGCTTTTCTTGTCGATGTTAGACTATTAGACGTTAGAGTATTTGACATTCTAATTTTGTCATTCGTAATTCTTGTTATCCTTCTTCTCTGTGAACTAAATCCATTGAAAAAGCTGGTAAGCAAATTGCCATGTAAACACATTCTTGATCAAACGGGTTAGAATATTGCACTCTAGTATTTCTTTCTATTTTGATAGACTGACCAGCTTCCAAGATGATTATTTCTCCATCAATGACAAATTGCTTCTTTCCACTAATAATGTAAGTATACTCATCAAATTCAGGTGTTTGGAATGGCTCGCTCCAGCCTGATGGAGCAACCATATGAGCAATACTAATTTCTTTATTGCCATCAGTTGCTTGTCCCCAATGTTCTTCGATTTTTTTGCCATCAGTAGTAGGAACTACGTACGGACTTTTTTGTATTTTGTACTTCATAATTATTAGAGCTTATCAATAATTTCATCATCCACCAAATTCGGTAATGTAACTTTCAATCCAGGAGTTCTAGCCATCTCTCGTTTGATCGCAAAGATCGCTTCATCATTCCTTGCCCAACTTCTTCTTGCGATTCCATTGTTCACATCAAAAAGCAGCATATTTTTCAGTCTTGCATCTGCTTCACGACTTCCATCTAGCAACATCCCAAATCCACCATTGATAACTTCTCCCCAGCCTACTCCACCGCCATTATGAATTGAAACCCATGTAGCCCCACGAAAGCTATCACCTATTACATTATGGATGGCCATATCTGCGGTAAATTTACTTCCGTCATAAATATTAGAAGTTTCTCGATAAGGGCTGTCTGTTCCACTTACATCATGATGATCTCTGCCTAATACAACTGGGCCGATCTCGCCACTTGCCACAGCATTGTTGAATGCCTCAGCGATCTTAATACGACCCTCAGCATCTGCATATAGAATCCTTGCTTGTGAACCAACAACTAGTTTATTTTGCTTAGCATCTTTGATCCATGTGATATTATCTTGCATTTGGAGTTGGATCTCTTCAGGGCTGTTTTCCATGATTTTTTGGAGAACTTCTGCAGCTATCTCATCTGTCCTATCAAGATCTTCTGATTTTCCAGAAGCACATACCCATCTAAATGGACCAAATCCGTAATCAAAGCACATCGGTCCCAAAATATCTTGGACATAGGACGGATATCTAAAATCGATGCCATTATCTGCCATTACATCCGCACCCGCTCTAGAGCATTCTAATAAAAATGCATTTCCATAATCAAAGAAATAGGTCCCTTTTGCTGTGTGGTTATTTACCGAAGCAGCATGTCTTTTTAATGTTGCTTGAACCTCATCTTTAAATTTTTGTGGTTGTTCCCTGAGAAGATCATTCGCATCATCGAATGAAATATCAATCGGATAATATCCACCTGACCAAGGATTATGTAACGATGTCTGATCAGAACCCACATGGATAAATATGTCCTCTTCATCAAAACGCTCCCAAACTTCTACTATATTCCCAATATATGCGATAGATACCACTTCTTTTTCCTCTTTTGCTATCCTAACTCTTGCAACAAGATCATCCATATTATCAATCAACACATCGACCCAACCTTGTTCATGTCTTTTGATTGCGGCTTTAGGATTTACTTCTGCACATATAGTAATACACCCAGCAATATTTCCAGCTTTGGGTTGTGCTCCGCTCATGCCACCAAGTCCCGCTGTTAAGAAAATTTTTCCCGCTGGAGATTCTCCTTTAGGTAACATTTTTCGGAAGGCATTCATAACTGTGATAGTCGTCCCATGTACTATACCTTGAGGTCCAATGTACATGTATGAACCAGCTGTCATCTGCCCATATTGACTGACTCCCAGCGCATTGAATTTCTCCAAGTCATCCGGTGAAGAATAATTAGGAATCACCATCCCATTGGTCACAATTACTCTAGGCGCATCTTTACCAGATGGGAACAATCCCATCGGATGGCCAGAATACATATGCAATGTCTGCTTATCAGTCATCTCAGACAAATACTTCATCGTAAGAATATATTGCGCCCAGTTCTGGAATACCGCTCCATTGCCGCCATAAGTAATTAACTCCTCAGGATGTTGAGCTACAGCAGGATCAAGATTGTTTTGAATCATGAGCATGATCGCAGCCGCTTGCTGAGTTACAGCTGGATACTCGTCAATTGGGCGAGCATATATTTTATAATCTGGCTTGAATCTATACATGTAGATTCTCCCATATTCTTTCAGTTCCTCAGAAAATTCCGTAGCTAATTCTTTATGCCATTTTGATGGAAAGTATCGAAGAGCATTTCTGAGCGCTAATTTTTTCTCGTCTGCAGATAAGATATCTTTCCGCTTCGGCGCAGCACTAATTCCTTCTGGATACGGTCTCCTTTCAGGAAGATTCGATGGAAGACCATATTGTATTTTTTGCTTAAATGTCATTTATTTTGTTTTTTCTGCTCCCCGAACATCTTTGATCAATCGTTGAGCTAAGAAGGAAGATCGGTGAGTTGTCAAAAATCAATAATCTTTGTATCAATTGCAGCGATTACCATTAAAAAGTGTTGTCTCAATCAAAAGAAGTCATTACTCTACCACAAGAGACCTATCTCTCACCAATTCAATCATCGCATAGATATCATCTTTTAGCAATCTATCCTCTTCCAGTTTTGTCACATATTTTCTAATAATAGCATGATTTTCTTCTATGATTCCAGAGCATTTATTAGGTCTTCTAAACTCTATTGCTTGCGCAGCATACATTAGTTCTATTGCAAATATTTTCTCTAGATTCCCAAGAATCTGATTGAATTGACGGCCTGAGATGCTGCCCATAGATACGTGGTCTTCTTGTCCAAGAGAAGTAGGCACACTATCAGCTGAAGGGGGAAAACATAAAGATTTATTTTCTGTCACTAAAGCAGCAGTTGTGTATTGAGGAATCATAAAACCACTATTCAAACCACCCGCTTTTGTGAGTAACCTCGGCAATCCATACAGACCTTCTAATAATAAATAGCACCGACGATCGGAAATATTACCCAACTCAGCTGCAGCAATCGATCCATAATCAAGTGCCATTGCTAATGGTTGACCGTGAAAATTACCTCCCGATATCGCTTCTGTATCACTAAGAATGATCGGATTATCTGTAACAGAATTCATTTCTATTTCTGCCAGTTCCTTGAGGTGGTAATAGGCGTTTCTTGATGCTCCATGCACTTGTGGCATACAACGTAATGAATATGGATCTTGGACTCTCATGCAATCAGTATGAGAGGATAGGTTCTCTGAATTTTTCAAAAGCATTCTCATCCTTTCCGCTACTTTGACTGTTCCAGGAAATGCCCTGATGCTGTGTAATTCTTCTCTGAATGGTGATGCACTACCTTGAAAACCTTCTAAACTCATTGCCCCCGAAACATCCGCTAAATCAAGTAGATAAGCCATTTTATCTAGCCCAATTATTGCATGTGCTAGTATAAATTGCGTGCCATTTATTAAGGCTAATCCCTCCTTTGCCTTTAATATTATTGGCTCTAAACCATGACCTTTCAGTACATCTCTAGCATGTATGATTTGTCCTTTGACCCAAATCTCTCCTTCTCCAAATAGTGGTAAGAACAAATGCGACAAAGGAGCCAAATCACCCGATGCACCTACCGAACCTTGTTCTGGAACTACAGGCAACAGATCATTCTCAATAAAATAAATGATGCGCTCAATCACCTCTAATCTGATACCCGAAAAGCCTTGACACAACGCGTGCACCTTGCAGATCATCATAATTTTGGATAAATTAGCAGCAATCGAATCTCCAACACCTACTGCATGAGTAATCAGTAGATTAGTTTGCAACTGACTTGTTTGTTCAGGTGTAATCTGCGTATCACACAAAGGTCCAAATCCTGTATTTATTCCATAAACAGCTTTCGAACCTGCAGCCATTTTTTCTACTTTCGCTCGACATGCATTAACTTTATCTATTGCCTCTGGGGTCAGACCAACGGCAAGATCACCGTTCGCTATCATTATGACTTTGTCAACATCAAGTTGATCTATTCCGTATTTGAACATCGGTTCAATTTTGAATGAAGAATTT
This sequence comes from uncultured Saprospirales bacterium, assembly GCA_963975265.1. Lineage (GTDB taxonomy): Bacteria > Bacteroidota > Bacteroidia > Chitinophagales > Saprospiraceae > CAJXUU01. The sequence continues at coordinate 6,103 of CAXBGT010000230.1, forward strand.
TGAATTTTGAAGGATCACAATTTGACGATAACGTATTGAATAAAAGAATGAATACCTTAAATTAATCAAAAGATCCGATAAAATTCAGTACGTTCTTTATATAATTCTATAACTCAACAATTATAAATTTCAACAATTCATTTGTGTAAAGTTAGCTTTATATTTGATGCTTACAAATACCAATAATATCAACAACTAATAACTATGAGTAATCAATTGGAACTGCGTCATATAAAGTATTTTTTAGCAGTTGCTGAAGAATTACACTTTCGTAAAGCTGCAGAACGTCTATTTATCTCCCAGCCAGGACTGAGCCGACAGATCAAACAAATGGAAGAAGAATTGGGGCTTCAACTTTTTGAAAGACATAATAGAAAAGTGACTTTGACGCAAGCAGGTACTTATCTTCGAGATGAATATCAAACTATTATTAAGTCAATAGATAAGGTAATCAATCATGCACAATTGATCCATAAAGGACAAGAGGGTGAACTAAAAATCGGATATATAGGATCGGCAATGCACAAAATCATACCCTCATTTCTATTGGATATAAAAAAGAAATATCCAAATATCCATGTCAACTTTCAAGAAATGGATAACCAAGTACAGACTGCTAAGATTCTTGATCAGGACATTGATATTGGATTTGTGAGAATGGACCGTGTTCCTCGAGGAGTAGAAATTCGACCGATATATGAAGAGACCTTTTCCTTGGTTCTACCAAAAAACCATACTATTAATAAATCCAACTTCAAAGATTTGTCCCAGTTAAAAGATGAACCATTTATCATGTTTGATTCATCTTATAGCCCATCTTACTATGAAAAGGTGATGCAGATATTTGATGAGGCAGGATTCTCACCTATTATTTCGCATAAATCAGTGAAAGCAAATACTATCTATAGATTGATTGAGAATAAATTGGGTGCTGCCATTGTTCCAACATCCTTGCAAGAGGGATATGATCTAGATATACAGTTTATAGAATTGACTGGGATTGATCATCGGACAACATTGCAATTGGTTTGGAGTAAGATGAATCAGAATCCTGTATTGGGGAATGTTTTGGGGTTGGTTTCAAAAGATAATTGTTGAATTGTCGCTTGCTGAAGTTTTAGAGCTTTGGATATGTGGTTTCATTAATTTTCCTATCGTATATAACATCACATAAGTAAAAAATCTACAATCAATCTTATGATGAATATAAAATTGTAATGACTAACGCATATTTAGCTATTTTACACCTTCAATATTTAACGATATGAAACTAAAAGTAGCCCTAATCCAAGACTACCCTATCTTCTTCGATAAAGATGCCACAATAAGTAAAATGGAAAGGATCGTTGAAGAAAATAAGGATTCTAATCTAATTGTTTTCCCAGAATCATTCATTCCAGGCTATCCTAGAGGATTTTCTTTTGGAGCTGTAATTGGAAGTAGATCTGATGAAGGAAGAGCTTTATATGCTAAGTATCATGAGAATAGTATTAGAGTAGATGGAGAAGAGATGCAGAGATTGATTGATATTTCTAAATCCAATAACACATATGTAGTCTTCGGATTTACTGAGAAAAAGAAAGAGAATGGTAGTCTTTATTGTTCTATGGCGTACATCTCTCCAACTGATGCGTTACTTGGAGTTCATCGAAAAATAAAACCAACAGGTACAGAACGACTGGTCTGGGCAGAAGCTGGAGGTAAGTCATTGGTTACTTTTGATACTAAAATAGGAATACTAGGAGGGCTTATATGTTGGGAAAACTATATGCCTCTTGCTCGACTATCCATGTATAAAAAAGGGGTACAAATCTACATCGCTCCAACCGCTGACTCTAGAGATGAATGGTCGAGTACAATGAAGCACATTGCAATTGAAGGTAGATGTTTTGTACTTGGATGTAATCAGTATTTCACTAAGTCAATGTATCCTAAAGCTTATCAGCACTTAGTCAAA
>CAXBGT010000231.1:0-7926 GCA_963975265.1 uncultured Saprospirales bacterium
ATGCTATTGATGAAGGGAAAGTCGCACCTATGCGTTATGAAAACTACCTCGCGGTTTTACAAGAGATAGAAGATCAAAATTATTGGGAAATACAGAAAGACTTATAGTATTCGAGTCTTTAGCTCCGTGTTGACTCTTGAATGTAAAAGAGGTTTTCAGTCTAGAATACACTAAAACTCCTCATCCAATTCACCATCTTCCTTTTTCTTATTGATTAAATCCAGCTTTGCAGCCTTTTTGTCTTCTTCTTCCATCGCCGCATAGACAGAACAGTCCATATTTACCTCAAGAACCTCTGGTATTTTGAATCTAGCATTCACATCATAGTCAACATTACTGTCTGCTTCTATTCTAGATAGGAATCCTGTACAGAACGGTCTTGCCATAACACCTCCTTGTCCATCGGCAAGATTGAGAAACCGAATCCATTCATTGTCACCACCTACCCATGTCGCGACAACTAGATCAGGGGTGATTCCCATGAACCATCCATTTTTATGATCATTGGTCGTTCCTGTTTTTCCTCCGAATTCACTTTTTAGACCTGCTCTTACGCCGGCTGTACCTTGAGCATATTTGAGTATATCTACCATGGCGTAGTTGTATCCAGAACTGATGGCTCTCTTTTTGGATTGATTATTTATATAAATCACTCGCCCATTTGCATCTTCTATGCTCTTAATATATTGAGGCTTAGTGTAGACTCCATCATTTGCAAAAGTGGTGTACGCACCTGCCATTTCCATGACTGATAATTCTGGAGTTCCCAATGCGATGGAAGGGTAAGGCGGGATTTTTTCTTTCGGTATTCCAAGGCTACTAGCCAATTGCCTGACCGGCTCTACATTTCCTATCTCCTTCATCAGATGCACGGATACCGAATTGAGTGATTTTCTTAGCCCATCTTTTAGAGTAAAGTATTCCCCAGTGAAAGCGCCAGCATTTTTAGGTGCCCAAGCTTTAGTGTTTCCGAACCCTGGGTCATGCGCAGCTATTACATATTGTTGATCTTTCACTTTTTGGCAAGGAGACGTTCCTCTTTCTATGATTGCTGTAGCATAAACAAACGGCTTGAAAGTAGAACCTACCTGTCTACTACTATTTATATGGTCGAATTTAAAATAATTATGACCCACTCCTCCGACCCAAGTCTTAATATTTCCCGTCTTAGGATCTATACTTATTGATCCTAACTGCAAGTGCATATTATGATACTTGATAGAATCCAAAGGGCTCATTTCTACCGTTTTTTCACTTTTACTGTTGTAGGCAAATACAGTTGTCTTCACCTTTTTCTTAAATACTCGATCCTTTGCTTTTTGTAGTTTGTTCCACTGAGACTTGAGTTTTGGCCAATGTTTGCTGGCTAGAATTTTCTTGTAGACCTTAGACTGATCTCTGTCTATGGTTTTCCTTTTTACCATATTTGCCATTGTCCCGGCTTTTTTATCTTCGGCGAACAGTCTAAAAATATCCGTATCCCATAGTCGTACATTTTCTATTTCTGCTGAGATTTCAGAACTTACCTTCCCGATATAACTATTTCTCATTTTTAGAAACCGATCTGATTCTCTGATCTGACGAAGTAGGTTCGATTGCCTTATTTTCTTCTGACGAGCATCCGCGCCATATGACCACGGATCTTTGTTTTTCCATCTTTTAAAGTAGGTTTCCTGTAGATTACTCATGTGAGCATTGGCAGCCGCTTCAGCATGACGCTGCATATCAAGATCGATTGTTGTGTTGATTACTAAACCATCTGTGAATAGGTCGTATTTTGTCCCATCTGGCTTGGAGTATTCGTCTTCTTCGAGGATGTTTTTTACGGTTTTTACCAGTTCTGCTCGAAAATATGGTGCTACACCTCCGTAGTTTCCTTCTCGTTTAAATCCTGACACATCGATTGGCTCAGCATTTAATTTTTTATACGTTTGGGAATCCAGTTTATCATTTTTTACCATCTGTTTCATGACAACCGCACGGCGTTTATTTGCATTTTCAAGAAACTTGATAGGATTATATATCCATGGATTTTTGTGCATTCCAACTAGTAGTGCTGCCTCTTCTATTTTAAGTTCAGACTGATCTTTTCCGAAATAGGTTTTCGCAGCAGCTGCAATCCCATTAGCTCCATACAGGTAGTCATATTTATTAAGATACATAGCTAATATCTCTTCCTTGGTATATTGTTTTTCGAATTCGATGGCTATGACCCATTCTTTGAGTTTTTGCCATACTCTAGGGATGAATGATTTTGATCTTTGTGTGAAAAATAGTTTTGCAAGCTGCTGTGTTATGGTACTTGCTCCACCTTTAGTCCCTAGAAAAGCTACTGCTCTAGCAAAACTACGAGCATCGATACCACAATGGTCAAAGTACCGTTCATCTTCAGTAGCGACTAGTGCATCTACAATTAGTGGATTTATTTCTTCGTATTGGAGCCATACCCTATTGAGTTTAAATGCCTTTCCTAGTTCACGTCCATCATCTGCTTTTATGATGGTTGCTATTTCATAATTTGGCTGTTCTAATTCTTGAGTGTCAGGGAGTTGTGTTTTTGATATGAATATGAATAAACAAACCACAAGGAGAAGCCCAGCTAGTATTGCGGCCCACAATATTTTGATGTATTTAACAAATTCGTTTCTTGGAACTTTGGTCTTCTTTTTAGATGTGATTCTCTTAGTCATACGATTCCTTTATCAAATAGTGGTGCACTTTTGGCAACACACTCATATTTGCAAAAGTATAGAAAATAAAACATATTAATTATAAATGCAATATGTTTTACGTTGAATACTTGTTGATTGTTTTGTTAAGTATCTTTCAACACAAAAATAAGTAGGATTAGAACTGATTTGGGGTGTTATCTATTATTCGTTATTCAATAGTTATTTTTCGTCTGAAGATTGTTAATAGACGTAATCTGGCAAAATGGAATAGTATTTTAAATGTATATCTAAGCAACTTTAGTTAAAATTGACGTCGTTTTCACTGCATTTTAAATTTTTTATACAAAAAATGTTACTTTCGAATATTAATGCGTCACAATGGCATTGATCAGATCACAATGTTTTTATTCAAAAATGACATTAGGATTATTAATACCCTAAACAATTGCAAACGGTTTGTTTATAAATTTACTTAATCCGGTTATTTCAGGAGCTGCATCGAAATCGATGACGGACGGAGAGGCTATTGAAGCATATTTGGCTACTCAAAATGCCAATTACTTTAATGTTCTATATGACCGTTATTCTGCTAAAGTTTTTGGGAAGTGTTATTCACTCCTTAAAAATGAGGCCAAGGCGCAGGATGCTTCACAAGAGATATTTGTCAAAGTGTTGTTGAATCTGTGCAAATTTTCTGGGAAGTCAAAATTCTCAACGTGGCTATATTCTATTACTTACAATTTCTGCATTGACGTAATCAGAAAAAATAAGAAAAATATAGGCGTTTTAGTTGATGATATCAGTGCTTATGGTGATGAAGTAATTGATGAGATAGAGGATTCTGAGATCATGGAGACAAACGTGATAAGGCTAAAAGCAGTCTTAAATGAGATGCCAGCTGGAGACAAAGCTATCTTATTGATGAAATACCAAGATGAATTTTCGATAAAAGACATATGTGGCATATTGAATAAATCGGAAAGCGCGGTGAAGATGAAGATAAAGAGAGCCAAAGAGAAATTTAGAAAAACCTACAAAGAATTATATAGAGACGTCGCTTAGTAATATGATTATAGTCATTGAAAAATAAAATGCTGTAAAATGAGAAACAGTTTCAAAGAATTAGAAGAGTTGGAGATGCAGAATGTGTCTATGCCTAGTGATGCCATTAAAAATGGGATTACATCTGATATTGGTATCATGAAATATGTGTCGTCTATAGTGGAAATGTATTTTCCCAAGTTAGCTGATTTGATCATTAGTCTTGCAGGAGGAAGTCCCAAATCAGCTAACGACCCTAAGAGTAAATCAAATAGATATCCAGACCTTAACTGAACAAATTCCACCCTCAACTCATTCTATTTAACATAATAATCAAAACCTACTTTTATGAAATTTCTATTGCGAGTTGATGTAATGAGAGATGCATTGATAGATATGGTGAAGAAATTCGCTGAGACAGTGCCAAATGTATTTATGGCTTTGGTTATCTTTATTATAGGTTTTATTGTATCGAAGATAGTGGCCAAAATAGTACTTACAGCATTGAAAAAAGTAGGTATAGATAGCATTGGAGAAAAACTTAACGAAATCGATATTGTACAAAAAGCCAATATGGATATTAAAATTAGTGGGATTGCTTCAAAGTTTTTATATTATTTTATGATGCTTTTCTTTGCAATTGCTGCTACTTCTGTGTTAGGGATTCCAGAAATCTCAAATCTAGTTTCTGACATATTTACATTCATTCCGAACTTGATTGTAGCTCTTATAGTTCTGATACTGGGTACTCTATTGGCTGATATGCTGAGAAAAGGAATTCATACAGCTCTGAACTCATTAGGGATTGCTTCGGCTGGACTTATATCTTCCTTCCTTTTTTACTTTCTTTTTATCAATATTGTAATTGTGGCATTATCACAAGCTAAGATAGATACGAGCTTCTTATCACAAAACATAAGTATCATTATTGGCGGAATAGTTCTGGCTTTTGCAATAGGATATGGATTGGCATCAAAAGATGTAATGTCAAATATAGTGGCATCCTTTTATTCTAAAGATCAATTTCAAGTTGGACAAAAAGTGAGTATAGATGGTGTTACAGGAGTAATAAACGAAGTTAGTAAAACGGTCCTGACAATAAAAACAGAGACAGGAAGAGTCACACTCCCTCTATCACAAGCAACAAATACTAAAGTGGAATACCACGACTAATTTTAATATTATTTAATTACAAATTTTAATTTTTACAAGATGAAGAATTTTTACTTTGCACTTATTGCATTCATGTTTTTTGCATTGAATACAAATGCACAGGATATGACTTTGGATGAACTCAAAGCAAAAAAAGCTGAATTAGCAGCAAAAGCCGGAGAAGCACAAGCAACTGCTGATGCACTTAAAGGCGAGATTGGAGGAATACAAAAAAAGATCGAGATACTAGCAGGTTGGAGAAAAGGTGTAGCTGGTAATGTTGGGTTTGGACTCAACAAATTCAGCAACTGGGCAGCAGCAGCTAACCCTAATTCATCATCTTCAAACCTAGGGTTGAATCTTACAGGCTTCGCAAATAAGATGACAGAAAAGGCACTTTGGAATAATAAATTGATCATACAAGAAGGATTCCAAAAAGTAAACACTGCTGGCGTCGATGGCGGTCCTGCTTTAACAGATAAAGAAAACCACACTGTGGACCTTCTTAATTTCGCATCTCTTTATGGATATAGGATTCATCCTAAATTTGCTATTACTGCATTAGGTGAATTTAATTCTTCATTGAGAAATTTCCTTGAACCAGGTGTATTAGACATTGGAGTTGGAGGTACTTGGACACCTACAAGTAATTTAGTAGTAGTAGTTCACCCACTTAACTATCACGTTGCATTTTCTGGTGTGGGAGAAAATCCAAAACCTTCAGGATCTATCGGAGCAAAGATTAGAGCGGATTATACTAATACTTACCAATTGGCAGGAAAGAATGTAAATTTCTCATCTACTTTAACGTCATTCTTACCGTACAGTACTGATAAGACATTGGCAAATCCAGCGGATCCAGAAAATATTGAAAATCAAGTCACTCCATTAGAATATACTTGGATCAATAATATTTCATTCGAAGTATGGAAAGGAATTGGAGTAGGTGTAGGATTTGGACTAAGAGGTGCGAAATTTGAAAACGCAGATACTCAGAGCTTTTACAACTTAGGCCTTTCTTATAGCATCTAAGAATAGAATAACAGTTTATATTGTAGTAATATACAAGCCTAGAGAATTAATTTTCTCTAGGCTTTTTCTATATAGATATTGAGCACATCGCTATAAGCAATCAGAGCCGTTTACTTTAAGACATAAAAATAGCCCAACAAATCGAAATCCGTTGGGCTCTTAATAATTTTTTGATTTGATGTGAGTCTTATCCCATTTCAGATACAACCTCTGTCACTTCTGGCACCATACGCTTGAGCATCCCTTCAATACCTGATTTTAATGTTACAGTAGATGAAGGACAACCGCTACAAGCTCCTTGCATGATTACCGTAACGACTCCTTTATCGAAAGATTTGAATTCTATATTTCCACCATCCATTTCTACGGCTGGTTTTACATGTGTATCAATCAATGCTTTGATCTTTTTTACGAGTTCTTTTTCATCACCAGTATATTGGTAGCTTACACCATTTGCTTCTTCGATCTTAGCCATCTCTTCTGCGAAACCATCATTAATGATAACGCCTTCATTTTCAACATATTCTTTAATGAATGCCTTTGTTTTTAGCATGATATCATCCCATAGATAGTTGAATTCTTTTGAGATCGTCACGAAGTTGTTACATACATAAACACCTTGCACAAATGGCATTTCGAACAATGCAATTGCCAATGGGGACCATTCTTTAGCCAAGTCAGCCGTGCGAAAGTCAGCTGTGCCTTTATATAACATTCTATTGGTAACGAACTTTAGTGTCTCAGGATTAGGAGTTTGCTCTGTGTAGAGCATTACTGGACTTTTAGTTGCTGTAGGATTCATTTTTCTATTATTTTCTTTTTACCGAAGACAAATATAACACAACTTGTGCCATTTCAGTTTCAGAATTGAATGGATTAATGGGCTGCTAGCTATAAATCTTGTAGAAGATTCGATAAAGGACATATTCTAGCAAGAAAAGAACTGGAATGAGGACCACAATCCCCAGTGAAGCCGATAGCATTGTAACAATTGCTGCTGCATTGGCATATGTGAGATAGGTTAGCAACACTAGATTGACGGCAATGACTGTGAGTATGCTTTTTACTGTTGGTGACATAGTGATGAACTTTAATATACAATATTAACTTTATGGTTCCCAATAATAGTGATTCACATCATCTTCTATAGTAAACCCAACTGATGGATATAATTGATTACCTATAATGTTAGATTTTTCCGTTTCTAATATGACTGCAGCTGCATTTGTGTCAATTGTGAGTTGTTTTGATTTCTCTAAGAGCAATTTTGAGATGCCTTTTCCTCTATGGTTTTTATCTACATATAGGTCGTTAAGTAACCAGACACGTTTTAACCTAGTAGAAGAAAAGATAGGATAAAGTTGTGTGAATCCTACCGCCTCTTCACTAAAAAGTGCTAAATAAATAATAGACTCCCCATTTGAGATTCTTTCTTTGATAAATGATCTCGCTGCCTCCAAGTCAGATTCTTTCCGATAAAAAACTCTATACGCATCAAATAGTGGAGCTATCAATTCTAAATCGTCTAGGGTTGCATTTTTTATTGTGATCATAATCCAATTTAGATTGATTAAAGAGCTTGTAGGTAACTTATAAAACATTCTCAATCAAACAGTATACCATTCAATCGTTGCATCAATCTACTATTCAATCACTCAATCATTGCATCGTTCAATCGCCCAATGAAAAGATTATATCTCCTGTATGCATGACCTCCATATTGAAAGCTTGACTGTTTGCTGGATCGTATTTAGCATCTGCAAGATTTTCTCCTGCCATGATATGAATGATCAGATCTTCATCTATTCTTGCAACTGATTTCTTTACAGTTATTCCATCAGAGATAGTACTTGCTACAGGCTTTCTAGAGATAAGATTACCTAATTTATCAATAGTGACCAAGATATATTCGTACCTCATCAATCCTCCTTTCCAGTAGATAACGGCATGGAATTCTTCCGTTTCAGCTACTTTTAGAATAGGCACAAATTCAGTAAATTCATCAAATTCTTCACTGTTTTCCCATTTG
>CAXBGT010000232.1:0-7925 GCA_963975265.1 uncultured Saprospirales bacterium
TTATACCCGAATCATCATTCCCATCAGGTCCATAGGTATAAGGCGTGATCGTATAGGTCACCGTTCCAACAGTCGTTCCTAAATTCGAAAGTAAATTTGTCTCTACATCTGCCAAATCACTGTGTTTAATAAAATTAGCAGGCACATTATCAGGGTCTGTACTTGTATTGGTAATCACAGCCCCTACTCCATTATCAATCGCTATATCCGTAATCAGGTAGCTATTTCCATCTATTGTCGTTACTTCAACTCCTACCGTAGGAGCTGTATTATGGCAAATCGTCTCCGTTAACGGATCGGTATCATCATAATCAGGATCACCGTCTATATCGTTTGACACTCCATCATAGTCTGCTATGGCTCCTCCTTTTTCAACCTTCAGTGTAATACTTATAATATCATCAGCACACGAAGCATTCGGATTGATTAGTTTTCTTTCTATTACGTAATTACTAATGGCATCATCAGGAATAGATCCTTCTGCAATTGTCAATGTACCCACATTTACGTCTGCTAAACTAGCAGCAGTTCCCGGATTAGCTGTAATGCTATAAACTGTCGTGTATTGGATTGTAGCATCTGGAGAATAATTAGTTCCAGCGGCCCCAGTCAAGTAATCAAGAAGATTGATTGTGCCTATATCCTGGCAGACTACATCAAAGGCATTGGTTTGTGTCCCTACTTCAGTAACGTGATTGTTGATAACTGTTTGTGTACAGTTTTCATCCCCATCATCATAAGTGGCAGTTATTTCATAGGTATATCCTCCAGAAGCTGCAGGTGTGTATGTCGTGGACAAACCTATAATTGGAGAAATGGATCCTAAATCACCGGCTCCTAGAGCCCACGTGATATTGATCCCATTAACAGGACTGATACCTGAAACAGATGCGGTAAGGGTTATGTTTTGACCTGTACAGGTAGGTCCAGCTCCTAAAATAGTAACACCACATGCCATCATATTCTCTGAAGCATCAGGATTTTCTACATCCACAAAACTGTCATCTCCCAACATTGTCATATCTGGGTTCGAATAATCAACAACTGATTCATTGAGTTCACTGCCGTCACTATTTGAATTGAACTCTATGCCAAGATTATCTATCCCTGTAGATTGACTTTGAGCTTCGCTAATAAAGAGACCCCATGATAAGGCAACTTGAAGAAGTAATGTAAAGGAGTTTTTCATAATGTAAAGTTGAGGGTAGTTTGTAGTTCTTTGGTTTTTTGTTTTATTAAGGTTCATAGGTCTATCTTATTTGGGATTGAAAAATCTGTGAAACATTTCTACTTATTCCATCATTTTCGAATTGAGAACTCACACTCCTATTGTGACAGTGCGAATAGTTTTTAATGTGATTTGATCTTCCTAATTAAGGAGACCCAATACAATGTCGAAAAATTGTTTTTAATATTTCTAGGGAAGAAATGAGAAGAGACATACCAATCAAGGTAATACTCAATCGAGATGAAAACGTTAAAGGGGTGCACATTATCAAGTTGGTTATTTTAAAATTTATATAGTGCAAAACCAATTGAAAATAAATACAAATTCTAATTGGGATATACTCTATTTCACTTCCACACAAATGAGCTATTTTTAACAAAAAATCACTCTACGTAGAAGTGTAAAGATAATGTTCCACTGTGTAGTTTTCGAGTCAAAAATTACATGTGGTTAAAATTAGCTGTAGGTGGTCATTTAATTTTACATCTGGTCTTTTATAGTCGTATACTTTACATTTTACACCAAAAAATAGACGCTTATATTACAAAAAAAGATATATTTAGGCCTATATTTTGACGAACAAAATAGAATATTCTGGTAAAATATCTTAAATAAATAACTATGCTTTATTAGTTATTTTTTGATCATATTATTCTAAATAATTATATGTAAAATTGGTCTTAAAAAGATATATGAAAGGTAACTACTCAGGTATCCTTGAAAAATTATAGTTTTGTCACTATTTTTGTTTTTTGGGGCAAAAATACCGCCAAAACACACCTGAATTCAACTATTATCGACGGATTCTATCTGTCGCTAACATGATGTGACCCATTCTAGGGTCATATGCTGAGGCGCTAACATGAAAGTTACTCAATGGTTTAATTTGGGTAATATGGACAAAAATAAATCTTGACAGCTAATTTATATCATGGAATACAAATGTAAACGCAAGAAAAAAAGACCAAAAAGAAGGATTTTCTGCATTTTTTGATAAACGTTGAATACCATTTTATCAAATATTTTCAGAATGTTTTTCATTCAAAAAACAATTTCCACTTCACCAAAAGGAGTAATATTATTCTTATGAATGAGAACAGCTTATTTTATGATACTAACCTGAGTTCGATTATTAAGTAACTGATTATATGTGAATTATAAATAATTTGGTTTGAATATTTTTTGATAAAACAAAGAATAATTGCACCTTAATGATTATCGATTAATTAACAATGCAAAGCCATCCATTACTGCGATTCCAGCCTTTCTTCCTGGTTCACCTCGTTGTATTGGTCTATCATCAGTTGATTGATACTTACGATTCTATCCATAGATTTTTTATTCCTATCAGCGAATATTTTAAGCTTTTTGTTATAATGGAAATTGTTTGCTTTTGATGCTTTAGGTAACATTAAAGTAAGTATTGGATTTCAACAATAAAGTAGATAGAAAATATTTTTGTCTGATGGGATTCCACCCCCTTGCCCCCTCCGAAGGGCGATATTGAGACTTGATTGGGTTTAAGCAATCTATTAATTCTACTACGAAGGTGGATATTGTGACCTACTTGGGTTTAGGTAATCTGTTTACGCCTTTAAAATATAATTTATTGAAGAGGATATGGGGTGAATTATATGGTAACAACGTCTACGTAATCAAACTCAAACTCGCTTGAGAGTGCTCTATCACCGTGTCTTAATTAATAGCAAAGAATCAATTCAAAATACTTAAAACCCAGTACTCATATACCTTTGTTCCATATTTCCATCAATGATCAATCGCCTCCCCCACTCCACTCGGAATCCGAATATTCTCTACTATTTCTTGAACTTCTTTTGGTGGATCTGGAGTAAACTTGGATATCACAATGGTAATTGCAAAATTGACCACCATCGCAATTGTTCCAAATCCTTCAGGGGATATTCCAAACCACCAGTCTTCTTTTGTTCCTCCACCAAACCAATCAAACTTAAACTTTGTCATATAAAATAACATCAATAAAATCCCAACCACCATTCCTGCAATCGCACCTTCTTTATTAATTCTCTTACTAAAAATACCCATAACTATAGCCGGAAAGAAAGATGCCGCAGCCAACCCAAAGGCAAGAGCCACTGTCGCCGCTACAAAATCAGGTGGATTAATTCCAAAATATCCTGCAACACAAACTGCAACGACAGCTGATAAACGTGCAGCCATCAATTCTCCTTTTTCTGAAATATTGGGCTTGATCATTTTTTTGATCAAATCATGTGCAACGGAAGAAGAAATTACCAATAATAATCCCGCCGCTGTAGATAGTGCTGCTGCCAATGCTCCTGCCGCAACAAGAGCAATCACCCAATTTGGTAATTTTGCAATTTCTGGATTGGCTAGCACCATGATATCTTTATCTACAGTCAATTCATTCTTTTCTGGATCAGCAAGATATTGGACTCGTCCATCGTTATTTTTATCATCAAAAGAGATAAGCCCTGTTTCTTCCCAAGTGCCAAACCACTCTGGCAACTCTGTATATTTTTTGTTACTAATCGATTCTATCAAATTTGTCCTAGCAAAGACTGCGATAGCCGGTGCTGTGGTGTATAAAACAGCTATAAAGAGTAATGCATAGCCCGCAGATTTACGTGCATCGGATACTTTTTTTACAGTAAAAAAGCGAACTATAACGTGAGGCAAACCAGCCGTTCCAGCCATGAGTGCTGCAGTGATAAAGAAAACATCAAGCTTGGATTTACTACCTGAAGTATATTCTGCGAAGCCAAGTTCTCGATGAAGGCCGTCTAACTTATCCAAAAGATAAATTCCGTTATCATCCACTCCTCCAAATCCCAATTGAGGAATCATATTTCCTGTCATTTGAATAGAGATAAATATGGCAGGGATCATAAATGCGAATATCAAAACACAATATTGTGCAACTTGTGTATATGTTATTCCTTTCATGCCACCAAGCACCGCATAGAAAAGAACGATTATCATTCCTATCATAACTCCAGTGTTTATATCCACTTCCAAAAAACGAGAAAATACCAAACCAACGCCTCTCATCTGACCCGCTACATAAGTAAATGAAACCAACAATGCACAGAATACAGCGACACTCCTTGCTACATTAGAATAATAGCGGTCACCAATAAAATCAGGTACCGTAAATTTTCCAAACTTTCGGAGATAAGGAGCAAGTAGTAATGCTAGTAGAACATATCCTCCAGTCCAGCCCATCAAATACACAGATCCGTCATATCCTGAAAATGAAATGAGACCTGCCATAGAAATAAATGATGCTGCCGACATCCAATCTGCCGCTGTAGCCAATCCATTTGCAAGTGGAGAGACTCCTCCTCCAGCAACGTAAAATTCTTTCGTTGATCCAGCTCTAGACCAAATAGCAATTCCAATATAAAGTGCAAAGGTGATTCCGACCAGAATCCATGTCCATGTTTGTAAATTCATAGTCTAGTCGTTTAATTTGTGTTTTTTATCCAGTCTATTCATCAGTTGAATATAAACTAAAATCAGGATAACAAAAACATAAATTGATCCCTGCTGTGCAAACCAAAAACCAAGTTTAAAACCTCCTAGGCGAATTGTGTTTAATTCATCAACAAGAATAATTCCAAATCCGAATGAAACCAGAAACCAAATAGACAACAGTATTGCTAAGTACTTTAGATTGGTTTTCCAATAAGCTTTGTGGTTTTTGTTTTCCATGGATAGATGCATGATGTGAATAACAATATAAGATTTGTTCCCCTATTTTTATAAAAAAATCGATTAATGTCAAGTGCCATTTTAAGAACTTCATTTTTTATGTTTTCAAGCAGGGTACAACTTCGAAAAGATCCATCCAAATATCATAGCAATCAAAAACGAAGGAGCTAACACATCCAACGCTACAAAGTACTCCCCTATCCCATCCAAATTTTGAAATACAAATTTGATGACAATTACACTAACAAATCCAGAAACCATAGAAGCAATAGCTCCTTTTTCCGAATACCCCTTCCAAAAGAGACTCAGAATGATAACTGGACAGAATGTTGCTGCTATCCCAGACCATCCAAAGATAATAACCCAAAAAACTTGCCGTTCGGGAGATACCAAAGCTATGGTCATAGCAATACCGAGAGCAACAACTGCCATAATTACTGTTACAACTCTAGACACTAGGGTAAGTTGGTCATCTTCTATTTCGGGGTTGAAAATCTTCTGATAAAAATCTCTTGTGATTGCACTTGAAGCAATAATAAGTAAGGAATCAATCGTAGACATGATAGCTGAAAGTACTATAGCAATATAAATTGCGACAAGGATTAATGGCAGAAAATTTTCGGTCATTACACTCAAGACATCCGTGGCGCCTATGCCAAATACAGCTTCAGGGTCTTGTCCATTTTCTGTAAACAATACTCTAGCAAGAATACCGATTGTCACAGCGGCGGCATCCGTAAGTAGCGTAAATACAAGTGCCACCCATCTTCCCTTATCAATCTCAGCTTCGTTTTTGATAGACATAAATCGAACGTAAACCTGAGGAGATCCTAGAAAACCCAAGCCAATCATTGAGAATCCAAGAATCGTGAACAGATTCATCCATCCATCTTCATTTCCTCCCCATAAATTGGTCAAGGCTGGATCAATCGCATTCAATCCAGCGGTAATAGTCTGTCCATGATCCATAGAATACCAAACCACGATAGGAAGTAGAACCAATCCAAAGAACATGAGCGCTCCTTGGAATAAATCAGACCAAACTGCAGCCACAAAACCACCAATAAATATGTAAATCAGAACAATAAAGAAGCCAATTAATGCGCCAACAAAGTAGTTGACATCAAGCATTGACTCAAATGCTATACCTGTGGCATCTATCTGTGAACTCACATAAATGACCACAAAAATAGATAAGACTGATGCAGAAAGGATTCTTAGCGTATGAGTCTTCGACTTAAAATGGCTCTCTAGATAATCAGGAATTGTGATCGATCCAAATGCATCAGATCTTCGTTTGAAAAGCTTAGCCATAAAGAACCAAGAGACAAACACACCCATCAGCTCCCCTAAGACCACCCAGTAAGCAGAATATCCAGCAATGGCTCCCATTCCGGTCAGACCAATGAGCAGCCAACCTGACTCCCCTGTCGCTCGAGCGGAAAAAGCAACTGCCCAAAATCCCATGTTTTTACCTCCGACATAGAAGTCACTCATTCCTTTGATCCGCTTTGATGCTAGGATCCCGATTAGAAATAAAATGGAAACATAAATCGCAAGTACTACAAACTTTGTAAGCATAATTTTCAATTAGAAATTTAATCTTAGAATTAATCCTGTCTACAAAACAAAGTTATTCTTCATCTGGTACACCTTAGAGTTATTTAGGTAAGCTAGTAAGGTTGCGAAAAATATAATCAATATGGGTAAAGGGTGGACTAAAACTTGAATCTATTTTGCTTGTGGTTCAAGTATATAAGAATATTGTGCAAAACCGACTATATGAATTACACAAACCAACTCGGTCCATTATCATTAGAAATAGATCAGGTTTTGAGAAAATTTGATCACTCAAAAGTCTTAAATTTAAGCATCCTTTCGTTCCTAATGTCAACATCCTTAATAAACATTCCAACCTTGTTGTCGAAGTTTTCACCAGCAAAGACGATCGAGTAGGATACATCGTTTCGCTATTTTCGTTCAGGGAAATTACCTATTTTTCATCATGTCCACAATTATCGATGAAAGTTCATCTGCATCATTTTTTTCAATTGGATGCTGAAAACCCTCAATCACTTTCAACATACCATTTTGTAATAGTCCAACACTTTTCTTTGACTCTTCAATGCTTACCATTCTATCTTCACTTCCAATTCCTATCAGCACTTCATGTTTTATCTGTTCTAACTCTTGTGATGTAACGTTATCGCCCTGCCCTAATTGATACATCATTTTTGCAGTCTTTATCATCACTTCTTTCCAGTTATTATTTGTGTGAATCGAAGCTAATTTATTGGCAAATGAGGGTATTTTCTCTTCAATCTTTTCTGGATTTAGCATTCTAATTTCTTGAGCTGCAGATGTCTCTGTCCAGTTGAACTTAGTTCCTAAGGTCATTATTTTCCCCACTTTTGTTGGATATTTTATAGCCAGTTTCAAACCTACATATCCTCCCATGCTGTAACCGAAAATGTTGATCATTTCAATAAGATTTAGTTCAAGGTACGTAACTACATTTTCTACAAACAAATCCATAGAAAAGTCTTTAGAAGATTCTTTTGCACCATGGCCTTCAAAATCAATATCATGTACCTCGAATACATCAGAGAGTTTCTCCTTCAAAGTTCTGAATTGATCTTTTGTACCTAGCGCGCCATGTAATAAAAGTAACTTTGCTTTCATCTAGATTTATTTTATTTTAATGATTTTATTTTACTGACGCTCTCTAACATGGTTAAGTTGTAGCTCTTTTGCATTTTGGGTTAGTTTACAGAATACCCCTTTTGATGTTCCCTTTAATTTTGTTCAGAAATATAGAGTTTTTTATTTACTACGTTCTGGTTTAGTACCATTCTCAATTTTTACAACTGCTGGACAAGCTTAAAATCACCTCCATATGAACCCGAATCTGAAAATCTATCACTATCGAAGTAAAAAAGATCCTAAATTTTGACTACCCCACCGCAAGCGGATGGAGCATTAG
>CAXBGT010000233.1:0-7848 GCA_963975265.1 uncultured Saprospirales bacterium
ATAAAGTGGATACTAGATTGGAGGCAGGGTCATTAAAATATTGATCTAAAGCTATGGCCGTCTGGTCGGTAAAAGAAGTTGCGAGATTAATTCCAGCATCGATATATGATGAAGTATTTTGAATACTAAAAAGATCTGGAATTAATAGCTCGTTTTCTGGAGATTCACTAAATATATCTCCCGCAAAAACTCTTTGATCTTCATTGATTTGAAGATTGCTAAAACTTACTTTTAACTTTGAATGTAGGAAAGGAAGATAAATTGTACCTGTTCCCTCATAAAAATCACTAGCATTTGTAATCTCAGTAATGACCATGCTAAAAAACCCTACATCAACCTTATCACCAAGGCTCAACCCAGATGTCAATGGGAAAATTGAAAGATCACCTGACCAATCACACAGACCATTTTCGCAATTCCCTTCTGGTACACTTGTCTCGTCTTCGTTATCCTCCATTATGGAGAAAGTACATATCTGACTATATCCATTATTATTGAAAAGATTCAAACCTTGACTATCAAAGGCTCTCACACTCCATGCATAGACTTTTCCAGGTTCTAATAATGGAGCGTCTTCCAGATAGAATAGGCTAGTGGAAAAAGTGGTAGTTTCATAAAGAGGAATAGAAAATTGGAAAGCATCATTGGGTGTTTGCTCAGGTAAAAGTTCCACCAATTTAAATTGATACTCAACTGACATAGGAGGATTTGCGGAGGAAAAATGCTGGGGTAGCCAATTAAACATGAAGTTTTGAGATTCTCTCCACATGATTTGTTCATCACATATTGGTGTATTCAAAATTGGGGGATCAGAAAGCTCAAAATAACCGTAAGAGCAGAATTTATCTGATATGACTACATTTCTTTCTACGTCAATTATTTCTAAACA
Source organism: uncultured Saprospirales bacterium (assembly GCA_963975265.1). Taxonomy (GTDB): domain Bacteria; phylum Bacteroidota; class Bacteroidia; order Chitinophagales; family Saprospiraceae; genus CAJXUU01. The sequence goes on from CAXBGT010000233.1 coordinate 890, forward strand.
AAAACCATTGTATCCTTCAGGGATAAGTCCTCCTCCTTGTTGATTTTCTAGCCCAACTAAATTGAGTTCATTTAAATAACCTGCTATATCATTACCATCCAACATTACAGTAACGTCTTTTTCCAAAGTGATTGGAATAGGATTGTAATTGGGGCTGGTCATTATTACTTCTTGCCCATTATTAACTATTGAAAATTTCAATTTGACCATTCTAGTGGCTTCAACAGGATCACTAAGCGTTATGAAAAACATTAGATCCTGTGATTTCAATGAACTATAATCAGATAGATTTAAGCTATTAGGGCCAATCATCGACCCATTTATCTGAACGGGATACACCTGTGCCTTTATGTATAGCGCTTCAAAAAGAAAGAACAAAATCAAGAATATCTTCAATGCCTTATTGTTTCTTTGAAATATCTTTATTAGTACCATGATTATTTCTATTGATATTAAAAGCTATAGGTGTAATTCAAGACAGAAGTAAATTCCTGAAAGTCTGCATTAGCACTGCTAGTGGAATTTAACCTATTCAAGAAAATTGCTCCAAAATTGATTTTGTGCTTTTTATTGATGTTAAAGGGAATTGACAATCTTAAATTCAAAGTTTTGTTATTGATGTTTTCACCCGTAGAGATATAATAATTTGAATTTACTCGAACTGTTACTTTGTCTTTTATCAATACTTTCTCAATACCCAATCCAAACCCTGTTCTCTTGATTGCAATATTTCTTATTTCATTTTGATTGTAATTAATCATAGCATTGTACTTCCAAGGCGAATCATTTGGTAAGAACCTATAGGATAAAATACCATTAATCATTTGAGATTCCGAGCTTCGATTAAAGTCTTCTATATCATCAGCTACACTTTGCAATGATAGAATAAGAGAAATAATCTGTTTGGAAGATTCGCTTTCTCCAATTGAATAAGTTGTATTCAGGCTAGTATTTCGAGTGACTATTATTGCATTAAGGCTATCTAAATCGGGATTAAGTACATAGCTAATGTCAGAAGCATAGTTGGAAAATATCAATCCAACATTTAGTTTATTCTGGGCATAATTGACGTTTAAAGAAGAAATAGTCCTGGTAAGTTGACTTTCTTTTTCTCCAAATAGATTATTCCTTTGGAGTCCCCCCGTTGCATTGATCCGAATTTTTTTACTAAACAAGCTGAATCCAAGGTTTGCTGTAGAGTTTTCAAGATCATTGTTAAAAAAGTAAGTACCAAGGGATCTATATTCAGGTTCTATCCTTTTATAAGCTAAGCCTAGATTAAAAAGATCACCATTAAAAGTAACTCCTGCATTTATTGCTTTTCTATACACTGTTGACGTACGTTGTGTAAGCGCAAAATTTTGAATTTTGAATTCCGCATCAGAGATTATTGGGTCAACTGCATTTTTAGTGAATCCACTTATTGCAATTTCTAAATTGAAGTTCACCCTTTTGAATAGATTTGCTTTGCTATTGATGGCTAATACTGCGTTTTCATTTTGGAAGATTTTGGTCGAATCCTGATTTATTACATCAAGTGCAGAAGGATCATCATTAGCTTTAAAAAGGATTAGGTCTAGAAAATTTTTACTATTTCCATATCCTACTTTTAGGCCTAGAGCTTTTCTACTAAATACTTGTTGGTTGTATCCAAATAATGATAAATCTCGAGGTTCTGTTTTTGCCATCCGCCCATAAAATCCCGCAAATCTGAAAAGACCAGGGTTAAGCTCCAGCCCTGCACCGAAAAACACATGATTTGACATGGTAAGGGGAGAAAAATTCATGCTTCTATGACCAAAATGCATTTTTACCCACTTATAATAAGGACTTGCACCAATCCGAGTAAACCTATTTCTCTTTAAATTATCTATCGTTTCCTGATGGAAAGGATGAGACACAGTTTGATTTTGAGTCGAAACAATTGCTGAGATAGGAATTCTAATCTTGTATATATTTACATTTAGATTGCTATTTAAGTACCAGATAAAGGGAGATTGTCGATTTTCTATATTGTTGGCGGTGTAAGATCTCAAATTTAAACCAAAATTGCCAGAAATAGAAAAAGGATCGGCATCAATTAAATCCGTAAAAAATCCTTTACTACTCTTTTTAATATTTACTTTTTCTAAATTTTGGCCATACGCAATAGTGCATAAGAATATCGGTATAAATACCACGAAATAACGCAAATGTTTCATTTATTTGTTTTTAAAGTTGGCGCTCTGAAAGAGCGGTTTAATTTAGTAGTTCCAACAAGGTGTTAGTATGTACTAAGAAGAGTTACACTTTAAAAATCACTGCATCCGTGGGTGGACGAAACTGAAAAATTTCGATTACGCGAAGCTTACCGGATTTCAAACTAATAATTGGGATACGTCTGGTGCTAAAGGTTGGAAAGAGAGCCATAGTAAAAGTGGTTTTTGATTTTAGGAATTGATAGCAAACAATATTACTTATGCTTGATCACTTTTGCGTAATATACGGACATAGGTATATATATCTTAGAACTAGTTAGTAAGTGGTAATTTCATTGATTAAGCGGCTAAGAAATGATAGTAACCCATTAAATATAATGTTTGACCAACCGATTGATCAATGGATACTATAAAAGTACTTGTATTAAGTTAATCTTTTAAATCTTACTATAGGGTTACCCATTTAGAGCACGAGATTTAATCATTAAATAAGTCAGAGGAGGGTGTTCTACACCGACAAATGATCTTATCTAATATTGATGCTCTGTGGTTTCTCCCATTATAGCGAAAGAAATATTTTTGTAAATATTCTTTGTTGCAAAAATAATGTACGCCTCTTAACCAATTTTTAAAATTGGCTAATCTGAATATGAAGCATCTTGAAATTCTAACCTTTGTTTGATAACCTCTGTATTATGTAGGGATACTCTTGTTTAGGGGAGGGTTTATCCTAGCCACCCATCAGCGACTACAAACGCATCCTCTTTTATGTGGCAATCAAATAAGACTTTAAGTGATTTGCCGCTATTATCCTCGATAACCTTAGCGAACCCATGTCCTGACTTACCATCTCGCTCCTCAAAAGCTACTACAATTCGTACTTTTTTATTAGTGTTGGCCGAGTAAATTTCAGAAATTCTGATTTCCATTAGTTTAATTGATCGAATGCCCTATCTATCGTGGTTTCCTATTAGTACTTTCTTTTACCAGACAGCAAGAGTTCAATATCAAAAATAGAACCTCCCTAGCCCATTTAAGAATCAAAAAGGATTTTCGGCTGTCCGATAAAAACTTAAACGATACAGCATATTATCCAATTTGTTAACGATAATTAGTATTTCTAATACCTTTTAGATGCTTCTATGCAAAAAGACCCAAATGTAGGCTGTCCGCTAAATATTTGATCTAAGAACATTAAGCGTACACCACTAATTTAATAGTCAAAAAATGTTCTTGTTGCTGGCCCATAAAGAGCCTTTATTAAAAAGGTTTATCTCGGTAGAACAATATCTCCATTACAGTCAAAATGCATTGATCAAAAAGTTATTTAATGTAATCGGATCCTTTAAATAACTTTGCTTTTTGCTCTGTTTGTATATATAATCACTTTAAGAGTCGAATTGTGACAACTGGCACATTATCTTAACAAATTATTATAAAAAAGCTGCAACAAAGCCATTTTGAGGTCAATCAAATTAGAAGTTTTTAACAACTAAATAGATTCAAAAATAAAATTGTCATTTTCTATTATTTCCTTTCTCTTTTATTAATTCGTAATTCAACTATTCTATTTTGCTGTCACTTACCTTGGCTGGCTTTCATTTATTTCATTATGAAAAACAAATACTATACTTTACCCAGCACTTAACGGCTTTCAGGATGAAATTCCCCAAACAGCCCCAAGCTCACCTTCATACACAACGGCTCAAACATGGTTCTGTTCTTTACGGCAATTTCATCTTAAAGTCTTTGCTGACCAAGCCACTCTAAAATCTACTGAGTTGTTGTCAAAATAATTACAGCATTTCAATTTTATGACCCGTTATATAGATTCCGCATCATATTACTTAAAATGGGTGAATACCCTTGAACCCTTAATTTGTATTAGTCTATCTTGCATTTTATAACAATTAACGGACCATGAGGTATAACCAAGTAATTCTAATAGTATTAAGTATTTTCATTTATACAATTTCTTTTGCTCAAGAATGCTCTTGTACAATTGAACAGATAGAAAGCAATGCGGTACAGTCTTGTAATAAAGTAATAGGCGAAGTTGTAACGGTTAGCAATGAGTCAGAATTCTATAGTGCGGTAAATACTGCAAATAATTCAGGAGGAAATATGACTATCCTATTCATGGATGGGGAATATAATTTAGCGTCAACTTCTCAATATCCTTATATCACAGCAAGTAATATGGTATTTAGAAGTGAATCAGGTAATCGAGATGCTGTTATCATATCAGGTCAAGGTATGCAAGATGTGAATCCGGGAACCGAAATAGGCATCTATTTAGTGGGTGATAATATTACAGTGGCGGATTTGACTATAAGAAATGTCGGCAATCATGGAATAGCAACTACTTCGGATGACCACCTAATTCACAACGTGAGAATCCAAAATACATATGAGCAAATGATCAAAGGAAACTCCGCAGGTGACGGAGCAGATGATTGCATTGTGCAATGTAGTCTATTCGAATATACAGATGGAGTTGGTCCACAATGGTATATTGGTGGATTAGATATCCATGAGGGCAACAATTGGATTGTCAGAGATAATGTATTTAGAAATATTTCAAGTCCCTCCCAACAAGAAGCAGAACATGCTGTGCATTTTTGGGACAATTCAGGAGATAATATAGTGGAGAGGAATAAAATTGTCAATTGTGACAGAGGGATAGGATTCGGTCTTGGAAGTAGTCCTAATACTGGTGGTATTATTAGAAATAATATGATTACTAATGATGGCTCTGGGTTATTCCACGATGTCGGTATTGGTTTAGAAACTTCTCCAAATACTGAAGTGTATAATAATTCGATCCACATAGCATATCAAAATGCCATAGAGTATAGGTTTCCAGCAACGATGAATGTCCAAATCATTAATAATTTGACCAATAGAGCTATTACATCACGAAATGGCGGGCAAGCAGATGAGTCGAATAATTATGAAACCGCAAGTGCAAGTTGGTACGTGAATGTAAATGATGGCGATCTTAGATTGACAGACAACGTTTCAGAAATTACGGACCAAGGAATTGATTTAGATAACTTAGTACTCGAAGACATAGATCAAACGCTAAGACCACAAGGATCTGGCTATGATATTGGAGCACATGAATTACTTCAAGAAAACACCATAGATGCTGACATGGATGGATTCAATTCTGATGAAGATTGTGACGATGAAAATCCAGATATAAACCCTGCAGCAGAGGAAATACCTAACAATGATGTTGATGAAAATTGTGATGATATTATTTTAGTAATTGACAATGACATGGATGGCTTCAATTCTGATCAAGATTGTGACGATGAAAATCCAGACATAAATCCCAATGCGGAGGAAATAGCGAATAATGATGTGGATGAAAATTGTGATGATATTGTACTAGTCATTGACAATGACATGGATGGCTTCAATTCTGATGAAGATTGTGACGATGAAAATCCAGACATAAATCCCGATGCAGAGGAAATAGCGAATAATGATGTGGATGAAAATTGTGATGATATTGTACTAGTCATTGACAATGACATGGATGGCTTCAATTCTGATGAAGATTGTGACGATGAAAATCCAGACATAAATCCCGATGCAGAGGAAATACCTAACAATGATGTTGATGAAGACTGTGATGGAGAGATTCTATCGACTTCAGTAGAAGAAATAGAGGGCAATGACATTATCATTTGGCCAAATCCTGCAAAAGATATCATTCACATAAAAACGGGAACAAAAAACTTTTCAGTTACTATCAGAAATTGTGTTGGGCAAAAAGTTTTGGTTCTAAAAAATAAGACGACGATAGATATCTCAACTTGTGATTCAGGAATTTATTTTATTTCAGTAACTGATATGCAGACTCAGAACACCGTAACTAACATGCTCAGCATAAATTAAGTAGTATTAATCACAGAAGGCCCTGGACCCTAAAAATCGATGCAAGCATCAAGATATTAAACTTAATATCCAACGAAAACGAGATTAGTTCAACTATCTAATTTGATTGCTCAGCTTCGCTACTTTTCAAAACAGAGTTTCACTAATAAGTGCTAGGGATAAAGATCAAAACATGGTGGGGTGGGGTTGGTATTGATCACTTATTTACATCTAGTTGAATCATAAGCAAATATGCTAAATACGTAATGTCGCACCTACAGAGCTTGAATTCCGTAAACATAAGTAACGATGGGTTTCAATCTATCGCTTTAGAAATGAGGTCCATTTAGGGCTTTCGGTTCCTTGGATCTTAAACTACAGTTATATAAGTCTAAATAAGTGAAGGCAGCCATCTACCTATTTAGTCTTCCCACTAATTTTTTATGTTGATCAAATAATAGGTTAACAATTACACATAAAAAAAGACTTGCATTTCTGCAAGTCTTTCCCTTTATATCTTGTTTAGAACCTAATCCTTACTAACCATGATTGGTTTCTTATAATTTCTTTGAAATTCAACTTTCTGTTCCGTAGTTAGAAGCGATTGTATCTGTCTATTATATTTATCTTCTAGTTTTGAATAAGCTTGAGAATATTCACTTTTAGTAATTTCTTGCTCTCGTAATTTTACGATTTCTTTTGCTTTACCTAAAAATACTCTTTCTAGTTTCGCAGTTTGGTTTTTTGAGAAAGCTACATTTTCATTTGTAAGCGTTACTATTTTTGTAAGCTTCTCCATCTCTTTCGATTGCAGCTTTTCTACTGCCAAGCTCGATTGTCCATGAACAAACGTAGTTCCCACTACCAACAAAA
>CAXBGT010000234.1:0-7844 GCA_963975265.1 uncultured Saprospirales bacterium
TCAGTTAAATTTACAAAGTTTTTAACTGTCTCGTTTTTGGGGAAGGTTACACTTGAAGCAAAACTACCAACTTCATAAATTGTATGCTCATCACGTTGGTTAGCTTAATTTTTTATTGTTGCTGGTTGAATATCAACTATATTGTGATATTTAGCAGCCAATTTCATTGCCTTTCTCTTTGCTACTTTTGGAATTGTAACATTGACTTTCAAATCAGTAAAAGAATTTGTTCCAAGTATTTTTCCGGATTCATTATATTCCAAAGTTACAATAGCATCATTTATAGAAATTCCCTTTATCTTTTGGATCGCATGAATCTTTCCTAATTGGGCAACTTCATCAAATGTCTCACAAACAATTTTAAATTGTAAATTTTGTGCAGAATTATTCATTCTATTATCCGCTTTTAAGAACGATTGAACTTGTTGTTTTGCATCTTGATAAAGTTGAGCATCTACCAAAAATGGCATTGCTGAAAAGCCAATGATGAAGAGCAAATAATTTTTCATACTGCTTAATTTACAATCATGATTTTAAGGAAAATTTTATTTTCGTATTGGTCACTTACTAGGTTAGCAAAATTAGTGATTTCCAAAATTCATGCAATGACCCATATGGTACTCATATATTAATTCTAATTCAATCACATAAGATTGACACAACTTAAAAAAGTTCAAAGCAAATCTAAATCTGAAGCAACGACAATTTACCTAATTTCAGATACTCACTCCGACCACTAATTGAACAATATGTGGTTTGTTTTTAAATTCAGCAGATCGATTTCCAAAATAAATATGATCTCCTACTGTTCTGAAGTTATTCTCATATCTTAGATCAATGTGTAATCTACCGGCATCAATACCCGCTGTGAACATAAACCCAAATGTCAATCCCCTCATTCTTTCATTATAACTACTTATAAAATCTAGATTGTCATCATTGCCGACTATGAAGTGCGCTACCGGTCCTACTCCTATTCATGCATTGTTATGGGTAATACCGGCCAATATTCTAAAATCTATGTACTCAAACTTTTCAAACTGCGTTTGAGGCGGCTGACCTAACTCAATAAATGATCGTATTAAATACTCTTGTTTGTAATGCGTAAAGGCCAATTCTGTTCTTCCAAATAAAAAGCCAAATTTTTGCTGTGCAAATAGACCATACGACTTAACCAAATTTGCGCCTTTGTAGGTGACTTCGTGATTTATATAATCGAATGCATCTCCAGAAAATGATGCTTCATCGTTGGCTATACTAAATCCAATAGATGATTGTACTCCAAGATTCACTTGGGCCACAGAACTGGTGAAAAAGTAAATTGTAATGATCAGGGTAGCTAGATATTTCATAATGCAAATGCTTGTTAATTTTATTAAGAGGGCTACTGTAGGGACTGAGCTGTAGATCTACTTCTCAGCCCCTATACGATTTATATTAATTTGTGATGGTAATATCTCCTTTGAATAATTGAGTTCTAACCTCTGATTCCAATGTAAACTCTACTTCAATTACATAAACTAGAACTTGTGAATTCAGTGTTTTCCCTTTGAAGGTTCCATCCCACCCCAATGAATGGTTATTTGGTTCGAAATTCTCACTAAAATACACCAGGTTCCCCCATCTATCAAATATTTTCATATAATTAACTCGCGCTTCTACATCGTCATCTGTTGTTATATAGAATAAATCATTTCTTCCATCATTGTCTGGTGAAAAGATGTTTGGCACAAATATCGTTTGCTCCAAATGAACAAAGATTGTTAGGTTATCTTGTGCTGTACATCCCTTGTCATTTGTGATATCTAATATGTAGAACGTAGTGACTGGTGGTGTCAATGTTTGATCCAGACAATCAGCACATATTTCTTCATCATCTGGACTAACTTGCCATGTAATGTCCATTATATTCAGCTCATCTTCATTTGTCAATGCATTTATATTTGCTATGTCTCCAAAATCAATAAACTGATCTGGACCAAGGTCTAATGATAAATCTATTCCATCATTTATTACTAGGGTCTCTCTGTATTGACATCCGTTTGCTGCACTCACAACTATATCATATGTGCCTGACGATAGTCCTTGATAATCCGTAATATCAGAAAATGCTCCGCCTCCAAATGAATATTGATATGGTCCCTCGCCTCCTTCTACTCCTAGGATTGTTATAGACCCATTCTGGTCTCCTATACAATCTGGATCTACTAATTCTACCATCATATTGGATGGTAAACTTCCATCTGACATCACTTCTACTACATCTACCGCGGTGCAACCTGAACTAACATCTGTAACCTGTAGCGTATAAATCCCTACTTGACTTACTGTTGGAGATAATGTCGTGTTATTATCTATGGTTTGGTTGTTATCTCCTGCCCATATATAGGTATAATTTGATCCTTGTGAAGATCCGTTTCCACTAAGCATCAAACTCGTATTGTCACAATCTAATGTCCCTCCTTGTCCTGCTTCTGCATTCGGTACAATAACAGTTGCTGAATCCGGCGATGATATTTGGAATACCAATGAACATATGAAAGCTGCTTTTGCCAGTGGTGCACAATCTTGTTGCGCTACTTATTCCGCTGAAGTTTGCGATGAAGTGGTTAATGATGATATAGTACTTGATGCCCATTGGGGAGCATCAATGGTTGCAAGATATTTTAAAGATATACATAATAGGTTTGGCTATGATGACGCAGGAGCTGAGCTTTTGTCATACGTTCATCATGGGCTTTCCTATGAAAATGCCTCATGGAATGGAATGATCATGAAATATGGAGATGGTGCATATCAAGATGGGAATAATCCTGCTGCAATGTTTAGTCCATTGGTTTCTCTTGATGTATGCGCTCATGAAATTGGACATGCCATATGTACTTCTACCTCGGATCTAGTTTTTGTCGGTGAATCAGGAGCAATGAATGAAGGTCTTTCTGATATCTGGGCGGCATGTATTGAAGGATATGTTCAGGATTCAGTAGATACGAGTTCAGAGTATGTGCTTTGGAGTATTGGAGAAATAATCGATGAGCGAGATGGCGGATTATACAATGAACCTGGTGCAAGAGCTATCAGATGGATGGATCACCCTCCTGCAGAAAACAACCCTGACACATACGGAGCCGGAACTTGGTGGCAAGATCCTGATTGTGCATCTCCAAATGTAGCAAATGATTTTTGTGGGGTACATTTTAATAGTGGGGGTACTCAATAAATGGTTCTATCTGCTCACGGAAGGTTCAGGCCAGGCATTAAGTCCAGGACTAAACAAGCCAGCTTTTGACGATGAAATAAATGATATAGGTAATACTTATTCTGTTACTGGAATAGGCCTTAATAAATCAGAAAAAATAATCTACGGTGCCAATCTACTCTTGCAACCAAACTCCAAATTTATTGATATGAGAGCTGCATCAATCGATATTGCTAGGTCAATCTATGGCCCATGTAGTAACGAAGTAGAACAAACCATCCGAGCTTGGTATGGTGTAGGTTTAGGTCCAAATTTTGGCACTTGTTTGCCAACGATTGCTTTCAATCAATTCAACCTAAAAGAAGTAACTGAGACTAGTGAGATTGATGGTTGTCAAGCTTCTAAAGAAATAAACTTTTCCATATTTTCATATATGGCCAATGAAACGATTACTTTCAGCACAGGGGGAAATGCTGTGGAGGGAGAAGATTATGAATTATGCTTTACATCTCTAGATTTTGCAGGAGATGAAGAAAAACAACTGAAGATAACCATATTTGACGATAAAATCACAGAAGGAAATGACTCCATTATTGTAAACTTTGCAGGCGCAGCTTATATGGATTCAGATACTGTAGTAATCATTAATGATGATGGTATTCCAGCTATTGGGAGCATAGAAGTTCTATTTTCTGATGAGTTTGATGAAGATGATGGCAGCTGGCAACAAGAACTAGTAAATCCTACTTCCTTGCTTAATGAGTGGTTTATTGATGCGTTTAATACCAATCAAGCGCATATATCCTATCAGCCCTCATCCAATGTACCAAGTTACACTCAAGTTGTGGAATCTGACATAAGAATTAAATCACCGCTGATTAATGGGATAGGACGAAGAAGTGTCACAGTAAGTTTTAATTATCAAGTTGGGGGTGAAAGAGATTTAGTAGACCCTGACGCGTTATTTGATTTTGGAAATTTTGAAGTTAGCTATGACGGATTCAGTTGGGATGAAATTGCAACATTTGTAGGAAATGCTCAAAGTGGTGGCACCGTACCCGTTTCAGGATTGTATGAAATTGTATTGCCACAGTTAGATAATTCAACTTTTTATTTAGGATATAGATGGCGAAATGATGCATTGAATGGCAGTGCTTATAGTTTCATGATTGATAGTGTAGTTGTGCAAGGAGAAGGTCTTGAGATTGCTACTGCAATAGATTCTGAAATGGAGGCCAGAACCCCTGATCAAGCTAATATCGCTTTCATAGCAACCGCTAGCAATGAAGTGATTTCAATAGTAGAAGATACCAAAGGAGATCTTGGTTGTACTTCAATGTCGATAGTAGAAAATGATCTAAATATGAATATTGTTCCTTCTACTTGTAAGCAAAGGGGAAGCAAAGTTTTTGGATTTGAATCTGAAAACTCCGTTGATTCTGTACTGCTCACATTGTTCTTTAGAGAATCAGAAATCACTGATTGGGTCGATTTTTCTCTTCTCAATGTCTTGACCGTAGATGAGATAGATATAGATAATGCTGTCGCTAATTTTTCAATTATTCATAATAATCTAATTACTGTAGGCGACTATACAGATAATGGAGATGGATACGTGACTTATACATTTTGGACTTCAAGTTCTACTAGAACTATGGCACTAACAGATAGGCAATTAGCTCCAGAAGTTATGATCGTCTTGAATAATACTGATAATGATGTCGCTTCTTTTCGAGATATAGTCCTTAATGCTTGTCCACAAGACACAGTAACTTTTGATGCTTCCACAAATGGAAATGTTATTTCTCTTACTTCTGGTACGATTAAGCTCTTTCGTGATCTGCATATAGTCGGAAATGGACCAGCTAACACAATAGTTTCATGCCCTTCAGACACAACATTAAACATACTCGCTAATTCCCAAGTTTCATTAAAAGGTATAGCTATCGAAACAGATTTTCCTTTCATTAGTATCTTTAATAGTGGTCAATTAGTCCTACGGGATAGTGTTACCGTTTCTCAAAATTAGCATGCATAAACGCCGCTAGAGTTGGATTCTTTTTCAATTAACGAGGCCTACTCATATTGATGCCCAATAGGCTTCTCTGCACAAAAAAACTACGGCCAACGTGAGTAGTTACTAAAATGTTTTTCATAACTCAATGATAGTCAAATTGGCCTATAGCTTTGTTTCGTTATCATGTATTATCAATTGTCTCACTATAGGTAGCTCACCATGTACTTAACCTGAATAAAATCGTTTGGAAAAGCAACAGCCTTTGCTTTTTCAAGTTTTATATCCTTAAATGTTTTCCCAAACAGAGGCTTTCCCTCTCCAAGTAAAACTGGTATTCTGGTAATTGTAATTTCGTTTATCAGTTGTAGATTAAGAAATGCCTGAATGGTCGTTCCTCCATCAATGTAGGCATGTTTAAAGCCTTCCTTTTCTAGCTTAGACACTAATTCTAGTAAATCACCTGAATACATTTTTACTTTGCCTTTCATATTCGCAGGAGCTACTTTTACAATATTACTTAAAGCAATTATTTTTATATCTCCATATGGCCACTGTTCAGGTGTTAAATTCATACTGGATATCATTTCCATACACTTTCTACCCATAATCATGCAGTCAATCGTGGACATATATTCATTCATGCCCATGTCTAACTGGTTCTCCATATTGGCTTCAGGATTGCCAGCCGTGTGTAACCAATCTACACTTCCATCTTCTTTTGCAATAAAGCCATCTACACTGGTCGCAATAAATACTGAACATTTCATCTAATTTCTCTATTTAAATTTTAGTGATACTTCTGATTAACTATAGCGGTCCAAGAGTATATGGGGTCTGACTAAAAGGAAGATTTTATCATGACCATTGTTATGACGTCGTGTTTTCAACCACCAAGTATTTCCACTATTTTTTCTGGGCTTTGACGAGAATCGAATATCGATAGTATTTGAACTTCTAACTGAGTAACTTTATAAATTAAAGCAAAATGACTAACAAATCTAACTCTAATATTCTCCCTAGTCGTTGAACTTCCTGTATTTGGATTAGTAGCAACAAATTTTGCAGCTTGGTTATATAGACTGTTTAACTTTCGACTGTAGACTTTTGATTTGTTCCTTTTATTCCAATAATTAAAATTCCAATCCGATCAATTTGAGCCCTTCAAGACCAGATTATTTTCCTAGCCATTCATCAATTTCTTTTTCCGCTTGTTCATGAGTTAAATAGTCACCAGCTCTGATTTGTTCTAAAGCTTCATCAACGGCTTCATTCATTTCATCTGTTAATTGAAATGGCATATCATTTCAATCAGATGAATTTCACTTAACCTAGACGCTTCAAGCAACAATTTATTATCTTCAGTTGAGTTTATACTCTCAATTAGTCTCTTATGCAATTCTATTGTTGACATGACAATTAATTTATTGTGCTAATATAACGATATAATTAAGGTGAAAGTACCAAAACAACTATTTTGGGCTTAGAACAACCTAAAAGACTGATCATGAGTCATAACGGAAATACGTAGGTGACAGACGACCGCAGGAAGTCTGATTTCCTACACGATGTTGATCATTGCTATTTGTTTGGGTAGAGTATGAATTTATAGTATTGTTCTTGTCCAGAAATTTCAACCGCCATATAATATCTTTCATTTACGTAATCTAGTATTTGATAGTTGTATTCATCACCTGTTTTGCTAAATTTATTTCTCATTGAATTGTTGCTCTCAATAAATTGTATCGTAAAATCGCAACTGGATTTTATTTTTAGTCCCAGTTTTGAATATGTGTTGTCAATAAATCGATCTATCCAAAATTCATCTTTTATTTCAAGTTCTACTTTATTTCCATTAGGCTCTAGATAGTAAAAGCTCTCAACTTTGAAAAATTCATCACATAATGCATGACCTATATTGGTAGTAGGTTTATGATCTAGAAGCACCCAATCTCCAAAATTGTCGTTTATTCGATAAGCTAAGGCACTGTATTCAGGACATAGTTTTTCTGTCCTTAATAAAACATGATCTAACAATGAGTCCTTATTCACATTGTTTTTAGTCGCTAAGTATTTAGATATATGATTTTCGTTAATTAATTCTATAAGTTTATTGTCATCAAGGTTAGAATTCAATTTGACACTTTCGCATATTCTCATTTGGACTGAATCAATTTCATTTATATTCTGACTAATTGAAATGTTGATAAGTGATATATATATTATAGCCGTTTGAATTGATTTCATATGATATTAAATTTGTTCAGTTATGTCTAACGCATCAAGCATATCCAGAGTCCTGACGTAGGCAGCATTCTGTGATCATGCGGTATTGAATAGAACCTTTGGTAACTTTTTGCAATCTACTTTCAAACAAGATGCAATCCGAAATATATCTATTAATATTTTTTTCCTATCTCACATTTTCTTCATTTTACCGATGACTGATAAATCTCTGTTTTCAAATGAGCATTGAAAAGGTTGTATTAATGCTTCATCGAAATTGTTATATTTATCACATTGCAAAAAAAATCTACACTTATTCGATATTTTCATAATCATTCTCGCCTAAATTCAGAATTAAATATTGTGTCCCTATAAGAGACAACAGGTGTTGTACAACAACGACCA
>CAXBGT010000235.1:0-7828 GCA_963975265.1 uncultured Saprospirales bacterium
CATCGGAGAATTTAAGTATTAAAATTGATGAAACAAATCACTTTCTCTTTGTAACAAACTTCTTTGTGATTACTTTATCATCCTCCGTCACACCTATAATGAAATATATACCGTCTGCAAGCTTACTAATATCGATGCTAACCATTTGCGCATTTGGATAATCTTCCATAATTTTTCTTCCAGTTAAACTGTACAATGAAATCACACTTAATTTACTTGTTGACTGAAGTGTTAACAAATCTTGAGCTGGATTAGGAAATAATATAAGATTATCTATCTCGATTTGCCCCTTTGAAGTGCTTGTAGTACCATCATTCTCTGCACCAAAAGTTGGATTCATTTTCTGGAAATCCCCTACTCCATTTGGAAACCTTCCATATGAGATATCAGTCGTTTGATCTATGTACGCTACTTCGTCAATAATCACCGTATCAGGATTACTCAAAAGTACTGATTCTGCAGAAGCAGATAATTTGAAGTTTGCATGCAATCCCGCTTGATCTTCATCGTTGTCGGCCCAAATTGTCAAGTAGCCCCCTGATTCAATGATTGATCCTTCCGGGAATGACCACTGTCCCGCATCATCAGTATCATCTGATAAAAAATAGCCTTCTAGATCTATGCTCTCAGTGCCATTATTATATAATTCGATCCAATCATCGTATTCTTCATCTTGATCTGCCTGAGTCGCATCATTCGAAGCCATAAATTCATTTATTACAAGATCACCAACAATTGGATTAGTGGAAGTGGCAGTAATCGTATAGAATTCATGCTGTGCTCGCTGGGGCGAGAATTTACCGATATTATCATTCTCCGCATAGATGTAATATTGGGTGTATGAATTGATGATTTCTATGTCAGCTCCATACACTCCATCATTGGCTGTACCATCATTGTGATTACCATCATCAAACATTTCTACCCTATTGAATGGTGCTCCTATTTCAGATCTATAACGTAAATATGCCCCAACGCCATCCGTAATAAAAGAAGTAATCGTTAGTATATTACCCACCACAGGTGATGAAGGAGAAATCGATATATCTTCTATCATAGGTTCTGTTTGCGTAAAGTCACTTAAACCTAAGAGATAATCATTTCTTCCATCCATAAGGTTAGCGATCCCTGGAGTTTGTCCACCCGGAGGACCTCCCGGACCACCGCCGCCCCCAACATCCAAATCTAGATTATCTAAGAAGTTATCATATGTAAAAAACTTGTTATCATCAGCTTCTACATCAGCATCGATCAACGTCTGAAGCGTCTGTCCAGTGCTAAAATAAACTCCATTATCAAAATTTTCTAATAACATCGTTTTCACGTGGGCTAGATACATTCGTTTATATGTTGGAACTTCCAATAATTTCTGAATAAGTGGAAAATCAGAATCATTGTCATGAAGCAAATGATCCATTTGCTGCTTTGCAGAAGTACTATTAAGATTTCCACCACCAGACATTGAAAATTTACCAAATGATTCATTCAAATCCCATACGATTGGTAAAAATCGTCCATAATCATCTCGATACAAATAGTAATTCTGAGTAAATCCACCGCTGTAACTATCAAGGTTGACCAATACATTATTGAATGCGTGCATCCATAAAGCTCTATCTACATCTAATATTTCTTCTATCGAATCAGTGTGGTTAACCAGTGTATCACATAGATCAATCAATTCTTGCCATCCATGATCTGACTTTATCTCATAAGCAGCATAATAATCTGCACTGTCTTGCCCAAGATAAACAAGGTTGGGAAAGTCATTTGTTTGAGGACCTGCTCCACCCGGCGGATTGCACTTTACAAATGTGTTATTTTTTGAATAGAAACGGCTATTAACAAACTTTTTAGATACTGATTCTGAATTGCTGTAAAGACCAATCAACGTTCCATTTACATACACATTTGCATAATTAGACAGAGGTGCATCCGTATACTGTCTTAATATTTGATACGATAATACTTCTCTTAAAAAAGAAGGATCTTTAGCTACATTGCTTAATTTTATATCTGTATATGCCTCGTATTTGTGGTCTTTATAAGTATCTAATTCTATATGAAATGGATTCTTAGTTTGATTTGCACTGTAAGTACTATTGCCCTTATATTTAACGCCAATACTATCAAACACCTCCCCATTAATATTAACACTTTGAGCCAAAATGTAGCCCCCAGCTCCAGCATATTCATTATCTAAAAGTTGATCCCAATTGCTTTCGGCAAAGGTGATCTCAATATTTTGGATAGTTGTAAGGTCATAGAAGCCCTGTCCATAAGACACACTACCTAGTAAAAGAAAGAACAAGAAGGAAAATTTTTTCATAGATTAATTATAGTTATTTACTGAGTTAATTGTTAGACATTCCTTTTATGATTATCCTTCGCCAGATCATTGCTTCTCTTTTTTTTGATCTTCATTTATGAGAACAAAAGAGTCAACTAATAGCGAATAAGGCAACCCAAATAAAAGAAATATACTCTCAGCGTCAACTCATTTTATCACGAAAAAATCAATAAAATCTAGTTCTCTGTCTAAAATTTCACCCCGTTCATCTATACTTAGGCATCAATACATATCTAAATCAAATCCTCTCCGTTCTATAGCGAATCAAAAACAATAGATATGAACAGTTACATTTATGAAAACCAAAATTCGAAGTCATTCTACAATATGGCTTGGATTGGATTTGTCATTTCGTTTGTGGGAATCACCGCAGGTATCGTTTATATGGAAGGAGACATTGCCACCAAAGGATTCTTACTTATGTCCTACCTCTTCAGCGTAACAGCTTGTTTTACAGTAGCCAAAGTTGTAAGAGACCAACACGAATCCGAAAAATTCATCAATAAAGTTGAGAAATCAAAAACAGAAAAATTTCTCAATGAGAATTTACCAGATATTTAAATAAGGAAAGATGCATTAATAATGATGAAGATCGCTTGGTCACTTTTGATTCTAAGCGATCTTCATCTAAATATCTTGAAATAAGTTAGGTCCAAAACCAAATCAATCCTAAAACCAGATAATAAAAAAGGCTATAACTTAATTCGCGCCACACGAAATAAATCATAGCCAACCTCACTTTACTAAATCACTATAATTGAGCTTACAATAGCTTGGTCTATTTAAATTCCAACCTTGCTTTCACATGTAAACCATCTATATAAATTTAATGTCTTCTTCCGCCACCTCCATAAGTCATTGCTTCACCTTTGCCAAATCCATAACTGAATCCTAATGACACAAAACGTCCTCTTTGTCTATAACTGTAAGCATAGAATTCATCACTCTCTGCAACATTTTCTCTAATCCTAGAAGCGAATACATCTCTAACCGATAAGTTTATGACTGCTTTGCCATTCATGATCTTGTATCTCAGCCCAAAGTCACCAAATAGGTTGGCAGAGCTTATCCCTTGGATTGTTTTTACAGATGATCGATACTGACCTGTCATTTCGAAATCAAAACTTCTACTGACTTTGAACTTTGATGTAAGTTTAGTAGACCATTGATCAGAGGTAAAATCAAAGTCTTGATCGTTGAAGTTACCTTCACGTTGGAAGATATTATAGTTTGCATCACCATTTATTGTGATTTTCTTTGCAGGAGAATACTTGAAATTCAATTCTAATCCTGAAGTTCTATTGGTTCCAATATTTTCAGGAGTAAATACATTTACATTGTCTTCAAAAGTAGATACTCGATCAATCTTGTCCGTTGTATATCTGTGATATGCATTTACATTAAAAGATACTTCTTCGAAAATAAAAATACTTCCTACCTCATAAGAGTCTGTAAACTCCGGCATCAATTCTGGATTCCCTGTACGGATGGTAAAGTTATTTCTAATATTAAAGAATGGATTAAGATCCCATAATCTTGGTCTATAGATCCTTTTGCTATAACCGGCTTGTAGCGATATTCTCTCAGACACCTTATAAGATGTGTGTGCAGAAGGGAACAGATTAGTAAAATTCTGACTATTTTCTGTGTTCGTATTTTGTAACAATGTGCTAAGATCAGTGTTTTCCGCTCGCAAGCCTAGCTTGATGCCCCAAGCTGCCCCTTCGAATGATCCAGTAGTATAGAGGCCTAACACTTTCTGATCGTATTCAAATAAATTTGTCAATCCAGCATTCACAACCGATTCTCCATCAATAATATCACTTACTGTGTAATCATTGCTTACCGTGTTATCTACATATTGAGCGCCCGTCTCTATCTGCCAATGCTCAGCAAAAGGTCTTGTATAATCCAAGTTAAAAGTATACTTACCTTCATTAAACGCAGTGGCTGTTGTCTGATTAGTAGGTTCATCGGCACCTGATATAGTCGTCTCGCTAAAGACAGAAGATTGATCTTTCCCGAAGTAGTTTCCTATAGCACTGAACTGTAGCTTGTGATCTTTATGGTCGGTGAAGTCTTTTTTGTATTGGAGTTCATACTGTAGCTTAGGATTTGTAGCCTCTGTCACTTCAGTTCTCTGCCACTCTCTAGTCAAAAGTTCATTGCCATCTACAGAATTAAAATCAGTTGTCGAAGGCTGTTCTTCTACTTCATAAGCAAAGCTACCAGAAAGTGTAATTATGTTTTGAGGATTGATATAATAATCTGATCCAAGTATCACATTATAGAATTTTTCATTTCTAAATTCTTCTCCTGTACTATTGATTGATCTGCCTGATATTAGATCTGTATTTATATTTTCTACTTGATTTGGTTGCTGCTTATATCCTACACCAAATTGCGTAAAGAGATTTAATTTCTCTGTTCTTTTATTAAGACTAAGACCTACACTATGATTGTGTGGATATCCAGTGTTAAGCGTTACAGATCCATTAAGACCTGTCTTTTCATTCTTTTTGAGTATTAGGTTGATGATACCGGATGTACCCTCTGCTTCATACTTTGCTGATGGATTGGTAATCACTTCTATACTTTCGAGCATATCCGCCGTAATTGTTCCTAGCGCTCCACTTGCTTCATCCGCCAAAACTGATGGTTTACCATTGATTAATATTTGTACACCACCACTACCTCTCAGGGTTACTTCTCCTTCTATACTCACATTTACAGATGGCACATTGTTTAATACCTCAAGGGCACTAGCTCCAGTCGTGCTCAGATCAGTACCTACATTAAATACTCTTTTATCAAGTTTAAATTCTGTTGTTGATTTAGTAGCTGTAACAACAACCTCATCAAGCGTTTTAGAGTCTTCACCTAAAGTTACCACGCCTAGATCAGCTTTATTGCCATTCCATATAAGGTCGTCAATCCTTTTAGTTGTATAACCAATGAAGCTAACTTCTATATATACATCTTTTGATTCACTTTCTAATCTAAAAACACCTCCGTTTTCTGTTGTTGTTCCAGTAATCATCTTATCCGTTCTACTATCGAGAATAGTAACCGTTGCATAATCGATAGACTGATTAGAAGAAGCTTCTACTATTTGGCCGACGATCATAAACTTAGCGTTCATATCATTTGGTTTGGGCCCACGGTCTGGATTCTGAGCTGTACAAACGATAGATAAAAATAAAATAGCAAATGTTAGAATCTGTTTCATATTATATTGATTGATAATTTATGAGCACAAATATATGGCGGTGTCTGGAGCTTACTTTATTTAATCTTTGAACGACAGAATAAGCATGATAAACGGCATAAATGCACAGGGGTCTATCAATTCTGCAGTTGAGGTGTCTAATTCTGTTGTTTGCAGATTATAGAATGTAATCTATTACAGAAACAGTAATATTGTAATTGTGTGATACCAGACTTTTCTAACCACATAAATATTCAGTATATTTAGTCAATGAAATTTAACATTACAAAGAAGGAAATACTTTATCTCATAGTGTCACACTTGTTGCTTTTTCTAGTAACAGCAGTCTCTATGCGAGATCCTAAAATCCAGCTTTTCGAGGTTTTAGCTTTTTTCAATTATGCAGTTGGGGCCTTTGTTATCAGCTATTTACTACTGCCGAGGTTTTACACAAGCAAAAAACTGATAGAGCTTATTCTCTTATCATCAATAGTGGTTTTGTGCATCATCTTAGTGGAGGAACTTGTCTTAGAGAAAATTTTCTTCCCAGATAATAGAGGACAAAAAATGAATATCATTTTCACTGTTCTACAAGTATTCCCTAAGATCATGATGCTTGTTGGCTTTAAGCTTGGATGGGATTCGCTTACCATTAGGAATGAAATGGAGAAACTTAAAAACCTAGCCACTCAAAATGAATTGCAATTTCTTCAATCTCAGATCAACCCGCATTTCCTTTTTAATAACCTAAATAATCTCTACTCTTATGCTTTAGAGAAATCTGATAAAACTCCAGAAATTATCCTCCAGCTATCAGGTTTACTTAGATATATGCTTTATGAATGCAAAGAAGAATATGTATCACTTAGAAAGGATGTTGACCAACTTAGCAATTTCATCGCTCTTAATGAACTGCAGATAGAAGATCGTGGTACTGTGACATTTACCACTTCTGATAATTTAGACAGATATAAAATCGCTCCTTTGTTATTGATTGTATTTGTAGAAAATGCGTTTAAGCACAGCGTAAGTAGCCTGTCTGACGAAATAAAAATCAATGTCGATGTCCAAGTTGACGATGATGGCAAGCTTCATTTTCTATGTGAGAATTGCTTTTCAGAAAGTACTAATATTGACAATATAGCCAATGGCATAGGTTTAGTCAATGTAGAAAAACGCTTAGACTTGATATACAAGGATCGCTACAACCTCAAGGCTATTTCAGAACATGGAGTATACCGTGTTTTACTTAACATTGAGCTTTAAATAGTAGATATGAAATGTATTATTGTCGAAGATCAACCACCTGCACAGAGAGTATTACAGAAATACATCAAGGATATTGGTACAATCGAATTACTGGGTACATTTACTGATGCCCTGCAGGCCATTGAATTCCTAAGAACCACTACAGTAGATCTCATTTTTCTTGATATTCATTTACCGAAATTATCTGGTATTGATTTTCTCAAAACATTAGGCAACCCGCCTCCTGTTATACTCACAACTGCATTTCCAGATTTTGCACTCGAAAGCTATGAACTGAATGTAGTCGATTACCTACTCAAACCGTTCTCTTTTGCAAGATTCATAAAAGCGGTTTCAAAACTTAAACAAAATCAGCCTGTGGAATCGGCAACCGAACCCAATGTAAAAGCAAAACCAAATGTAAAAGCCAATATAAACTCTATCTATATAAAATCAGGACATGAATACCACAAGGTGATGATTGAAGATATTATTAGCATAAATTCTGACAGGGATTATACAGAGTTGCATACGGATACTATAAAATACTTATCAAGTCATTCTTTAAAGCATTGGGAAGATACCTTGTCTGAGTGCAAATTTGTAAGAGTCCATAAGTCTTATCTTGTAAATGAGAATAAGATCACAAAGATTACATCTATGGAGGTGGAATTAATAGATCGTGTACACATTCCAATTGGTCGGGCTTTTAAAAAGAATCTGGATCGGATACTTGGTAATTTTTAGATGTTATTAATTTAGTTACTACTCTTTAAAGACAAGTTAGATTCAACCACTGGTTTGGCGTAGTTTTCAACTACGACTTATGTGCACCTTTTATACGTTTATCATTTGTGCATACATGATAATGATGATAATGTTAAATTGTGATATTGAAACCGTGATGAACATATGTTGCGTCGTAGTTACAAACTACGACCAACTGTTTTGTTTATGTTTCGTGTTCTGTTTCGTGTTCTGTTTCGTGTTCTGTTTCGTGTTCTGTTTCGTGTTCTGTTTCG
>CAXBGT010000236.1:0-7825 GCA_963975265.1 uncultured Saprospirales bacterium
TCTACATGGACCAAATACAGGATCGCCCTCTGCTGGTTTTGTTTGGCCAACTGGTCTATGGATTGATTCTCCACTCACAATAATAGAAGATGCTCTTCCATGATATCCGACTGGCAGATGCTTCCAATTTGGTAATAATGCATTTTCAGGATCACGAAATAACTTCCCAACATTGGTTGCATGTTCAATACTACTATAAAAGTCTGTATAATCTCTCACTTCGATAGCCAGATGCATCGTTACTCTAGATTGCTCATAGAATGTGTTTGGGTTATCTTTAAGCACACTAGATTCATTACAAAATTCTGCCTGAATACGCTCTCTTACTGCATTGGTAATCGATTTACCGAGTGCCATAAAGTCATTGATATATTGATTATCAAAAACATCATCAGGAACGTCAATACCTTCAAAGAGCCCTAACTCATTTGCCGCTTTCAGGTCAAGCACTTTATCTCCTATTGCTGTTCCCATTCTTGGCCCACTGCCATTGATAGAGAATATTCCAAATGGAATATTATGGATACTGAAATCAGAATCCGAATCTATATTTATCCAACTTTTCATTTGTGTTTATTTTGTTCTTACTTTAAATTCCTATTTCGAATCCGTTTTAATTATTCGATTTGTGGAATTTTTAAAATTAAATTCCCTTTAGAGTCAATGAAAGAATGATTAATAATTTCAATTCCCTCTTCCATTGGCAATTTAGTTAGTCTCTCTACTAATTCAGAAGTGAATATTTTGATCTCCTTACTAGGGTTGACAACTCCTAAATCTTGCATATTTTTTCTAAGCTGATAAATCCCCAAATAATGCTTTACATCTAATTTTTTATTCAATATCAATGATCTAACCAAGACTTAAAATATTTACCATCATCTATACCCATAGCAGCTTTTGTAAGCATCAATGGTTTAAAAGTATCTATCATCACAGCCAATTCTTCCGTTTTTGTCTGCCCAATACTCCTTTCGTATGCTCCTGGGTGTGGTCCATGTGGGATTCCTCCAGGATGAAGACTTATATATCCTGGCCCGATATCATTTCTACTCATAAAATCACCATCGACATAGTACAGCATTTCATCAGAATCAATATTACTATGATTGTAAGGTGCAGGTATAGATAGCGGATGATAATCATAAAGCCTTGGACAGAATGAACATATCACAAAAGCCGAAGTTTCGAAAGTCTGATGAACTGGTGGTGGCTGATGAACTCGACCTGTGATCGGTTCGAAATCATGAATGCTAAACCCATATGGGAAATTGTAGCCATCCCACCCAACAACATCGAATGGATGAGATTTATAGACTACCTCATGCATGAAGCCCTGTTTTTTGATCTTCATCAAAAAGTCTCCCCGCTCATCATGTGTTTCTAAATCTTGGGGCAACTTCAAATCTCTTTCACAAAAGGGTGAATGCTCTAGTAATTGTCCAAAATGATTTCGGTATCTTTTCGGTGTATAAATTGGATGAAATGATTCTGCATATAGAATCCTGTTATCTTCAGTATCAAATTCTATCTGATAGATCATACCGCGTGGAATGATCAAGTAATCCCCATATTCAAATTTGATGTTGCCAAAGATTGTTTGTAGTGTTCCTGTTCCTTTATGGATAAATAGCATCTCATCTGCATCCGCATTTTTGTAGAAATACGCTGTCAATGACTTTCGAGGAGCAGCTAGTCCAATATGGACATCATTGTTCACCATCATTGTGACTCGGCTATCTAAAAAGTCATCCTGTGGAGTTACATTAAAACCTATTAGCTTTCTTGATTTCATATTTCTCTCAACAGCGATTTCTGGAGTCTTATCTATTGGCTCGCCAACTTCACTGATCATTGTTGGTCTATGAAGATGATATAACAATGATGACATCCCATCAAATCCTATCGTCCCAAAAAGTTGCTCATAGTGCAAATCACCGTTGTCCTTACGAAATTGAGTATGCCGTTTCGGTGGTATTTTTCCTAATTTATGATATATAGGCATGCTTATTATTTAGTTCGTTTTAGAATAATTGCATTGACAACAAATATAGAATAAAGAAATAGATAGTTCAACTTTTTTAGGTGCTAAAATAGCTCAGTCTGGTTAGATAGGATTCAGAAATTAGCACATATCTCACCTTTTAATCTAGGAGACTTCGAGAAACCGAGATGCACAGGCTTAGAGAAGAACTAGCTGATGATAAGACTAAAATTGTCTCTCATGATGAGCAGTGAATCTGGCAAAGTGAAATTTATAGCTGAAATTTATAAAAAACAACTGATACCGTTTCGCATAGAAGTCAACCTCCGCATTCGAATTAGAGCTAACTTTTCGATAAATTCACTTTAGATTTGAACCTATTATTTTGAATCACTTCAGTAATAAACTGCCATGAATATCGAACCTATACCCCGTCTATCAAGACTATCCGCTATTCTCACAACATTACAATCTAGTAGATTAATAAATGCAACTCAACTCTCTAAAAAGTTTGGGGTGAGTATAAGGACAATATATAGAGACATCCGATCACTTGAAGAGTCTGGAATTCCGATCCATACGGAAGAAGGAAAGGGATACTCATTGATGGACGGTTACACGTTACCTCCTATTATGTTTTCGGAAGCTGAAGCAAATGCGCTGATCACGGCTCAGCAAATCATAATGCAAAACGTGGATCAATCTCTCAAAGATGAATATACAAATGCGATCACTAAAATTAAAGCTGTCCTTAAGCACGATAAAAAAGATAAAACTAAAAAACTAGAAAGTAGGATTGCTTATATTAAAAACTTCAACAGAGATGTTTCAAGCAACAACTTGATAAGCATTCAATCTGCCATTACTGATCAGGTATTAATAAACCTTGAATATAGAGCTCTATACAACAGTAAACTGACAATACGTGATGTAGAGCCTATGGCCATATACCACACCCAAGACAATTGGATCATGATTGCTTGGTGCAAAATGAGAGAAGCATATAGAGATTTCAGACTAGATAGAATAGAAAAACTGAATATCACATCAATTCAATTCGATGATAGAGAATTTGGCCTAATGACCTATTTCAAAAGTAAATTAGAAATAAAATAGACGTAATAATACTTTGTACAAAAAAAATCTGTGGACTAGCCAAATTAACAGCTGAAGATCCTATTCTGATCATGGATTTTGAAAAGATCTAATTCTCCAACATCCGATTATAAGCAAATAAAAAATTATAGGGCTGACATAGGGCTGTCACTCCCATAATTTACTTTTGTGCTAAATCCTTAAAAAAACAATATGAAAACAACAAATGTAAAACAATTTGACATTGTAGGAATTAGAACTAGAACTATCAATGACGGCAGTGCCGCAAAAGACATACCCGCACTTTGGAACAGGTTTATGTCTGAAAACATACTTGAAAACATTCCAAACAGGACAAATAATGCTATTTATTGTCTTTACACTGAATATGAAGGAGACCATACGCAACCCTATGACGTAGTATTGGGATGCAAAGTGAATAATACCAATGATATCCCTGATGGATTTACACACCTTCATGTACCTGCATCTAGTAATGCGCAATTTCTTGCAAAAGGTGTCATCGAACATGGACAAGCAGTTGTAGAGACTTGGATGCAAATCTGGCAATCCGATCTTGACCGAGCATACAGTATTGACTATGAAGTATATGATGAAAGAGCCGAAAACTTACAAAATGCGGAAGTAGACATTTTTATTGCATTAAAATAATTTTTGGTTAGATATAATTATATGGTCTTTGTTTAGATGCACAGCCCCATTTCTAAAAGTAAAATAATAAAAGATGATAAGTGAACTAGATGGTTATTACGTAAGCAAAGAAGAACCCGTTAGATCATATCTACTTGCTTTGCGACACCACATATTAAACTACGATGATTTGATGTCAGAATCGTGGACTCATAAAATGCCGATGTTCAGATACAGAGGCAAGCTGTTTTGTTACCTCTGGATTGATAAAAAGACCTATCAGCCATATTTAGGAATCTATAAAGGGATAGAAATTGAGCACCCTTTGTTAGATCTAGGAAATAGAAACAAGATGAAGGTGATGAATTTTGATGCTGAAGTGGATATTCCTTTTGATGTGATTGATGAGATATTTGGTATGGCGGTGAAGTTGTATTGAATTGCTAATTTCAAATTAAAAAGTCAAATCGCAGTACCTAAATACCTTTACATATAAGGAGGCAATGATAAATTTCGTAAAAGTGACCTATTCAAAATAGTAGGAATTTGAAACAGCCAAGTTCTAAGTTTACATACTGCCATGCAGATATAGATGACTTGATGTTCTTCGATAGTGCATTGGTTTCATTCACCCGTTGTGGAAATAAATCTAAGCGGAGTCGATTTATTAAGTATTTATCCCAATCCTAATAATGGAAATTTTTCACTCTTTGTAAATGCCAATTAAGACAACTTAGTGGAAGTATTTATCTATAGTGCAGATGGCAAATTTGTACATACTGAAAGTAAAACAACAAGAGAAGGAGTCAACGAAATACCAATTTCGTTAAATCTGAATGCAGGAGTTTTTTTCATATCCATGAAAGTAGAAGGCCAAGTTATTTATGAAGGCAAAAGAGTACTGATTAATAATTAAAAGTTTTAGCAAATCAGATCTACTCTTACATTAAGATTGGCATATGTAGAACCAGAGCAGCCAAACTTTTTATTTCTTTTCGTGCATTTTCAACCCCATTAATTACTCTTCCAAAAATAAGGCGTCAAAATAATCAATACTGTAAATACCTCTAGCCTGCCCACTATCATGAGAAAGGAAAGAAATATCTTACCTACAGCTGGTATATGAGCAAAATTATCCACTGGCCCAACACTTCCTATTGCAGGGCCTACATTACTTATGCATGTTATTGTAGAGCCAATCCCAGTCATGAATGGTGTAGGATCATGTGCCATAATAACCGTCATAATCAATGAACCGAAAACAAATAAAATAAGATAAAAAAGTAAGAAGACTAAAATATGGGTGATCACTCTTCCCTGTATTGTAGCCCCATCAACTTTAAGTCTAACAAATGCAGCTGGGTGCAATATTCGCTTAAATTCTAAAATTGAGTTTTTGAGAAATACTAAGTGTCTAATCATCTTGATACCTCCACTGGTGGAACCACCGCATGCTCCTACAAAAAGAAGAATAAAAAACAACATTGTCAACCCATGATGCCATGAAGTATAATCTGCCGTTACGTAGCCTGTTGTTGTAATCACCGAAACCAACTGAAATGCAGATTCACGGATCAATTGCTCTACAGGTAATTCTGAAATTAAACTTCTTACCCCACTCACAAAAACGATAAGCATAATTACCATCGTAATATAAAATCTAAACTCATCACTCTTCCATGCTTTGGTAAATCGACGTTTGAATAGAAGGTAAATAATGGTGTAATTCATTCCTCCGACAAACATAAAAATCAAAATTGGGTATTGAACCCACAAACTCGAAAAGTGAGCGATACTAGCATTTTTAGTAGAGAAACCACCAGTAGACATCGTTGTCATAGCATGATTGATACTATCAAAGAAATTCATTTCACCAAAAATATAAAGTATAGTGCACAGAAATGCTGTCAACCCAACATAGATAAACCACAGTCTTTTTGCAACTTCTTTGATACGAGGATGAATTTTATCTGATTGAGGACCAGGTGACTCCGCAACAAAAAGCTCTACTCCTCCTATTCCAAGGAGCGGAAATATCGCGATTGTAAATACGATGATTCCCATACCTCCTATCCATTGGGTGAGACTTCTCCAAAAGAGGGTTCCAAAAGAAAGGCTTTCAATGTCAATGAATATAGTTGCACCTGTGGTTGTAAAACCTGAGGTACTTTCAAATAGAGCGTCACTAATAGAAATATCATGATGAATAAGATAGGGTAAAGAGCCAGCAATACACATCGCGAGCCAACCCAATCCGACTATAAGATACCCTTCTCGTTTCTTAATCGATTTATCTTTGGGTCTTACCAATGCAAATGCCCCACCGATGCCTACAATAATTAAACTAGAAATGAAGAAACACCCTGCGTCGTCGCCCTCGCTTAAATAAGAAACCAAAGCTGGCAGCAGCATAAATAGCCCTACTATGATGGTTATAAATCCGATAACATTAATGACTATTCGACTATTGATCATAGATCTAATTGAATATTGATTCTACCGCTTTTACGGCTATTGGCAGAACAAAAATGATCACTTTATCCTCTTTACTAAGTTCAAAAGTGCCTCTAGGAATCAAGCCTTTTTCATCTCGAATCACTCCTGCCACGATCGCCTCTTTGGGCAGCCCAATTTCACTAATTTGTTTGCCAATTACATAATCACCTTCATCTAGGACGAACTCTATTACTTCTGCGTCAACTCCATGAAAAGAAGCAATAGCTTCAACTCTACCTCGCCTAACAAATCTAAATATATTATTTGCCGCTAGAATCTTCTTATTGATAATCGTATCTACCCCAATATTCTGTGAGATATGCGTATAAGCTGAATTATCTACCAATGCTATCGTTTTGATTTCACCTGTCCGCTCTGCCATTAAACAAGAAATAATATTAGTTTCTGAATTGGGGGTAAGTGCCACAAATGCATCCATTGATTCTAATCCATACTCAAGTAAAAACTCAGTATTATTAGGATCTCCTTGCAATATCAATGTATTGTTTAGCTCTTCATGGCACCTTTTACACTCAGCTTTATTTTTCATGATCAAAGAAACACTATATTCTTTCTCTAACAGTTTTGCTGTGCGTCTAGCTAGGGCTCCACTGCCAATAATCATTACTTTTTTGACCTTCTTCATAGTTTTACCTACAAAATGATTTACCCTATCAAAGTCTTTGATATCCGTAGAAAGATATAAGTGATCTTTTGGCTCTATAATCATATCCAAACTTGGGATAATTGTTTTCGAACCTCGAAGCAATACTATAATTCTAATATGATGATCCGTAGCTTCTTCAGAAAGTTGACGTAGTGATTTCCCTATTAGATTAGAATCCTGATCTGCAGTAAATCCAATGATTGATATTTTTCCTTCTTCAAATTCGAAAACATCAGTTACAGAAGCTCTTCCTATCAATCTCTTAATCTCTTGTACAGCCAGCAGACTCGGGCTAAAAAGGTTATCAACACCCGATTCTTTAAAGTTCTTCCGTTGTACTTTATGGAAATATTCGGGATTAGCAACTCTCGCTATTGTTTTTTTAGCTCCAAGCTTTTTGGCTAATATACATGCCAGCAGGTTAGCAGATTCGTGCGTTGAAACAGCAATAAACAGATCGGCATTTCCCACTTTACCATTCATCAAAGTTTCTATAGAGGTAATCTCACCCTTGATCGTAGAAACATCGAGATGGGTCGCTGAATACTCTAAGACTGCATCATCGTGATCGATAAGAGTAATATTCTGATTTTCTGTGACCATCAACTTGGCTAAATGAAATCCGACATCTCCTGCACCTCCAATTAGTATATTCATTTCTATATTTTTTCAGGAAGTGGGGGTTCCTGTTTAGGAGTGCAAAATTATATCATTTTTTATTGTGATGTGGTAAATGTTACGAAATAGTTTTGTTTATCTGATGTAATCTTTCAAATCAACCTATCCAAACTCTAAACTCAGATGACCGACTCGAACTTGTCTACATTTACAATAATCCAAGAAATAATATTGTAGTGGATAGGAAACAATTCAAAACTGTGTAACCTTCCCCAAAAACGAGACAGTTAAAAACTTTGTAAATTTAACTGAAA
>CAXBGT010000237.1:0-7714 GCA_963975265.1 uncultured Saprospirales bacterium
TGAAAGTCTTTTCTGAGATGTCGCAATTTCTTTTTCTCCATGGAAAATAGATCTTGTCCTTCAAAAATGGCAGATCCTGATGTGGCATCATCCAAACAGAGCAAAACTCGACCAAGAGTAGATTTTCCGCAACCAGACTCCCCCACTAATCCTATGCTCTCTCCTTTTCTCAGTGCAAAGGACACATCATCTACAGCTTTCACAAATTCTACTGGTTTGCCAAAGAAATTAGTTTTCGAAGGATAATACTTTTTTATGTTTTTAGCTTCTAGTATTATTGGCCTATTTTCTAACGCTTCAAGGTGTGACCTATACGCTTCTTCCGTTTGAATCAAAGAGGTAACATATGATTCGTGATTGCCCTCTTCCATACTTAGAAAATCTCCTACAATCGGCAATCTAGAATATCTCTTATCCATTGGGGGCCGACACGCTAACAACCCCTTAGTATATGGATGTTTGGGATTATTGAACACCTCAGAAATAGGACCATATTCCATGACCTCTCCTTTCTGCATGACTAGCACTCTATCCGCTATTTGATTGATCACACCCAAATCATGAGTTATGAAAATAGTCGAATTCCCATTCTCCTTATTAAGGTCTTTTAAGAGCTCGATTATCACTTTTTGCACGGTTACATCAAGCGCTGTAGTCGGCTCATCTGCAATCAACACTTTAGGTTTGCAGCTAACAGCCATAGCAATCATCACTCTTTGCAATTGTCCTCCTGAAAGTTGATGTGGATATGATTTATATATTCTTTCTGGTTCTGGTAACTGCACTTTGTCAAATAAGCTAATAACTTCCGATTTGATCCTGCCTTTATCCCAATCTGTGTGAATCTCTAACATTTCGGCAACTTGCTTTCCGCATTTATGAGATGGATTGAGGGAAGTCATTGGCTCTTGGAATATCATTGCTATTTCCTTTCCACGATATTTTCTTATTTCTGATTCTGATAGATCTAGTAAATTTATATCCTGACCATCAAATCGTACTTCTCCTGACTCATAATTACCTGGAGGAATTGGAACCAGTTTGAGTAGAGCCATAGAACTGACCGATTTCCCAGAGCCGGACTCTCCTACGATACCAAGGGTTTCTCCTTTTGCCAATTGATAGCTAAGACCATTGACTGCCATAAGTTTTACCCCATCCGTATTAAAACTGATCTTAAGATTTTCAACCGCTAATATTGGATTTTCGATTTTGTTTGATTCCGTCAATTGCTTTTAGAGATTTGGTATTGCTCGAAAGATATACAGATTTTTTGTAATAAATTATTTGACATGACTTAATTCATTCTTCTTGTCATCATAATCCATCGCCTGAGAAAAACATCATCGGTCTCATAATACGACCAATCCTGATCATATCCATTGTAGAAGCTATTGTAGTTCAAGCAAGTTTGTACAGCTCTAGGCATTATTGACAAGTTAGTAAAGCCCTGCTTATTCATGAAGTATTTTCCATAAGGGGCTTCTACTTCTCCTTATTTAGCAAATGACTCTATTACTTCCCATTGCCCAGAGGTGACTAATCTTCTTATCGTATGGTATATTTCCCCGTCCTCTTTGAGAATAGTTTCTTTTGCCATTCTAACTTCAGCATCACATAGTTTCTTTTCTTCCAGATTATCAAGTCTATTCATCACCTTCTGAATATTGACAGTCCTATAATTGCAACACTCCATAATCTCCATTATGTCCTCGTCTGATTTCTTCTTCTTTGCTTTCTCAAAGTGACTCTGAAAAAAGTCCAAATACGGTAGAGGTAGTACCCTATCTAACTTCATATATTGTCCAAAACTATAAAAAAGATTGATCCTTATTTTCGAACATCTGCATCAACATGGACTGGTCACTTCCAGAAAAAACAAATGAAATATTGGGTAAAGTTTGTAACAACGTTCGTAATTGGGGTTCTACATTTTTCTCTTCATAGTTTTGTATCTGTTGAAATTCGTTAAATGCTAAAACGATTTTCTTTTTTGCACTCTTAAGCACTACACAATTTATGCAAGATATACAAATTACGCTATGCAATTACATCATTACACAATGTATTATACTATATACAACATGCACAATTTAATATACCTATCGTAATATATTTACTGTAATAGACACACTGTACATTACTCCATAATAATATATGTAAAACGCAATAATTGAACCTAACAAGTCAAAATTAAACATCAATAAGTAATAATCCCATAAGAGTTAATCATAGTTTTTTGCTCTAAAAACTAAGAAACTGAAGAAAATGAAATATTAGAAATTTAGTAAATCATTCTCAAAATATTAGAACCACGACAATAAATGTCTACCGCACCCTTTAATCTACTTTACAACAGGCAATGATAAATACCCCTTATACTGCTTATCATCCTCAAAGACATGACCCGTAAAGTCAGTAACTACATTATAAAGAGTATCTCTTTCAATAGGTTCTCGACCAACTCTTCTGATCATCTGAACAAGCTGCTGAGTGGTTAGAGACGGATTTTGCTCTTCAGACCCTGCCATTGAGTATATTTTAGTCGTATCATCTATAGTCCCATCAAGATCGTCCACACCGAACGCTAGTGACAATTGAGCAGTATCACGACCTATCATTGGCCAATAAGCTTTTATATGATCAAAATTATCAAGATAAATTCTTGAAATAGCATAGTTACGTAGATCCTCTACAACAGTGGACTCTTCGACATGTGACATCTCGTTGCCTTTATTTCTAAACTTAAGAGGAATAAAAGTTTGGAACCCACCAGTTTTGTCTTGTAGTTTTCTTAGTTCACTCATATGGTGAACCCTGTGCCTAAATTCTTCTATGTGCCCATACAACATGGTCGCATTCGATCTCCTTCCCAGTTCATGCCATACTTCATGGATTCTCAACCATTCATCGCCAGAACATTTTCCACCAGCAATTTGATCCCTTATCTCTGGATGGAAGATCTCGGCGCCGCCCCCTGGCATAGAGTCAAGACCAGCATCATCCATGATCTTCATCCCTTCTTCGTATGAAATTTTTGCCTTCTTGAAAATATAATGATATTCAACTGGCGTCAACGCCTTTATATGTAGATCTGGTCTATGTTTTTTGATAGTTTGGAATAATTCCGCATAAAATGGAACATCATATTGGGGCAACACGCCACCAACTATATGGACTTCAGTGACTGGTTCATTATCATACTTCTTGACTATATCCATCATGTCATCTATCGAATACTCCCAGCCTTCGGACCTTTTCTTGATTAATCTAGAATAAGAACAGAATGAACATGTATATAAACATACATTAGTAGGTTCCATGTGAAAATTCCTATTAAAGTAAACCTTATCACCGTGCTTATTTTCTCTTATATAATTAGCCAGGATACCTAAAGTTGGCAGATCAGCTTTCTCAAAAAGAGATTGACAGTCTTCATCAGAAATACGGTCCCCTATAGAAATTTTCTCAGCTATAGAAACCAGCTCTTGATCAAGCGATTTACTATTTAATAAAAGGGCTAATTTATGTTTACTGTTCATAATAGTGGCATTAACTCAAATGTAAACACATAAACATTGAAAGTGATCAATAAAAAATGAAGTTTATGCTTCAACAGTTGCTCCAGCTTCCACAACCCAACCTCGAGTGTCAGCTATTGTCCTGTTTCTCAGACCATTAATAGTACTCTTAGCTAATTTTGCAACCACAAACTCTTCAGGATTAAAATGCATAACGTAATCTCTAAATTTGATCTCATCTACAACTGCAATGACCGCTGCAGTCCCTGTACCAAATACTTCTTTCAGTTCACCTTTTTTGTTTGCCTCCACAACTTCGTCTATAGTTATCGGTCTCTCTGTAACTTTATATCCTTCATCTTTAAGGATTTCAATGATTGTTTTCCTAGTAATACCTTTTAATATAGTGCCAGTAGTTGCGGGCGTGATTACTTCATCACCAATTACAAAGAAGATATTCATTGTACCCACCTCTTGTATATACTTGAATTCTTTTGCATCTAACCACATGATTTGATCATAACCCTCTTCTTTAGCTAATTTTGCAGGATATAGACTTGCAGCGTAGTTACCAGCTGTCTTTGCTTCACCTACTCCACCTTGCGCAGCTCTGATGTATGTTTCTTCCACTTTAAGCTTTACTGGCTTTGGATAATAAGGACCTACTGGAAGAGTACAGATTATAAATTTATATGTATCAGAGGGCCTAACTCCGATCGCCTCATCTGTGGCAAACATAAATGGTCTAATATATAGTGCAGAACCTTCCGGTGAAGGGATCCAGTCTTTTTCTAGCTTTACTAAAGTATGCACAGCTTCTAAAAACATCTCTTCTGAAATCTCAGGCATACACATTCTCCTTGCTGAGGCATTCAATCTATAAATGTGTTCTTCTGGTCTGAACAATAAAGGGGTTCCCTCTTCATCTCGAGTCGCTTTCATTCCTTCAAAAATAGATTGTCCATAATGCCATGCTAAATTACCTGGATGCACAGAAAGTTTCTCCAAAGGTACGATTTCCATGTTTGTCCACTCTCCATCAATATAGTCAGCTACATACATGTGATCTGTAAACGTTTTACCAAATGCTAAATTATCAAAATCAATAGATGAAGCTCGTGATTCTTTTACTTTAGTTATTTTGAGGTTATTCATATATGAGAAGTTTTAGAGTTTTAGAATAATAAAATATAGAACATAACGAATATTTTGAGAGACATTGGAAATTACTACCTTGGATTTATATATCGAAGCATAGTGACTCTGCAAGCATTTTTCAGTACTTTTAATGCTACAAATATAAATGAAATTTCCCATAATATTTTACGAATCAAGCATATACACAAATAATTTACCTTATTAGGAAGTCATTGTCTCGTACACCAAATAATATTTTGAATTTTCTACAAATGAAAAACAATATATACACCATAAAAGAAGCAAATAATCCTACATCTAATTCTGGAAATGGGGAAAAAGGGCTAATTATTGTTATTCATCAAGCTGACATGGATCAAAATATTCAAACATTACAAGGACTGGTAAAAGCAATTAAATTCGACATCCATAGAGATGTGAAAATATTGACGGTAGAGTCACAGTCAATTGATATTAATGCAACTCTAAAAGAACAATCATACAACACCCTAATACTTGTCGGCATTTCTGCTGATCAAATAGGATTCAGTATAAATGCAAAACAATACTTTTTTTACAAGATGGAGCAAATCTCGATACTCCTTACAGATTCTCTTTCTATTATGAATGCAGACAAATCCAAGAAGATGCAATTTTGGAAAAACCTCCAAGAACGATTCCTAAACTAGACAGCCACAATCTGCGAATTTCTGCAAACCGACTAATCGGACAATACACTACTTGACAATTAGGCCGCAAATTATAACTTATTAAAACATATTTAAATAATTGCAATATCTAGTTATTGAATTCAGGTTTGAATTCATTAGTTAATCAAAACAACTACTGAACTATGAGTGCAAAACTCACAAGGGAATAAGAATTTCATACGGAGTATTCGGTCTTATTGTTGGAATAAATAAATTTATTGTCCATGCTTTTCTCAGCAATCCCTGGACGTGGAGGCTCTCTTACGGGCATTTTTGCTACCTCTGGATTCTTAAAAAGAATTGAAGTACTAGAAATATTGGTGAATTGGTAATCTTACTTGACAAATGGTAATCTTACTTAACAAATACACAACATTAGCACTTACTATATTAATAGCCATCCTGTTTAACTCCGTCATTTTCCATGGTCTATACGAAGTTAAAAATACCCCTGGAGCTTTGGTGGAATTGGTTTTAGGACTTGTCTTGGTGTATGTAAATAAAGATAGGTTCTCAGAATTATTATGTCCTTGACCTATAAAGAAGTATCCTTAATGTAAATGAAAAGCCCAAGACTCAACAAGAACCTTGGGCTTTTTTACTTCATATAGATCGTAACCTATTCTACTGGTTTTTTCTTTCTTTTAGTTTTGAAAAGTTCCACTAACTGCTTGTCTTTCATAAACCCAAGATCCAAGAATGTCGCTTTAACAAACTTCTTGATATCTTGATAGTCCCTACCTCTCTTGTCAACAAAACTCTTCAGTAGCCTCTTCACATATCGAAGACTTATGTCTTTTACTGATTGGTTAAATTTCTGATTACCGAATATGTTTATATACTGAATAAATGTTTTGTTTATCTCAAAGTAATCAAGGTAACTCTCTGTTGGCAAGTTGTCCATTACCTGAGTAAAGTAATTCAATAACCCAGCTCTTAGGCACTTATTGTTCAAAGATAGACCCTCATGCTGCCCATAGTATGTCTGAACCGCCTCGATAGAATCTTCATGTACAAAGCCTTTTCCATGAACAGTTGTCATTAATTCATAGTATGTATTTACTTCATTATCCGCTTTACCATTAATCAATAGTGCTAATCTCTTATCTGCATCTGGCGTGATATGTATTTCATCAGATTCGAACATTTCATCCAATACTTCAAAATACTCAACAGAGAAACTTGGATCTTTCTTCACCATATCAGAGAATGCTTTCGCAAATCCTTTTGTACCTACAGCATCAAGATCAAAAAACAAACCGATAATCAAAATAATCTTAAGATATTCTGGCTCACCTTTTAATGCCTCATTGTTTATAAATGCATTTAAATGACCGTTTAGACTCGCATTTTCGTAGTCGTTTTTACCTCTTTCTAGTAAAAATGTACGCAAATTGTAGTAATCACTCTGAAGTTCTAGTGCCGTTGTTGGAAATTCAACTGAATAATAATTTAATGACTCAAATTGTTTTTTATACTTTTTGATCCCTATCCTACGCTCTTCGATATTTCTATATTTTGGTAATTTCTGCGACTGTAAGAAATACTTTACTCGTTGATTATTAACAGATTCTATCAAGTTAGTAATCCAGATATCACTACTAAAAGCAAATCCCATTTGAATAGATTGCCCTACTCTCAATTTCACCATTTCAAAATTTGATGAATTCACAACTGAGATCAATACATTCTTAAAATGATCTTGTGGTTTTCTATACTTAAGAGTTTCATTTGCTTCCCCTCTCAACACAGAATATCCAGTAATCTTAGGCATATATAACCCTTCAAGCGCGTCTACTAATAATGCTAACTCTAAAGCCATCACTTGTAAAGGATTACTTCCCGCCACCCGTAAATATAGTTCTTGAATTGCTGGTTCAAACGCCTCTATCAATCCTTTGTACTGTTCATATTCTTCAGTGTCAAGATATGCACTGAGTGCTTCAGAATCTTGGATGTTCTTTGCAATAACATCTATTTCTTTTTGAAATTTTGGATCTAAATTTTCCATATTATATTATTTATCACGTAAGTATTGAGTATTGTAAATGTACTTCAAAATCAACATTGAGTTCAATATTTTTAACTCAATATATTACCCTCTAAAAAGTTCGAAACCTGATAAGGCAATTAAGCTTATCAGGTCCCAAAAATATCCTTTAAATAGTATTCGTCAGATTCTAAATATTCTAAAATCTACGGCGAATATATACAAAATTTCCTTAACAAGGGATTTTGATTTGTTTTGTCAGATTACTCAGCTGGCTTTTCTTCAGCCGCAGGAGTCTCCTCAACTGGTGCAGCTTCTTCAACAACTGGTGCAGCTTCTTCAGCAACTGGTGCAGC
>CAXBGT010000238.1:0-7640 GCA_963975265.1 uncultured Saprospirales bacterium
TTTTTATGACTTCATAATGTAAATGTGGTGCTAAGCTTATTCCTCAGGAATAAGCTTAGCACCACATTTACATTATGAAGTCATAAAAAATGAGACGGTAGTTGATCCTATGCATGTAATTGCACCGTAATCTCTGTCAAATACTAAATCATAGTTGACTTGAAGCATTTCTAATCTCTTTATAAATAGCTTTTTTCATCTTCTTCTCGTAACTGTCCATAGATTCAATCTCTTCTAACATCTCATTAATCAGAGATTTAGCAAGATCTCCTTTATCTATTACCTGTAAAAATCGTGCATATTCTAGTCGGCTCTCATAATTTGAGAAAGAAATATTCAGTTCTTCAAAATTTTTTAAAGCTTCTTCATTTCTATTTTCAAAATGAAGTGCCCAAGCATATGCTGCCTTCTCATTGGAATTTTCAAATTCTTTTTTATGCTTTATTTTCTCCCCGAACTCTATGACCGCTTTGTAATCTTCAAGGAGGTAACTATTCTTCACTATTTTCAAAAGTAGATGTACATCGTTTTTGTATATGCCTTCATCACATGAATGGAAGAGAGACAAAGCTTGAACATAATTTCCTTTTCTAGAGTATTCATCCCCGAGTTCAACTCTATTGGTTACAGTATCAGTGACTTTAAGATGTTTTTCTAGTTTATTCGTTTTGTAATCATGTACCAGTGTACTCTTTACCTCCTCTTTAACATAATCAATATTATCTCTCCGATAAAAGGTATCATATAGATAAAAGACACTGCCGAAAAAAGGAAAAATCAATATTATCCAAAACCACTTCTGGTCTGCCTTATTCGAATAGGCGTGATAAATACAAAATACGTAGAGAAGAATTACAATTGGATAGAATTTGAACATGATCTAGTAATATTTTACATACTGACGATATTCAGTAAAGATAAAAATAGAATGTGCCCAAACTAATATCTTGTGCCGAAAAGACTTAATTTACCTTTTATTATGATCAAAAGAATATAATGAACAGACGAAACTTCCTTAAAACTACAACTACGACCGCAGCTGCTTCAGGACTCCCTTTATTTTCTCTTCTGGGCAATAAGAATCAGACTATCCACAAATTTAGTCTTAAATATGCGCCTCACCTAGGGATGTTCAAACATCATGCTGGAGAAGATCCTATCGCACAGTTAGAGTTCATAGCTAATCAAGGATTCACAGCATTTGAAGACAATGAAATGAGAAACAGGCCAGTCGAACTTCAAGAGAGAATGGCCAAAACCATGATGAAACATGGAATCGAAATGGGAGTATTCGTCGCTCATAAAATATATTGGAAAGTACCAAACCTTACCAGTGGTAATCAAAATCATAGGAACGAATTCCTGGCAGATATCAAAGGATCTATCGAAGTTGCAAAAAGAGTAAATGCTAAATGGATAACAGTGGTACCTGGATACGTAGATCTGAGTAAAAATGAGGGTTATCAAACAGCTAATGTAATAGAATCACTCAAACAGGCTTCTGGCATCTTAGAACCTCATGGAATCACTATGGTTCTAGAACCACTAAACTTTAGAGATCATGCAGGTCAATTTTTAACCAAAATAGCTCAAGCATACCAAATATGCAAAGTGATAAGTAGTCCTTCGTGCAAGATTCTTTTTGATATTTACCATCAACAAATACAAGAAGGTAATATTATTCCTAATATTGACCTTGCTTGGGATGAGATCGAATATTTTCAAGTGGGAGATAATCCAGGCAGACAAGAACCTACTACAGGAGAGATAAATTACGTTAACGTATTTCAACACATTCACAACAAAGGATACGAGGGAATTATAGGCATGGAACATGGAAACAGCATCCCTGGAGAAGAAGGGGAAATAAACGTCATGAACGCCTATAAGACAGTCGACATAAGAAAATAATAATGAGTACAACTGCAATTACATTGATATCAGCTGTCGTCGTCTTAGGTGTTCTTGGATTATATTTTATTTTTCGAAAAGAAACGTTTGACAACTCTAGTTTTGACGAGCGATGGAGAGAGGTTCTTCTTAATGAGGTAGAATATTATGCAAATCTCATCTCATCAGAAAGAGCCAGATTTGAGGTTGATGTATTTAAGTTTTTCTCAAAGGTACGGATCACAGGTGTAGACACAATTATCTATGACAAGGATCGGTTATTGGTTGCTAGTAGTGCTGTGATACCATTATTTGGTTATCCAGGTAGTAGTTTTGATAATATTTCTGAAGTGCTTATTTATAAGGGTACATTTAATCACGACTATAGTACAAAAGGAAAAGACAGAAACATACTTGGTATGGTAGGTGATGGTGTTATGAACAGGCACATGATCATTTCTCTACCTGCCTTGATCAATGGATATAACAGAGAACATAGTGCTCATAATACTGGCATCCATGAATTTGTACATTTGCTTGATAAGGCAGATGGAGATACGGATGGTGTTCCAAAATTTGTATTACTAAGTAAGGAGGTGCAGCCTTGGCTTGATGTTGTTCAGGGAGAGATAGACAAAATATTAGCAGGTGAATCTGTGATAAGGCCCTATGGTGCGACCAACGAAGCTGAATTTTTTAGTGTGGCGAGTGAGTATTTCTTTATGCAACCTAAAATATTGAAGAAAAATCATCCCGAACTTTACAATAAGTTGGTTAAGATATATAATCAAGATCCTGCAAAGGGTTTAGGGAATATTATGGGGGAATGATGTTTAAGAAAATAGTTGGTATTACTAACCGTAATGTTGGCTAATGTTCATAGTTGATTGTGTAATTACCCTCAACAGTGGCCGAGTAATTTTGCTAAGTTTGTTAGCTGTATATGAAGAAAGAAATTTACATAAATATAGAGAAATTCACTCCTTTCCAAGAAGATATATCTGCTATAGGGCTTCCAAATAAGTTCACTTTCCCTTTCTATTATGATGCGCATGCACTGAGTCTATTGGCTGCGAAAGAGTTACAACATCACATAGAATCTCAAACTGATTGGCAGCACGACTTTGGTGATCCCGAAGATAGAGACAGCTTCAGTATTGGGAAGATGTTTGGTGTCTTAGTAGTTCAAAAGCAAGATGGAGAAATTGGTTATTTATCTGCCTTTTCTGGGAAACTTGCTGAATCTAATCATCATTCTCGATTTGTACCACCCGTATTTGATATGTTGCAAGATGGAAATTTCTTTCTGGAAGGAATGAAGGCTCTTAATGTGATCCAAGCTGAAATAAAAGCCCATGAATCTATTGACGGATATGAAGAAGCTCTAGAAAAACGTAAAATTGAATATCAAGAAGGACAAAAAAGAATCAAGGCACTCAAAGAGCTGATAAAAATTGATAAATCGGCTCGAAAAACACAAAGACAAGAAGCCAAAAAGAAATTAAAACAAGAGTCTTATGATGAACTCGTAGATCAACTAGCAAACGAAAGTCAGCAAAGCCGAATTCATCTCAAAAACACTGTAAAATACTGGAACGAGAGGAATGAACTCAACGATCAAAGTTTAGGTGAGTTCACGGATAAAATTAAAGAAGCAAAAGTTAGAAGAGCAGCTCACTCTGCTAACTTGCAGCAACAGCTTTTTGACAGTTACAGGTTTCTCAATGCGAATTCAGAGATCAAAACGTTGAATGATATTTTCTCTAAAAAAGCTCCTACGGCCGGAGCTGGAGAATGTGCTGCCCCGAAGCTCCTTCAATACGCCTTCCTTCATGACTTGAAGCCGATCTGCATGGCAGAATTCTGGTGGGGAAAATCTCCAAAATCTGCCATAAGAAAACATGGTCAGTACTACCCCGCTTGTCGTGGGAAGTGCGAGCCCATCTTAGGACATATGCTCCAAGGACTTGTTGTAGAAGACAATCCTATCCTCATCAATCTAGCAGTTGACAAAAAGATCGAGATCATTTTCGAAGATGAATATATCCTTGCTATAAATAAACCACCAGACTTACTTTCAGTGCCTGGTGTAGTTATAAAAGACTCGGTATCCGATCGGATAGAAAAGATGTATAAGGATCAACCTGGACCATTCATAGTGCATAGACTAGACATGGCCACTTCGGGGATCATCATATTCTCTAAAACTAGAGCTGCGAATCGCGGACTACAGAAACAGTTCATGGATCGGACCATCAAGAAACGATATGTTGCTACTCTTGAAGGATACCTAACACAGGATTCTGGGACTATAGATCTACCTATGCGACTTGATCTTGATGATAGACCCAAACAAGTGGTAGATTATGATCAAGGAAAAAATGCCATAACACACTATGAAGTAATCGAAAAAAAGAACAATACAACAAAAGTCTACTTCTACCCTATCACTGGTCGAACACATCAGCTGCGTGTACATGCGGCTCATCCTAACGGACTTGGTCATCCGATAGTTGGAGATGATTTTTATGGGCAGAAGGGAAATCGGTTGTTACTGCATGCTGAGCGGATTGAGTTTTTGCATCCAATTAGTAAGGATCGTATAGTATTACAGGTAAAGGAAGGTTTTTGATATTTTCAAATTATAAAACCTCCTAAATCGCAAAATCTCTTGAATTGTATAATAGCAGAACCGCCTTTTGATGTTAACTCAAATAGACCATTAATTACAGATTTTGGTAATTTAAGGATCAGTACAGACTTTTCAACTATAAAAGTAGATCTGGGAATCTGGCAGTGAAGCTAATCTACAAAAATTATGGCCAAGTCTTATTGCCCATGTAATCGTAAGATTTCTTGATTAACGTACCAAGAACCTGCAAATCTATGTCTTCCAACTTATTGACATAGACACATGATTTGCCTGTTGTGTACTTTCCAAGTTTAGCAAATTCATCGGCATATCGCTCATGGTTGCCCATGATGTATACTGACAATTTCGACTTTCTAGGAGAGAAACCAGTTCTTGGAGCATCTCCTTCTCTGCCTGATTCATACTTGTAGTGATATGTACCATAACCTATAATACCTGATCCCCACATTTTTGCCTTTTCGCCTGTTGCTTGTTCGAAAACATCGTTGAGAATTAGACCTTCTTTGACGCGTTTTTCTGGTTCGACTGAATTGATGAAAGAGATTACGTTTTGTGGAGTGAGTTTGGTTTTGTTTTCTGACATCGTATACAATTTTGAAATCAAAATATTAAAAAAATAAAATCTAGTGGTTCAATTCCAGCTTTCGCACATCCTAAAAATGGAACCCAACCTTGATCTGTCCAATATTAATCAAATCAAAAGAAAAATCAGAAGTATTGGCATTGGGATTAAAACTGTCTTTATCCACTGTTTTATTTCTAAAAATAGCCAATGATGGCTCTGTAGAAATAGAAAAATGAGGACCAAAATTGTACAAAAACCCAATGAATGGGATAGCTCCTATTCTGGTCGTAATTCGTTGTGCACTTTTGGCGTTTGTTCTTGTGTAATTGGCATCAATTCCTGTATAGAACTTCCAATTTCCACTAATTTTAAATGTTCTATCTACTCCCATTCTAATAGAATAATCAGTCACTGCATCTTCTGCTGTACTGAGATCAATGCTTGTAGCTAACCTGAGGCTATGGGTTGTATCTGCAAGAGTTAATCTATAAGTGAGATCCAGATTGTTCACCTGTTCATTGAATATGAGAACAAACTTAGATGCATTCACACTTACATGATGTTTCGTATATTCTACCTGTGAAAAAACAAAGGTGCTACCCAAAATGAGCAGCACCAGTGTATTTATAATTTTCTTTGTTATCATTCTCCGAAAAATTCTGACCATAAAGATGATACATCATTCCAGAATCCATCATAAAATACAGATGAATCTTCGAAAGTATTGTCTTTATAAAAGATCAGAACAGTTTCCATGTCTTCATTTATTTCTAAATCCGCAATTTTGAGATCTTCAAAAAACATATCTAGATCTAATGCCGCATTTATTTGCGTTTCTGAAGGATCATCAAGAGCAATAAGCCCAGCAACATCTCCAAGTGTTCTGATCGATAATTGTCCGACATTAACTTGCACTGCAACTTTTCCGAAGCCATCATTAGTCAAATTCTCAAAGTCATCATCCTTTAATTCCATCTGAGCATCTATCTTGATGTCACACAGATTGCCATCAGAGAAGGTAATTGCCATTTCGTATTCGGTTGTAGATACTCTAGAGACATCAATATGCATCTCCATAGGATCCATAAACAACAGAGCAGAAACTTCTACAGGTATTTGATAACCCGCATTATCAGCATAGGTAACCTTTGAAACCGTAATTTCAAAGACCTTCACATTATCAACATTCATGGCAGCATGTATCGCGGTTGGTAAAAACATAGTCTCACCGTCAATAGTTACTTGTTTATCTGCATACATATCTATCACCAATTCCGTATTATTCGACGTAGCACTAGGCATAGATGGAAATTGGAAAACCATTCTGTCGCTTACATTATTTGTTTTCACCCAAGATTCAGATGAAGCACTATAGATATGGGTTCCAGCATGATGTGCAAGATCGAACCTACTATTATCCTCGATATGTTCGAAATCGACAACATCTTCTAGTTCATCCGTTAGATCATCGATCCAATCTTCATTCAAAGCTTCGCCATCAGACATATTAAGGAAATTTCTAAATAGAACTGTGACTGCTCTAGAGTCTTTGATATCCTTAGTACACTTGAAAAGATTGTCAAAAGTCTTTTGAATATTTGCTTTGTCTTCTTCTACAGAAGTAACACAAGTTGCACATTCTCCCCCACAATCGACGCCTGTTTCAGTTCCAT
This sequence comes from uncultured Saprospirales bacterium, assembly GCA_963975265.1. Taxonomy (GTDB): domain Bacteria; phylum Bacteroidota; class Bacteroidia; order Chitinophagales; family Saprospiraceae; genus CAJXUU01. The sequence continues at coordinate 6,782 of CAXBGT010000238.1, forward strand.
TTTGGATGCCGTCATCACATGTAGGACAAAGATCACAATCTCCTCCACAATCAACACCAGTCTCAGTCCCATTTTGTAATCCATCCGTACATGTAGGACATGCATCACAGTCAGGGCCTCCGCAGTCTACGCTAGTTTCGTCTCCATTTTGGATGCCATCGCTACACGTTTCATCTTCGCCGCAGCTAGTAATCATAGCCATTGACATCAAAAGTGCAAAGCACATTAGGTAGTTTTTCATTGTTTCAATTTTAATAAGTTTGTAATGTAATTATAGTTTAGAATGTAAATCTTAAAAACTCTCGAATGGTGATACCATAAGATCATCGGTCTATCTACTTCTGTGTATAGAATACTTTTCAAACGTGCTATGTGACAACAATGCTGTATGTTTCTATAATAAAATTCTGTTAAGGCTGATTTATTATAGTAAAATAAATTGCCAATTTTGATCAATGCAAATTGCCTTTTTGAGCCACCTACTTGTAAATATATACTTCTACAATCAGCAAATTAATTATCCAGCTGCACCAAGATATGAAGACGTATTTACAACGTTGATCTTGAAACTATGCCATTGGAAGTATCATTTGCGGCGCTCTTAGCGTGATAGCTGATAGTGTGAGTGCATAACTACGAACCATACATTTCTAATGAGCGATAATCTCTTTTTAATTACACTATGACCAAACCACTTGGCGCTGCAAACAAAAGCAAAAGTATTACATATAATTTACCTAATCCCCTATGCCACAGCCTCCATTTAGAAAAACTAACCTCCACAAATAAGAAAGTATCGTCTTCTTAGTAAAAAAGATCCTAAATTTTGACTACCCCACCGCAAGCGGATGGAGCATTA
>CAXBGT010000239.1:0-7614 GCA_963975265.1 uncultured Saprospirales bacterium
TCAGTTCTCTCACTATCCCGATGCCATCGGGATTCCTGCGGATCGATCGTTCTTATTCTCTACCATCATTACTTCTTTTATATACCGATTTTCTTGTTTTTTGCAATTTGATTTTACACGAGTGGTAGCTTATCTAGTTTTCAAATTTATATAACTGACAATTATTGCCCCTTAGGGAGAATAATAGACTGAATTGAAGGATTCATAAAAACTTATCATAGATACTATTGAAAAAACATTCTGGACAATATAAATCTGATTTTTGAACTCCAAATTACAATTGAACATTATATGTACCTTTACAGTCTATAAACACACAAATATTGAGAGCTAAAAAATCCTTTGGACAACACTTCCTGATCAACCAACCGTTATCGAAAAAAATCGCCTATTCATTACGAATGGAGTCGGATATCAAGAATGTGCTTGAGATTGGTCCTGGGAAGGGAGTACTCACAAAATACCTTCTTGAGCAGGATATAAATCTAAGGGTCTGCGAAGCGGATAAGGACATGGTAACTTATTTAGAAGATCACTATCCAAAACTTCACGATAATATCATCTTTTTGGATTTTCTGAAATTAGATATGAGTAAGGTGTTTGATGGTGAACCTTTCTACATGATCGGTAACTATCCATATAACATCTCATCTCAGATACTATTCAAAATGGTAAAGCATAGAGCATTAATACCAGAGATGATAGGCATGTTTCAAAAAGAGGTTTCAGATAGAGTAATCGCACCTCCTGGCAGTAGGACATATGGTGTGGTCAGTGTGCTTATCCAAGCATTTTATAAAGGAGAGAATGTAGTAAGAGTAAGTCCTGGTTCATTCAATCCACCACCGAAAGTAAATTCGTCAGTGATCCGATTGACACGGAAAGAGAATCTTGACCTTGGATGTGATTATAGTCTATTCCGAACTGTGGTGAAGACAGCTTTTGGTCAGAGAAGAAAGATGATGCGAAATACACTGAAAGGACTTGTCAAAGATGAAAGTCTCTTAAAAGATGATTATTTTAAAAGAAGACCAGAGCAATTGGGTGTAGAAGAATTCGTAGACTTGACAACGAGAATCCAACAAGCTCAAGAAGAATATAATTCTGACGAAACTTCTGAATAGAGGGAAGTGTTAAAATTTTAATGTAGGCATTAGTTGTCTGCCAGAGTCTGTTTTGATTCAAAAATTAAATAGATAAAAAGTTTCAAAAAATATCATAATGAGATTAGAAGAGAGAATAATGCCGGATCTAAAGGCAGCAATGAAAGCTAAAGATCAACCCGCATTAAGAACAATAAGAGCGATAAAAGCTGCTATCTTAATTCAAAAGACGGATGGATCTGGTAAAGAAATGACGGAAGAAATGGAGGTTAAACTAATCCAAAAAATGACCAAACAACGTCAAGATTCGATGGATATCTTTGTTAAGCAAGGTCGTGAAGATTTGGCTGTGACTGAAAGGGACGAATTGGAGGTGTTGAAAAAATATCTTCCAGAGCAATTATCAGAAGAAAAAATTAAAGAGATAGTTGAAAAAATTATTGCTGATACTGGAGCAGAAGGTATGAAAGATATGGGTCGTGTAATGGGCTTAGTATCTAAAGAACTAGCTGGCAAAGCAGATGGGAAAACTATATCTGGGGCAGTAAAGGCTTCTTTGACATAAAAGAATAGATATGGATTTTCAGATTAGACGGTTTACTTATTTATATGCCGTGCTTTTGGCTATGATAGTTGTTTCATGTAATACCGTGAAACAGATTCCTAATGATAGAGCGGAGTCTGATATTAAAGCGGTGATGAAAATGCAAGAACGTGCATGGAGCGACGGAGATGTGTATCAATTTATGGAAGGATATTGGAGATCCGAAAATCTATCCTTTGTAGGTAAAAGTGGGATTAATAAAGGTTGGCAGACAACTCTAAACAATTATATCAAAGGATATCCTAGTAAAGATGCGATGGGTACATTGACTTTTGATGTGTTAGAAATGAATCGGATTTCTGCCGACGCCTACCATATGATTGGTCGATACACATTGATTAGAAAGGCGGATAGACCGACAGGACTATTTACATTGATCTGGAAATATATTGATGGCAAGTGGCTAATCGTGTCTGATCACACCAGTGGTTAAATATAAATCGAATTACATTATGAGCCATAAATTAGGATTGATAGGATATCCCTTGACCCACTCTTTTTCACCTTCTTATTTCGAAGAAAAATTCAAAGAACTAAACATTCAAGATTCAGAGTATTTGGCTTATTCTATTGAAGAAATAGGTAAGATTAGTGAGGTGTTCGAATCAGGAGTAACTGGACTCAATGTTACAATACCGTACAAAGAACTAGTAATTCCTTTCCTTGATGAATTAAGTGAAGGAGCTGCTGAAGTAGGCGCAGTTAATACGATCAAAATAGAAAATGGGCTTAAGATCGGATACAATACGGATGTTTATGGTTTTCAAGCTTCTTTATTAGAACAACTAGGCGATACAAAAATTGAAAAAGCACTTATTTTGGGGAGCGGCGGTGCCTCAAAAGCCGTAAAGTATGTTCTTAACAAACTTGGCATCAAATATAAAATTGTATCTAGAAAAAAGATATACCTAACGTATGATAAGCTTGATGCTAAAACAGTTCAAGCACACAAATTAATCGTTAATACTACACCTCTGGGAATGTACCCCAATGTTGATAATTGCCCCTTGATTCCTTATGATGGAATAACAAATCAACATTTTTTATATGATTTAGTATACAATCCTGAAAAAACCTTATTTTTGAGGAAAGGAGAATCTGCTGGATGTAGCATAAAAAATGGAAACGATATGTTAGTTTTGCAAGCCGAGAAATCATGGGAAATATGGAATCAAAAATAAATGAAGCCTCTATGAGTCAACCTGAACCACCAAACCCCAATAATAGGAACTCAGATAATATAGATTTTACTGACACAAAAATTGCCTTTTCTGCTAAAACGGATAAAGAACTTAAAAAAATGGGTCGACTTTTTGGTCTCATGAATAAGAGTGCACTTGTAAATGTGGGATCAAAACTAGGTTTAATCGCTATCAAGCTTAGACTTCCATTTGTAGATTATATTGTAAAACAAACAATTTTTCAACAATTCTGTGGTGGAGAAAACCTAATGGATTGTCAGAAGTCAATTGATACACTTTACAAGTATAACTCGCTTACAATTCTTGATTTTGGAGCGGAAGGAAAGAGCAACGAAGAAGAGTTGAATAATGTTATGGAAGAGACGATGCATGCAATAGAATTTGCTGCATCTAACGTTTCAGTTCCAGTTATCAGTACCAAAATCACAGGTATGGTTGATAACAATGTCTTGATTAAACTGCAAAACAAAGAGGAGCTTACAACGGGAGAACAAAGAGAATATAATGCTCTTTTAGAAAGAATAGATAATATCTGTAGTAAAGCTGCAGAACTAAAAGTTGGTGTTTTTGTAGATGCGGAAGAAAGTTGGTTACAAGATCCGATAGATAATCTGGTTATGGATATGATGTCAAAGTATAACCTTGAAAGAGTCATTGTATATAATACATATCAACTATATAGGCATGATAAATTAGCGGACCTAAAAGCACACCATAAAATAGCTTCGGATGGAGGATTTCTATTTGGAGCAAAGCTGGTAAGAGGAGCGTATATGGAAAAAGAAAGAGAACGTGCAATCGAAGAAGGTTATGATTCTCCAATCCAGCCAGATAAGGAATCAACAGACAGAGATTTTGATGCAGGAATTGATTATTGTGTAAGAAATTATAAAAATATAGCTTCTTGCTGTGCATCACATAATGTCGAAAGTAATAGAAAACAAGCTGTTTTGATCGATGACTTAGATTTTGATAAAGCGCATCCACATTTTAACTTTTGCCAGCTCTACGGGATGAGCGATTACATCACTTTCAATATTGGAAAAGCGGGATATAATGTTGCTAAATATGTTCCATATGGTCCAATAAAAGATGTAGTTCCATATCTCATAAGACGTGCCCAAGAAAATTCTTCTGTAACAGGCGAAATGAGTAGGGAGTTAAGCCTGATCAAAAGTGAAATCAAACGAAGAGGAATCTAACCAAAAGTTTTCGATGCATTAGCTTCATTGTACATCCATTGTATAAACCATATTGTACTTTCAGCATTGTCATTCCGAGCAAAGTCGAGGAATTGAGAATGCCCTTAAACCTTTAATTTCGACCGAAGTGGAGAAATCTACTACGGTCATTTTATTTGCTCAATGCCTTTGTTAAATAATTTTGTGCAATATGTTTTACACACGTACATCCATCATACATCTTTGAAGAGGTTACAGAGTACAGAGAAGCTAAACTTAATATTGCCTGAGTAAAGGGTGATACTCTCCTTTGGAGAGGGTAAAAGCGGTCCAGTTATCAACGCTCACACCCAAAGTCAGTTAGCAATGTTATTGGATCTAAAGGGAGGAATCATTCTACTGCTTTTCACTGCTACCTATATGTTGTTCTCCCATTGAATAATCGGTGAGAAGACAAAGGAAGATCCATTTAAACAGGGGACAGATCGGCGAGTATTCAATATTGCATACAGAATTTTATTATTGCTCACAAATTCAAAATATAACAAACAGCAAAGCAATGTGCTAGTAGATATAGAATTTATGGTTATCCATGGATAACGGAGATGAGCCCAAAAGAGCCGAACCCACACATTAGGCTCGACTCCTGTTAAAACCAAAACTCATTCTTGAATGCAGAAGTTAGAATTCTACACTATTTTTTGCATCAATGTACTTTTATCAATTTTTTAGTGGCAGCCCTGCCATTTTGTTCTAATACAACATAATAAATGCCTGGATGTAGATGTTGTAAATCTATCTGTTCCATTTGTGTAGCGGAAGCGGATAACACTATTTTTTTCTCTGCGTTTAATACTTTGACAATGGCATTCTCCTTATTAGCTACTTCTATTCTGATGTAGTTTGTTGCTGGATTTGGATGTACAGAAAAGTGCAATTCTTTATTTTGTACCTGTGTATTATTTGACCTATCTGTTTTATTAATTTCTGGTTCCTTATTACCATTCCCTATTTCAGCTATTGACAATTCTGAATTAGGCAACGAAATAGTTTTTGTAAAGAATCCAGCATCAATATGAGTTACAATATTTGATGATTCTACTGTGAATGTAGGACTGCTATAAATTCCCTGTTGATGTATTATGTCACTATTGTTATCAATTGCAATTTCTCCACTTTCTAGTGTAGCTTCTAGATTTTCGTTAAACTTATATTCCATGCGGTACAGACCAGGGCTAAGATTAGTGAAAGTGATATTTTCATCGCCAATTACTTCTGTGGTCAATTCTGAAACCATTTCGTCTAATTCATTGTAAAGACTTACTCTCACATTGGACAGAGGAGTCTCATCTAGATCGTAAATTCCATTTTGATCTTCATCAAACCATGCGACACCTCCAATGCTCCCCATTTCGAATAAACCGACATCCACATTAGGCATAGATAATACCCCCGCACTAGCAAACATATCTGATTCACCATTTTCATGGATATCACTATCTAAAAGATCATCGCTAGACATATCAATAGATGTGAATGCATAATCCGTATTGCCTATATCAACGAATACTTTATAATCACCAACTGGTATTTCTTGGAATGCATAGAGTCCAAGTGAATTACTAGTCGTAGATGCTACGATTTCACCAGCATCATTATAAAGTGACACTCTAATATCTGGAATACGAGCTTCAACTGATTGTCTCATTCCATCTCCATTGAGATCCTCCCATACGACACTTCTGAGTGATGCCATAGACATGAAGATGCCACAGTCTAGATGCTCAAGATCAACGCCATGTGTTAATGCAATCAGTGGTGTTTTACCCGTCTCATCCGCATCACTATCTATGGTGTCATCCATACCTATACTTTCCATTGTTACCGTAAATTGTTGAGGTATCATAAATTGGACAAAGTACAACCCCTGTTTCAGATCAGTAAATTCATATATACCTTGTGCATTAGTATAAGCAGTGTCAAAAGCAATTCCAAATGAAAAGAAGATGACTACTTCAATTCCTTCAACATCTGGTTCTCCAGGATCCTGTAAACCATTTTTATTGATATCTTCCCAAACTCTTCCTCTTATACTTGCTGGAAGATATGCTCCTCCATCAGTATTTTGAAGGTTCTCTCCTGATTCTAGTGTGATGACATTTGTACTACCGATCCCAAATGCATTGGAAATATCAGAATCTATATCATCGGGCCCAGAATTACCATCTGAAAGAATATACTCTTCTGGAATATCAAATACTACATAATAATCTCCTACTTGTATATTTGTAAATGAATATACTCCTTTTGTATCACCAAGTGATTCAGTTGTTGTAGAATCAATTTTAATACCTGCGACAGTATACAGAAAGACAGGCACATTGCCTATTCCTGGCTCCCCAGTATTATTGATACCATTGCCATTTACATCAGTAAAAACTATACCATTGATAGAAGCCGATTTAGTAAACGCTATATCGATATTATTATTGATACCACTATCATAAACCATAAAATCTGTGCAGCCGTCTGGATTAGCATCGCTATCTAATTGCTCTATTCCAGTGTCTTTTTTTCCGATAAAGAATCCATCAGGGATCTCAGCACAGATCTGGTAATTTCCTGCAGGAAAATCTATGAATTGATATGCTCCGTTTTCGTCTGTAACGATGGTGTCAGAGAGCGAGGTGCTGATATCCGTAATCGTTACTGATATATTTGCTAAGCCACTTTCTGTTCCTTCCTGGGTACCATTATTGTTTTCGTCCTCCCAGATGAAATTTCCGATTGTTATTTTATCTACAATCCCTAAGTCAACAAAATCTTTATCTTCAAGATTTTCTAAGAAAAATTGATTTGTTTCTAGATCTAACTCTGTTATAAAAAAATCTGAATCTATTTCATCATCCATTCCTAAATTAGGGATAGTGGCTGTTTCATTCCCTACCAATGTTACTCTCAAGGCATAAAATCCTTCTTGTAACATATCAAAAGTATATTCTCCATCAGAGTCTGTAGTTTCTGTGTCGATTACAGAACCACTATTATCTAATAATTCTACAACAATTGAAGATCTTAATATTTCATCAGCTTCGAATGTGCCATTTACATTTTCATCATCCCATACTTTTCCTGTGATGGAAGCTTCCTCCGGTGTTCTGAATACAAACCCAGCGTCGAAATTAGTATTGCTTACTCCTGAAGTAAGTAAGAATGTATCCGTTATACCAAAATTAGCCTCTACAAAGACCACATCAGAGTCTATAGAATCATTCATCCCAACATTAGCATCTATAAATTGGTAGAATAGTGGTCTAATAAACTCAAGTTGATATTCTCCAGGGACGATATCCTCCATAAAGTAATATCCAGAATCTATTCCTCCCCCTTGAGATGTCATTGCTGATTGAATAATAGTGCCATCAAGAGTAAGTAGGTTGACAGTCACTCTATCTAGTCCAGGTTCTTGGTCATTAATACCATTTTCATTTTCAAATCCTGGGATGTCTGCATTAATATGCATT
>CAXBGT010000240.1:0-7563 GCA_963975265.1 uncultured Saprospirales bacterium
CCAAGGAGCTTATGACTTTGGATTTGGATATCATAATGGTGATCTAAATATGGACAGCAAAGCAAAATACGAAGCTCCGTTTGATGATCAATCGATTTTGCTTTTCCAAATATTGTTTTATCCATTAAATAATACCTTCCAAAGTGCATTTGATTTTATGTACGAACAAATTCCTAACAATTAGAACAGCCTTTAATAAAAACGTATAAAACATCCACCATGAAAATTAGATTTATAACTTACATATTTTTCATTTGTTTTTCTTCAATTAGTATGAAGATGATCGCTCAAACTGGACCAGCAACTGCTCCAGTCGTTTATGAAGTAATTTACAATACAAGTACATGTCTTTATGAAGCTCATGCGCATGTTCAAAGTGGAGCATTAGCTTTTCCATTGACTATTCCATTTCCATCGAATTTCACTATCGTGATACCTGAAAGTTTTCCTAATACACCAATCAGTGCGGTTTCGAATCAGCCTCCTTCATTGGCGTGGACTAACAGTAATAACGTCTATAATCCATCTGCCGATCCAGTCCATGATTTTCACATGTTTTCTATATCTGGAGGTGGTGCAGGACAAGCTTACACCACATTTGCTGTGGGTGATGACATTCTTTTATTTACATTTTCATTACCACATACTTTGTGCGAAGAAGGAATCAGAGTTTTCATAAACGGAACCGATCCAGATTCAGGTGCTCCTGGAATGGGTGGGTTAGATTTATCAAATTCATTAAAAACTGTTAACCCAGCATTCCCACAAGGGTCAGAGCAATACACCGCAAATATCAACAACAGTGGAGTCATTTTACCAAAGCCTACAGCAAATCCATCGTTTGATTGTTCTAACACCGAAATCGAATTGTTTGCCAATCCAAATATTATTCCAAATTGCTTGGGGCCACTTACATTCGAATGGACAGGACCTAATGCTTATCAGTCTACTGAAGAAAACCCTTCGATTGCAGTCACAGATGCTGCAGCACAATCAGGTGAATACGCACTTACTGTCACAGATGCAAATGGTTGTACTTTTGATGATAGTTTTGACATTACTGCTGTAAACTGTTTTCTACTACCCATCGAACTTTTGTCTTTTGAGGCAAATAAAAATCAAGATAATGTATTATTAATTTGGGTGACTGCAAATGAAATAAACAATGATTATTTTGATATTCAAAAATCAGATGATGGAGTTAATTTCACTACAATTGGAACCGTTCAAGGAGGTGGCACTGTGCAATCTGAATCTAGATACTCTTTTATCGATAAAGAACCTAATCGAGATAATTACTACAGATTGATGCAAGTTGATTTTGATGGGAAAAGTGACCTTTCTGATCTCAGATACGTTGCTTTTGAAGATGGTAGATCAAGTGATTTCATGGCTTATCCTAATCCGTTTTCGAATTCCATATCTCTAACTTTGGTGGATGGTATATATAATGTAAAAATATATGCTGTTACTGGAGAATTGAAAGGTAGTTCTGTATTCACCGCGGGAGATCAAATTAGTACTTCACAATTAAATATTGGTACCTATATTATTAAGGTCGAGAATAGCTTGGGAGTCCAAGTACTAAATCAAATTATAATAAAAAGCTGATTTGAAATAAACTAAAAAGGTTATTGAACATATGTAAATGTATTGACTCTAGGCTTTTCTAGGTTATACAAACACAACGTCTAAAACTTCCAATAATTAAATCAATTTTTGGGGGTTTTATGCATTGTTTTAAATGTTTTCTTATTTACGTGGCTTTTATTGTTGAGATTCCCAGCCAGATTTAAGATTTAAGAAATAGATGGCAAAACCCACCAAGAGGTAACCTCAACTATCAATGAACAACTAAATAAAATTATTGCTTATCCAAACCCATTCAATGAATCTATCACATTGACAAAGTGTAAAGATATGAAGTGACAAGAACTACATTCGATGGTAAATTGGTAAATGTTCTATCGCAATCAAAAGGGGAAGATATTATTCTAAATATCACTGGATTAAGTAGTTGGATATATATCGCTACTCTCAAACATGTAACTGAAGTCAAAAGCCATTAAATTATATCACCTTTAATTTGAACAAAGTAAAGGTATAGCATCTGAAAAAAGTGGATTTTGATTTTGGAATCCACTAACCGCATCCATTTCCTTGTATTATCACAGATTGACTTGTATCTATAGCTCCTAAGGCTTTAACTATCACCAACGGAGCGTCAAATGTTATTGGATCTTCTATTTCTGTGAATTGGCCCAATATTCTTATTTCTTGACCCGCTTTATAAAATGTCCTTAAAGGAATATCAGCTTCAGTTAACTCTAAAATACTATCACAAATACCGACAGTAAGTAGAAAAGGAGAAGACGGATTTCCCAATTGCTCAAACCTATCAAATATAGCTTCCTCATTTGCAAAAAAAATAGAATCTACTGAAGCAACATACACCTCAAAAGAAAGAGAATCACCTGAAGTTTCATTGGAATACATAGTTATAGGCATGTATGCTTTCCCATCAAGAAATATAATGTCCTCACTATCAACCACTCCCCTCGTCTCATTATTTACAATAGCCCTGATGATTGTATTTTCTTCATTGAGAAAGGTGTTGTTCAATTTCACGACCCTTATCATACCAATCATATTATACTGATAGTCAGCTGGATTTACAGACCAATCAGGCGGATTAGCAACTAAATCTGAAAAGCCCAGTAAGACAAAGAATAATAAAGACAGTTTATACATTTTATAATTACATCTTGTATTAAAATAAAAAGTGTAGGCAATCGATGATCACCTACACTTTTGTCAGCTAACGTATTACAATGAATTTTGCATTGACTACATCATTGTCATCAAATAAAACAACTTGATATAGTCCAGGCGCCATATTATTCGTGGATATATAACTATTTATTTCACCATTTGACGTTGTTAATGATACTTGATGAATCAGTGATCCATGTACATCAAAAACGCGAGCGATAACGTCTCCATCGAATAAACTTTTACTAGTAACTCGTACTTTCTCTCCTTTCTTAATTGGGTTTGGCGTTATGCGGATTTGTGAGGACACACCATATTCACTAATGCCTGTAGACAAAAGTTCGAATTCATACGGCTCACTAATTTCACCAACTTGACTATCAATAGCGAAGTATACGATCTCATCCAATGTATTGGCTTGATCTCCATCAAACAACTTAAAATCTAGTTGTTCACCTGTATTATTAGAGTACATCGTCAAGAAAAATAGATATGAATCCAATGGTTCTACATAGATAGCTTCCGCTACACCTCTACATACTCCTTCGTGGAAAACACCGAGGTGGTCACCCGATTTTATGACACTCTCACTATTCTTCAGGACTATTCCTGTCAATGTCATATTGTGTTCGAATTCGAACGGGTTGACTTCCCACCCATCAGGAAGATTTTCTGATCTTGCTTTAGCCGCCTGAGATTCAGTAAAATTCGAAATTATATTCGGATACTGTAATACATCTTCAACGGAGGACTTCAGGATATAACCTTCGTTAGGCCTCAAATTTCGGAGTGTACCAATCCATCCAAAACCAGATACAAACTGGGCAAATTCCGTTTGACTCTTAATCAAATCACCATCTAAGAGTGTAATACTATCTAAAGCAGTATTGATCGGTAATGGTGATCTTGGCGTGTAACCTATCCAATTCCAGCCAATACTAATTGGAATATCTACAGTATCTGGATCAATAAGATTTCCTTGTAAAAGTAAGGTATCGTAGTTATTGATTCTTAATTGATATGAAGATACATTTCCTATCGTATTCAATGATCCGAACCAACCAAATCCATCTGCATATTGAGCAAACTCGGTTTGACTTTTAAATATTCCATTTATGGGATCATTAATATTCACAAGAACAGAATCAGGTGATGGTTCTTCTAATGCTAAATTAAAGGATAACCAATTCCAACCTCCATTTACAACTACTTCTTTCAATACAACACCACTCGTATGTAATACTTGCGGAGCAAGTGGCGTTCCAATGAGATCATCACTCTCAAAAGTGAAGCTTTCTACTATTGGACTAAATAACAAACATGAAGATGCATCCCAAATTCTCATATCGATTACATCTGGATCTAGAGAATTAGAGTATATCGTCAAGAACACTAAATATTTATCTATAATCGGATAATATTCTACCTTTCCAACACCTCTTAATTTGTCATCTATATATGCTGCGAGTATGTCTTCTTCATCAATAGATACTTCACCCTCAATGTCAAGTTCTGCGGTTATATTCATTGCATATTCCCAATCACTAGCGGTGACTTCCCAAATTGGTTCTGGGCACACTACACGTGCATCTATTACCATAGGCTCGTCTCCTTCTGGTCCGCTCAATTGGATGGTTTGTATTTGTCTACCAAACACCATGGTTTGATCAAATTCGAAAGTAATAACCTGAACATCGCCAGGTGCTAGGTCTCCGGCGGAAGGATATACCGTGCTCCATTCGGGAACATCATCAAGTTCCCAAGTTATATTAAACCCACCTCTGTTTTCTATTCGTCGTTCTACTTTTACAAAGTCTTCTTCATACTTGACAACCTTCACATCTTCTTTGTCTAGCCAATTGAGTGAATTTTGATCTACAACAAACTCCCATTCAAGTGAACCTGATTTATTACCAACAAGGTCAAGAATCGAATCTAGCTCTACTCTGATTACTTTATTCTCTAAGAATGAATTAGACACATTTGGAACAAGAATAATTTTATCCTCTGAACAGCTCATGGTAAAGTCAATCAGATTCCCAGTTTCTGTATTGTACATTCCTAGATTATTATTGTCAATATTGGCACCTATTCCCGCTGCGAGAATCACGTTATTACATTGGATAGGTTCATTGAAGGTTATTGAAATTTCATCACCTCTAGAGAGTACTCCATCTGCAGGTTCTGCTGTTCCAAATAATTCTGGAGGAGTACGTTCTATTTTTCCTTTTATGACATGTGAAATACCTACATCCAATCCACCTACACAAACTGCTAGTGCTCTGATCTCATAGAGGCCGTCAGCAAGAATACCAGTATCCCAATCAACCAATTCGAATAGAATACCAAGAGAGTCTTTAGGAACTTCCGCAATATTGATCCATGATCCATCTCCTTGTGATCTTCTGTATTGTAACCTCATAAGATCTAGATCTAAATCATTCACATCATAATCCACTAGATTAATTGGTAATACTGGGCCACTAAAAGGGGTAACAACCCAATCTTGCGCAGGACTACTTATGTCTACAGAACTACAAGGTTCAACAAAATTGACATTTACGGTCTGAGTAGCATTGAATGGTGTATTTGACTTCCCTATTCCTAGAGCAACATTTCGGTCATTTTCACATTGCACAAAATAGTCGAAAATTAATGTATCGATATAAGATGTATTGCTTCGTTCTACAGATACAGTTACTGGTATACTTTCCCCAAAAGGAACAAAATATTCAGTATCCAATGGATCTGCGCCCGCTATTTTCACTTCCGCTCCGTTGACATTGGATGCTGAACGAAGAGAGAATATATATTCCCTATTTTCTTCTGTTTGAGAGACATTCCCAAGGTTGAAGTTAAATATGGCTGCATCATTCTCACGAATATTACTAGCGATTGATGCAGATACTAATGTCATAGAAACTTCATCTCGCTTGACAGTCCCATCCTCATATGGACAGGAGCTCACTCCAGATACTGTATTAAACACAGGTGTACCATATACAGGGTCGTTAGAAATATTTACTGTAAAGAGATCTCCAGGATCATTGTCACTTAACCTATATCCTATAGTAGTTTCAGTAGTAGATATACTATCTGTGGTTTTGAATTTCCCTAGGTTAAATGTAGAAGTTAGGTTGGCTACAGCACCAACGCCATTGACAGTTAGACCTAATTCTCCGGCGATCTCACTGTTTACTTCGGTCACTATTGTGTATGAATTGCTGTTCGTTTCCGTTTTGATAGTGGATTTTTCGATGTTGACTCCTGATCCAAAAGAAATGTTTTCCACAAAATTTGATGCTTGTTTGTTCGCATTATTATTAGCAACAATGGATCCCCATGCATCCGCAGATTCTTGATCGCCTGTAGCTAGTAGATTAGGAATGACTATTTTTTGAATTTCATATTCGGTATAGAAAAAATTAGTCTCGAATCCATCCGGATATACGCTCACACCAGTATCCCGTACAATTGTACAACTGTCTAACCTGAGTATATCCGTCACTCCAAATAAAATATTAAGTGCGCCTCCTATGTAAAGATCTGAAGTATCTCCAACTAGATATTCTCCCTGATCCGTAGAAAAATCAGTCAATGTCTCCATACAAATCTCTCCTGAATTAGTTTGAGTACTGCTACTAGTTGTAGTATATGAAATATCAAGATCCGCTGTTACATCTAGAGAGGTTTCTGTAGAAAATCCAATACCTGTAGCAAAAATAAAATCAGGTCCATAACTGTATGTTATACCTCGATCCAATGCATCCGTTTTTGTAGTATCGAATGTAATCGTGGTACAATTCTTCTCTCCTTTTCTAATATAAGAATAGGAACCATCCCCCGGTGGATCGTGAAGAATCATAAGTGGAATATTAGGGGAAGTAGATGTAAAGTTAACATCTCGCTTTCGTCTTCCTAGGATAATGACTTCTGTAACGCTTGAAGCCATCTTTCCATTTGCATTTGCAGAAACTTCTAGCGTTTGAGTATAAGGAGCCGCAATATTAGGAGGTCCAGCAGGGAAACTATAGTCAAAACTCTCTATAATATTGTGAGATTCTGTAACACTACCATCTTGAATTAAATTGTTCACAATTGTAATCTGTGCACTTTCTACAGGACAAGATTCCCCATAGTAGTCTTGAGTTATACTGATTGTAGTATTATAGGTATTAAATTGCTCTAAAATAGAATTGCCACATATATCATCCCCAAATTGAGTGACACTTACGATCGGGTCTGAATAATATATAAAATCAATAGAGTCATTAACAAGTGTTAAATCCAATGTAGATCCACCTAAATCCGAAAAATAACCTTGAATAGTTATATCAGAATGTTCAGGTACTGAGAAGGCAAGTTTCATGGGTGGTAATCCTTCGATCTTTATTTTACCATCTGCATGATCTTGATGATTTAATATAAATATTTTTTCAAAACACCCGTTTTCAGAACGCACCTTTAATTTGGCAGTTGTTCCATCTGGGATTATCGATTTTTTACAATCTCCTCCAGCAAGTTGAACATCTACACTTCTCAGTGCTCTATCTAAGAATAATACACCAGCTACTGGTGATATTGCATTTTTAACTTCAAAGAATGCGGGTGAAAATTTATGCTCAAAAAATCTAGGTGATAGTTTTACCGACGCTCCAGGTTCTAATTCAGCAATAAAATACCCATCTTGATTCGTAAATATTGGAGGTGATGCAGAGAAACCATTGACCAATATTTCTACACTGTCGGCAAAGCAATCTGTATTCTTAAATCGAACATAACCACTTACTG
>CAXBGT010000241.1:0-7451 GCA_963975265.1 uncultured Saprospirales bacterium
AGAAATTCATAGTTTGGTATTTTTGGTTATTTATTGATCTTAATTTGGTAGATTATCCTTCTTTTTTATTGCTTTCTTTTGAATGCTTTCCTTAAATCTAGCATCATCAATCTTCTACCACGTAGGTTTGATCAATTCCTTCTAAGGAAGAGAGAGCCTCGATTAAACTTCTGTTCAGTTGTACCCTTCCGTTGTAATTACAATTATCCCCTTTTTACAAAGGTTACTATTTGGCGCCAACTTAATTCCTGTTGTTATGTAATTCACGACTGCATTTATTTGCGAGATCTTGCGAGAAAAGAACTACAAGCAAGAATTCTGATCTTAATCTAGCAAACCTTAAATTTTGTTAGATGCAGAAGTATTAACTATTTCGAAACACATAAATTCGGAACAAGTCTTTGATCTAATAATTAACGATGAAAAATCTCATCGAGAGACTTCTACATACCTTTTGAAAATAAATCATGGAAATCAAAATGAGGCGAAATTTTGGTTGAGGTATTCATTTTTGGTGAATTTTAGTTTTCTAAAAATAAGAAACAGGAACGATATAAAAAACCGCAGCACTTAATAAGTACCGCGGTTAATGGAATTATAGTAGTATCACGGGTAAGCCGTGCAGGTGTATCTACGTGTAATCCTAAGTCAACTATGTGACCGTATGCTTGAAAAAATAAAAAATCTATTATCTCAATGTTGCCCCTACTGATTTTATGGTTCCGTTTAATCTTCCACTTTTCGCAACATCTCCATTTCTAATGCCTTCGGTCATAATATTAAATTCTAATTTTGGAAAATCACAACCTTCTCCGATATTCCAATTTTTACAATCGTCTCCTCCTCCATATGCAACTATCTCTAATCTATACCACTTGTTAGTTTCTAGGGTGATGTCAGAAAGGTGTCCTTGTCCCCAAGTGAGTGGTTTGCCTAATCCTCTTTTAAAATATGTAGCACCTCTGCTAAGCAATGTATTGCCAGCTAGGTTGAAGCTATTAGGCAAACTATAAGGTCTTCTGATTACATACTCTAAAGTTACATTGTCCAAGCAAGGATCTAAAGCCATGATATAATTCGAATACGCTCTCATTCTATTTGTAAACTCTTTAGTGAAAGTAAAATTGGGCTTATAAGTCTGCATGTTTCCACTTACAGAAAGCATGTTACTTAGATCTTCTTTTGCGATAGGTGGGCAACACGGATCAAAATGTGGGGTGCTTGGATGTCCTCCTCCAATTATGGTTTTAACAGGAAACCTAAATATGAGAAATTCATGATGGTTTTTTCCTTTACCAAGTACTTGAAGAGGGTCACTGCTATTTGTGGTATTGTGCCAGATCCATTTCGCGTCATTGCTTATCCCTTTGACCTTCGAGTAAGCTCTACATGCTTTTTTACCATTTGTATTGGTCGGACCTACAAACGGAGCTCTCCACCCACTTGAACTATTTGCCGTAGAGATTTGAGAATTGATTTCACTTGCTGAAGGAGCTTGCCCGTTGCCATAGTTTTTGTTGGTAGGATAAACTTCCCATCCTGGGTCACCCGTCTTAATTGTGCGGTTACCAGTAAATTCTCCCATGAGTCCTTGGCATGTCATATCATCACTCCAAGCTATAATGTAGAAGTAATTTGCCGATGTTGCGCTAAATGAATTACTCGTTGGGCTAAAAATCTCAGAAGCTTTCTTATTACAGTGTCCATTTCCGCTAGTAGGTAATACTTTAGTACCTACTGAACTTTGAGTGCCGACATAAACCGAGTAGCAATTATCCGCTGTGAATGTCCCTGTTATTTGTGCATGTGTCGCTGTAAATAGGAATAAGAGTAATAGTGTCTGAGTTAAAACTTTTAAATTTTTCATATCAATATGTATTGATTAATAATAATGTTATCAAGCAATCATGTCTTAACTATTATTAATGCTACCATTAGGGCACCTTTATATGACCAACGGCTCAACAAAAACACAAACGGTAACTTATGACAGAGCATCGGTAATCAATGATCAAATAAGTATAAGGACGAAATGAATTAATGAAATGGCCCTATAGTACTTTAGTCGATCAAATTTAATCTCCTAATTGAGCAAATCCCAAAATTGATGATTTACATACCAATAGCTATTGTCATCGAGACTTGAGATATTGAAAGCATGAAATTAAAGCCAACATTTTCTGATTTAATAAAATTCAAGAATTGTTTGGACTAGAAAGAAAACTATGGACTTCTACCGATTCTTACTTCCCCAACATCTTTAGAAAATGTTGCTTTCGCCTTCTTGCGATTGGAACTGAACTTCCATCGTTCATCATAACACAACCTCCATCCTCTTTGACATACCTTTTGATATATTCCATATTTATCAAATGAGTAGTATGAACCCTATAGAACAAGGCCCTCGGCAGGCTTTTTTCAAGATCTTTCAGAGGTTTGGAAACTAACATTCGTTCCCCATCAGAAAGACAAATAAAACAATAAGATCGGTCGGCCTCAACTCGTATGATATCATTCACTGAAATTACGCTTACTCCTTCTGAGGTCGGAATGGTCATTTTTTTATTATGTTCTGACTTATTACTTTTCATTAGAAAATCCAATCGATTAAAAATGGCTTGGTCGTAAAGTGTTCTGCGTACTCGCTCAACAGATTTCAGCACGTCTTGGGGACTATAAGGCTTCAGCAAGTAATCGACTGCACCATATTTGAATGCTTTCAATGCATACCGATCATATGCGGTGGTAAAAATAATCTTGAAAGACATATGGACCAACCTATCTAATAGTTGGAAGGATGTACCACCGTCAATCTCAATACCAAGAAAGACAAGATCCGGTTTCATGCTTTCTATGAGTGAAAGTCCATCTTCAATATTCTTTGCCATACCAACAAGTTCCAAAGAAGGGCAATATTCTCGAATAATACTAGACAGCAATGGTTTTGCATCCACTTCATTTTCGATGATAGCGACTCTTACCATGTATAAAGGGTGTTTTGAAGAATTTAGAACAAAGGGTGATTCTGTTGTTGAAAAATTGAAAGTAGTCATGAAGTCTTTATTTTATTGGGAGAAATAGAAATAAAATATAAGCAGGCAGAGAGCACACAAACAAGGGTACATCGTGCCAAACGGCAAAATTGATGTACCCCGCTTGCTCGCAAAAGAATCTTAATCTACAAGCACATTTTGAGAAAGAACTTCTAAAAAATCATCTTTCCTCCGTCTTGCAACGGCGATTTTTGATTTATCAGACATCTCTACTTCACCTGCTTTATGATAGCGAACTACATAATCCAAATTGACTACATAAGATTTATGACATTGAAAAAAATTGTGCCTTTCTAACATTGCTGCAAACTTCCCAAAAGACTGAGTACTGATATAATGGCGGTTCTGTGTTAACTGGAGACGACTGTAATTTTCGTAAGCTTGTACAGAGATAATCTCTGAAACATTAATCAGCTCTAGTGTTTGGAAAGTAGGAACCAACAATCGCTGAAATGGGGCAGTTGCACATATCATAGTTCTGGTTTTTAAATTAAGAAATATTATCTTGATCTTAATACCTCATCAATTACAATCCAAATATAGGGGTGCATAGACCGTTCACAAAGACACAATTTTATAGATTTCCCTGCCTTTAACATAACAACATTTAACTAATACCACTGATTTATAGATAATTATATCAATATTTTTCATAGTTTTCCTAAATATTCCATCTACTTCCACATTCCGCTTAACTCATATATCTACCAATGACACACACAAAACTCTATGTAGCTCTCCAATCCCTCTCAAAAGAAGAGTGTAAATCTCTGCAACGGTACCTCATTATGGAAACATCCGACACTTCTAATGGATACCATCTGTTTCACTATCTGAACGAATGTCATAAGAGTAGCAATAGCCCAAAGTCTAAAGACGAAGTTCGGCACCAACTATTTCCAACAATGACAGAGAAGAAATTTCTCAATTTATGTTCTAAAGTATATTTGGTGGTGGAAGATTGGTTGGTATGGTATGATATAAAAAAAGATAAAATGTTATGCAGTGTTCATCTGGTCAAAGCGTACAATCGACGAGGAGTATTTGAATTAGCTGATAAGGCATTCATGAGAGCTCGAAAAAAGCTCAGTCAGCAAGAAAAAATAGACTTGCGAAAGAGTGAGCATTTACATAATCTGTATAAGTATCATTACTTCAGTGAGAATCCTGTAAAAGTTAGAGAGGGGAAAGATATTTTTGAAAAATTAGTGCAATATTGGACGCAAAATTACAAGGAAAAGTCCCATCTATATATCGCAGAAATGCAAAATTGGGGTGGAGGTATGAATTTTGACTATAGCATTGCAAAAACAATGCTTATCAATAGTATCGATGGTCTCCCTGAATCCGAAACGAGTATGGTAACTCAAATCATACAAAAACTGACATCCAATGGGGACCAAGAAACGCTAGACGAATTGTACAACTTACTAATCGAAGGCAAAATTCAAGAAGGGTCTGACCTTGAAGTATTCATTACACTATATGCTATAGCTCACAGTATTAAGATGTGGTCTAGTGGGAAACTAAAAAACAAGGAATATATATCTAGAATGTATGACTATGCCCTTTCATCAAAAATATTGATGAATTTAGGAAAACTTACTTCCTCAAGATTTCTAAATATAATCAGTGTTATCGTATTAACATCAAAGCCGAGTCTGACCTATGAATTCCTTGAAAAATGGTCGCATATAATAGATCCCAAAGATAGAAATCCAACTGTAGCAATCGCGAAGTGTTACGTAAAAAGAGAGGAAGGTAAATACGGAGATATCATATTGATATTAAGAAATGTACAGTATACCAATCTCAATTTAACCATGCTAAGTCTGGTATTTTTGATAAAAGCATTTTATAAAGAAAAGGAATACGACGTTGCTCAAAATACTATAAATAACTTCAAACGTAGATTGAGGAAAACAAAGACAGGCACCGAAAAGACCTATTACTATCCTAGATTAAATTTCCTGCTGGTTATGGAGCAACTCATCAAGAGCAAACATAAGAAAATCTCGATAGATCTGGACCAATACAAACATTTACACCATAGAATTTGGCTATCAAAACAGCTTTAAAAATCTCGTAGAGATTTAGATCAATTGAATCTAAAAAATGGCATTAACCTTAGGGCAAGTCCTTGATCCTAAAAAAAGTGATCCAAGAATCGGGATATTATACCTAAGATCTCGCACCAAGTGGAATTAGTCCAACTATCTATTTTGCTTGCGCAGCTTCGCTACTTTTCAAAACAGAGCTTCACTAATAAAAGCAAGAGCACACTATGCACTCTTGCTTTTTATTTCATAGGTGGTTATATTCCACCATCCGTTCCTCCGATCCATTCGAGGATTACTATTATTATTTCTAACATGATTCTAATTTTTAGTGATTAAAAAATGAATCATATCTAGTGGCCACGAGACATGATAGTCCCAGAGCACAAGTGCGCGCTGTGCTCGATTGATGATAACACTACCAGACTTTTCGTCGACTAAAAGTTTGATGATGCATCATCGTGATTTAAGAAATCTTGATTTTGTGAAGTCTTAAAAGGTGAAAGCTTAATTGCTATTCGAAGTAGTTATTAAGCTGTTTGATAGAGTATGTAAGTGGGAGATAAAAACGTTACCGGTATTGAGTAAAAAAGACGGTAAAGGTTGAATTTAGTGCTGAACGGTAAATATTATGCCATAAGTGTCTCATAATAATGGAAAATTGCAAAATATAGAGATCTCGGTATTCCTAACTCAAAACTAAATAGCTTCAGTGTTGAAATTGTAACTGTTATTCCTTAATAAAAATCAAGATTTAAAAAGTGTATTTTAATTATTAGACTCATCTTAATGCGCAATGGTTTTGATCACTAATTTCATAAAAAGCACGGTGCGTTTCATTATTGCATAAAATGTATGCTCAATTAATGCGCATATAGTTTAACTTGACCCCAAGTAATCTAAAAGGATAATTTCCTATGAAATGCTTGTATTCACAGTAGTAATCTGTCACTATTTAAATAATTTAGAAAATAGCTTTGTCCAGTTAAACCAAATATTATGAAAGCCAATATTTTCGAAAATGCTTTTCGTTTTCTGTTCCTTCTGGCATTCCTAATGACACAACAAATTATTTCAGCGCAAAATGTAGTTTTAGATACCCAGGCAAAGGTAGATGCATTTGATCCAGCGATAATGGTGATAAATGGGGAGTTACTTATAGGTGATTTCAATAACCCATCAGATATAACAGATCTTTCAAATCTTTCAAAGCTATCTAGCATAATTGGAGACTTAAAAATTTATAATAACGATAATTTAACGAGTATAGAGGGGCTTTATGGGATCAGCACAATTGGAGGACGTTTACGGATCCAATTAAATGATAACTTATCAACTACTGAAGGACTAAGTAACCTAAACACAATAGGGGGTTACCTCTCCATAACTGAAAATGAAAATCTAAAAAACATTAATGGTCTAAGTAGTCTTATCTCTATAGGAGATGGTATAAGCATAAGTGAAAATGCAAACTTAGAAAATGTTGATGGATTAAGTAATCTTACGTCTACAGGAAAAGGCATTTTTATATACGATAATAAAACTTTAATTAATCTTGATGGATTAAATAATCTATTAACTATAGGTGAAAATCTTCAGATACTTGCGAATGAAAACTTGATTAACATTGATGGACTAAGTAGTCTTAATTCTATTGAGAGAGATTTAAGCATTCATGGAAATGATAACTTAGAAAATATTGATGGATTAAGTAACCTTACGTCTACAGGAGGTGAAATAAGTATACATGGTAATGAAAAATTAACAAATATTGATGGATTTAGTAACCTTAATTCTCTAGAAGGGAAAATTTTTATTTATGAAAATGAAAACTTAAAAAACATTGATGGTTTAATAAATGTCAAATCTATTGGAGGAGCCTTCCATTCATACAAGAATAATAGTTTAACAAATGTTGATGGACTCAGTAGTCTTAAAACTGTTGGGAGTGATTTCTTTTTAACACAGAATAATAATCTAGAGAATATTGATGGACTTTATAATCTTGTTTCTATCGGGGATGCTCTACTTGTATATGATAATGACAATTTAACCAATATTGATGGTCTAAGTAATCTTATTTCTACGGATGGTGTCCTATGGATAAAGCAAAATTGCAATTTGATTAATATTGATGGGTTGAATAACCTTAAGTCAGTTGGAGGAAGTTTATGGTTAAAAGAAAATCAAAAGCTAAAGAATATAGATGGACTTAGTGCTCTAGAGTTTATTGGAGACGACCTATTAATTATTGACAATGCTAACTTAGTTGCTTGTTGTGTCATCCAGAACTTATTAGAAAATAAAAAGACACAAATTAATTACATTAATGAATTACCAG
>CAXBGT010000242.1:0-7418 GCA_963975265.1 uncultured Saprospirales bacterium
GTACAGTAGAATTACGGACACCAATTTTTGATGGTTCTGCATTTGCAGAATATGTGTTGGATTTTGATCTTATTTTTAGAAAAGCAGTAGATTTTGAAAATATCAGTGTTTATATTTTTGATGGGACTAACTATAACTTAGTAGAAGAATTTATTGAAGAGGTGGGAGGTGTGCAATTTAATAATTTTGAAAGCTTATCACTTGATCTTACCGAATATAGAGCTGCTCAGATGCAAGTAGCTTTCCGTTATGAAGATGGAGATGCATGGGGCTGGTGGGTCGGAATTGATAATGTGAAAATCTCAGGAAAAGGTGATATTAATGATATCTGCTCCAAAGCGGAAGAGCTCATTGTAAATCAACAATGCGTTCCAGTGTCTAATCGAGTAGCAGTAAGAACAGGTCCAGAAGCGAGCTGTGGCGAGAAAATAGAACATACACTTTGGTATACATTTACAGCGGATCGATCTGGTATTCTGGAAATCACTAATGTGGCGGACTATAACGATATAATATCTATTTACTCCGGTACATGTACCGACTTATCTGAACTAGATTGTATTAACAATGATGAACATGGATTTGAAGGGGAGCGTGTTTTACTTGAGTTGCAAGAAGGAGAGAATATAATCATAAGAATAGCGAGTTTACTTAGTAAGTACGGGGCTCAGAGGGGTGTATCTTGTTTAAGTGGAAAATGGCTTGAAATGATGCCTTTACCCGCTGAGTATGATGAATTAGCATCCGCAATGCAGCTCTTACCTGGTGAGGATTGTACCATAATTGTAAATGAAAAGGCTACAATTAACATGCCTTTACCAATAGCCAATGAACTTGCAAGAGCTGATGTGTGGCTAACATACGATTGCACACAAACTGGAGATTATCTAATAGAAACCAACACGGATTTCTCAGAATCAATTGTTATCTATGAACTCACAGATGGGGCATTAGAAGAAAAAATGTCTAATCATTTCGGACAATCATTAAAATTATCAAGTGCTGTAGAAGGAAAACAATATGCAATCCAAGTCTCTGGACTGTTCTCGACTATTGAAGGAGAAGCATGTATCAAACTAAGTCAAGTGATGGAAGAGGAACCATTGGCGAACGAATGTGATAATCCTATGGACATTGAGATAAATCAAATAGTAGACGTTAACAATGAATCGAATACTTTTTCTGGGATTCACCCTTCATGTAATGTCTATTCGGAAAATGACGTCTGGCTAAGATTTCAATCTGTTGGTTTGTCCATTTATATTGGGACGGATTCTGATTTTTCCGCTGCTATTGCTATTTATGAAGGGCTATGTGATGAACTGGAGGAAGTATGGTGTAGTGAGGATAAAAATGTTTGTGAGGGGTATCTTCACGTGACTGGCTTGCAGCCAAATGAAGAGTATCTCATCCAGATAGTTTCAAACTATACATTTGATGAGTTGAAAGATGGAAATATGGCAATAAAATTAATGGAGAGCATAGAAGATGAGCCAGATCCACTTACAGTTGTTGTGAATGAGATTTGTCAAGATGGCGCTATGGCAGTCTTAGAAATATTAGTAAATGGAGGGTCTGGAGATTATGAAATCTATGGAAATCAATCAGGTGACACTCTTTTTACAGGAGCCGAATATCTAGTGGTAGTTAATGATGCAAATGGTTGCGAAGTATCAAAGAAAGGCAGCATTGGTTGTCAATCTACAAGCTGTGATCTCATCACCAATTCTACGATAGGTAACTTACAGTGTTTCAACGGTCAGGATGGGTACATTTCTGTTGGTTTAGAAAATGCCTCAGAACCTGTCACGTACCAATGGAATGATGAGAATGTAATAGGTCAAAACCCTATATATCTAGATGAAGGGCAGTACACTGTTACAATAACTGATGCAGATCAATGTATAATTATCAAAGATTTTGTTCTTTCTCAACCCGATGAACTAGTAGCTGAGTTTACAATATATGATGAATCAGGCCAAGATACAAATGACGGGTCTGCCGAAGTAACAGTTACTGGTGGTGTCTTTCCTTTTACTTATGAATGGGATACTGGCAGTACCGAATCAACTATTAGCAACCTAATTCCTAATAACTATTCAGTGACCATTACGGATGCATTAGGTTGTACAAAAGTATCAGAAATCACGATCAGTGCTTTTGATTGTAACTTTGATATCTCGGAAGTCATCACAACGCTCACTTGTTTTGATAGCGAAGATGGTAGCATTGACCTAACTTCGAATAACGAGGAAGAGATCCAAGATGTATTATGGAATAACGGATTGTCAGGTATCAACCTAGAAGAATTATCACAAGGAGAATATACTGCAACGATAACGCTTGTAAATGGTTGTGAAAGCATAGAAGTATTTACAGTAAATGGCCCTGACATAATTGAAGTTGTAGAAGATTCAAATGTGGATGTGAAGTGTTATGGGGAAGCAAATGGCTCCATATCTTTATCTGCATTAGGTGGAACAGGAGATAAACGGTTCTTGTGGGCTGACGGGACAGAAAGTGGAAATAGAGAAGATTTAGGAGCAGGGATTCATGAAGTATCAGTAATTGATGACAATGAATGTTTTCAAACTTTTTTTATAGAAATAAATGAACCTGAATTATTAGAAATTGCATCTTTTATGTCGAGCGATCCATTATGTCATGATAGTGACGACGGTATGATTTGTATTTTTATAGATGGCGGATTATTACCGTACGATTTTGATTGGGGAGATGCCTTACCAGCAACCGCTAAACTAGAAAATCTAACAGGAGGTACTTATCCATTGGTCGTATACGATCTTAACAGTTGTTCGTTGACTACAGAGATCGTACTAAATACTCCAGATCAAATATCAGTAGCCGTAGTGAGTATTATAGTGGATGAGAGTGATCCATCAAAAGCTGCCATTGATATTGACGCATTAGGAGGAAGTGGTGTCTATACGTTTGCTTGGTCATTAGATGGTGTCGTAGTTTCAACAGAAGAAGACCCACAAGGAATTGATCATGGCCTATATGTACTAACAATCACTGATTCAAATGGCTGTATTCAACAAATTGATGTCTTGGTAAATCCTACATCCATAAATGATTTAGCAAGCATATCCATAGAAGTATACCCTAATCCAGCAATGGACTTCACAGAAATAATTGTGAATCAAAATGATTTTACTGACTTACAGTATAAGGTTTATAGCACAGATGGAAAATTGATGATTCAGATTCAACAACTTACTTCAAATAGAGTGAAGATTGATTTGGAGTCATACGTTTCGGGAAGTTATATAGTCGAGTTGATTAGTGGGAATAAGGTTAGGAGGTTGCCGTTTGTTAAGGTGAAATAGGCGAAATAAATTATTTGATAAGATAACATTACAACTAATACAAATAATCCAAATTTGAAAACATTTAATTATTAATGAGTACAAAATGCCAGGAGTGTTCTTAGGGTGATAGAAGCAATTTCTAAAACCATCTAAAACACTGCGATGAAGAATTACTACCTTGTATTTATATCGATTCTATGTTTTTTTATATTTTTTGCAGGAACTATTGATTTGAATTCTTTACTCAATTATAGCAACCAAGCGATACCTGGATACATTAATGAAGACAATACACCTGGTTCAAACCCAATTACAGATGAAGGTGCTACGTTGGGTAGAGTGCTTTTCTATGATACAAATTTATCCTTAACTGGGACTGTATCATGTTCTAGCTGTCATAAGCAAGCATTTGCATTTGGGGATTCTGATATCCAAAGTACAGGTCATGGTGGAGGATTAACAGGCCGACATTCTCCAAGATTATCTAGTGCTAGGTTTGGTGAAGAAGAAAAATTCTTTTGGGATGAAAGAGCCGGATCGCTTGAGATTCAAACAACAATGCCTATACAAGATCATGTTGAAATGGGCTTTAGTGGGAATGATGGAGACCCTGATATAGATTCTTTGATTATAAAATTGACTGATATATATTACTATAATGAACTGTTTAATCTAGCTTTTGGAGATCAAACAATCACAGAAGAAAGAATGCAGAATGCAATGGCTCAGTTTGTTAGAAGTATGCAGTCATTTGATTCAAAATATGATATTGGGAGAGGGCAAGTAGGAAACAACAATGCTAATTTTCCTAATTTCACGACGGAAGAAAACAATGGGAAGGCATTATTTATGAGCAATGATGATACGGGCTGTAATAGATGTCACCGTGCTCCTGAATTTGATATCGATCCAGATTCAGATAACAACGGTGTTATTGGAGTAGCTGGGGGAGGTGGACTTGATTTGACTAATGTTCGTTCTCCGAGTCTGAGAGATGTAGTAAATAGTTTTGGAGTAGAGAATGGACCGTATATGCATGATGGTAGTCTATCTACACTGATGGACGTAATCAATCATTATGATGATATTCCTAATAATCCAAGCAATACTAATTTAGACAATAGACTTCAAGGAAACGGAGGAGACTTAAATTTGACAGATACAGAAAAAGACGAATTGTTAGCATTCTTGAAAACTCTTGGTGGATCTGATTTATATACGAACGAAAAGTGGTCAAATCCTTTTGATGCTAATGGAAACCTTGAAATAATAAACGGAATTTTACCAGTAGAATTAAGTTATTTTGATGCACGTCAAGAGGATGAAACTATTAAAATAGAATGGGAAACTTTGGTTGAAATAAACAACGATGGCTTTGAAATATTGCACAGTAAAAATTCAAAAGATTGGAACATTTTAGATTTTGTTTTTGGAAATAATGAGAGTTCTAAGTATCAGTATATTCATTTTGATCCATCTATAGGTGCTAATTATTATAGGCTCAAACAAATAGATTTTGATGGAAAATTCGAGTTGTCAGATATCAGATTTGTCAGCATCGAAGAAATCAAAGAAGAGATCATGGTATATCCGAATCCAACGTATGGTTTTGTAAATATTAGCGCTTCTACAACATATGAAATTGCATCTATTTATGATATCAATGGTCAGTTGAGAAAGCAAGTAAATCTCAATGGTTCAGCAAGAATTGATTTATCAGAATTGGAAAGGGGAGCATATTTTATAAGAGTGTCAAATACGACAGGCGATGATTTCGAAGTTAGTAGAATAGTAAAGCTTTAATATAATAAAGTGATGATTTCTGTTGCAAATGGTGAAGGCTAACAAGAAATATGATTTATCATATAACGTTAAGCTATGATACGGTTGAAGAAATTTATTATAAAGCCGGATGTTTGTTTTTTAATTTGAAAAGATGGCCAGGCCTTAATCTGGACCTAAAAGCATTTTTTTGTACAATCCTCTATACTAGCGAAGATAAAAAAAACGAAGATTCATCACTTTGATGAGTTAAAACTTTTGGATCATTGTTTTGGGTGATTTATTTGCAGTTAATTTAAAAATTGGGTGTAGACAAATAGATATGTATCCCAGTTTAGCCTCTAGAAGAAGATTTTATTTCCATATTTATTCACACTTACCAATTCACTTAACTACTTTCGTCGCTATATTAAATTAAGCCTTAGAATATGAGAAATATATTGATTATTGGTGCTGGACGTTCAGCTTGCTCATTGATAAAATACTTGCTAGAAAAATCTGAAAGTGAAGATTTATTTATAACGATTGGTGATCTATCTGAAGAGAGTGCTCAAAAATTTACTCAGGGACATCCACGAGCAATGGGGATCAAACTTGATGTATTTAATGCTCCACAACGAACAGCCGCTATTCAAGCTGCGGATCTTGTCATTTCTATGTTGCCAGCTAGATTTCATATCGAAGCTGCAAAGGATTGTATCCTACACAAGAAACATTTGGTGACTGCCTCTTATGTTAGTGATGAGATGCAAGCTTTGGATGCAGATGCCAAGGCAAACGGCTTAGTATTTATGAATGAAATTGGAGTTGATCCTGGAATTGATCACATGAGTGCAATGCAAGTCATAGATCGGATTCGAGATGCAGGAGGTAAGATATTGATGTTTGAATCCTTTACTGGTGGTCTAGTGGCTCCAGAGAGTGATGATAATCTATGGAATTACAAATTTACTTGGAATCCAAGAAACGTAGTTCTTGCTGGA
Organism: uncultured Saprospirales bacterium; assembly: GCA_963975265.1. Lineage (GTDB taxonomy): Bacteria > Bacteroidota > Bacteroidia > Chitinophagales > Saprospiraceae > CAJXUU01. Next base: position 6,098 of record CAXBGT010000242.1, read on the forward strand.
CAAGGTGGTGCAGCTGAATTTATCCAAGAAGGAACTCATAAGTATATTCCATATCACCGACTTTTCAGAAGAACGGAATTCCTAGATGTAGAAGGATATGGACGTTTTGAAGCATTAGCCAATAGGAACTCATTAAAATACCGGAGTATCTATGGATTAGACGATATTCTTACTTTGTACAGAGGAACGATGCGTAGAGTAGGGTTTAGTAAGGCTTGGAATATGTTTGTTCAGATGGGAATGACAGACGATACTTATACGATCGGTAATTCTGAAGATTTGAGTTACGCAGAATTTGTCAATCTTTTTCTACCTTTTTCTCCGACAGATTCAGTAAAGTTAAAAATGAGATATGCCTTAAGAATTGATCAAGATGATTTGATGTGGGACAAGCTGTTAGAGCTAGATATTTTCAACAATGAAAAAAAGATCGGCTTGAAAAATGCTACTCCAGCTCAAGCACTTCAAAAAATATTAGAGGACAAGTGGACTTTGAAACCTGATGATAAAGATATGATCGTTATGTATCACAAGTTTGGCTATGAATTAAATGGAGAAAAACACCAAATCGACAGTAAAATGGTTTTGATCGGAGAAAATCAAACTTTTACTGCGATGGCAGCAACTGTGGGCCTTCCTGTAGCAATGGCAGCCCTAAAGATTCTCAACAAAGAAATCACAACTCCAGGTGTGCAAAGGCCTCTTAGTAAGGAAGTCTATACGCCTATTTTAAAAGAGTTAGAAGAGCATGGAATTCTTTTTAAAGAAGAGGAAGTCGAGTATTTGGGGTATAATTCAGCTGGAGGGGTAAGTGGGTAATATCGATTTTATAGATAGATATGTTGTTATTTTGTTTTGCTAGCGCAAAGATTTATTGCGGCTGTCAATGCATTGCAAACACCACTAAAATTCGATTGCTTATTTTAATATCTAAGAGAGTAATCAGTAATACTTGTGCTCTGATCAATCAGCAACTATAGTTACGAATGGTCTATGTTTTGAATATTGTTTGAATGTTTACATTTAAGCCCTAAATTGCAATGTGATAACTTATTAACTGAATAGCATCAATTTCTATGAACAGACTTATTTCCTTCTTTGCATTTTCATTATTTTCTATCTGTTGTTTTAGTCAAGCCCAAGCTGATCTTGACAAGTCTGTACCTGTTTGGATGGAATATGATACGATCGGAAATCAGGGGGTCTTAAAGTGGATAAATGATGCTAATGCTTCGAATTATTATATTAGTGAAGCATCTCCTTCATTGTTTTTGACCCCGATCGCCACAGTAGATGGTAAGATTAATGAATACCCATTAGG
>CAXBGT010000243.1:0-7393 GCA_963975265.1 uncultured Saprospirales bacterium
ACCTCTTTTAAACTGTAAGTAAATAATTAGAAAATATTCGAGAGAATTTTAAAATGGAACTTACTTCTGAAAACCCCTAACTTGTTTCATCAATTGCAGATACTGCAATAAAATCCAAGTGACTCAGTGCAAAAATATTATTCTTCAATTATGATCAGTTTCTGAGTCCATAATATATCTTCAGAATTGATTATCAATATATACATGCCACAAGGAAGATTCAAATCAATTTCTGATCTACCCACCACAGGATACGAATTTAGTTTTTGTCCTTGGGCAGAATACAGATCTACAATTGCATGATTTTGAAGTCCGCTGATGTAGATTCGGTCCGATGTGGGATTCGGATAAACATTTACGTTTAGATGATTTACGATGTGTGTGGCCACAGGTTGCTTCCAGGCTTCGCCAACTTTATCTCCCCAAATGTATTCGATCAGATCAGGCTGATCGATAAAAGGATTCCTATTTCGCTGCCATTTGTAGATAACATTATTGCGATTCATTTCAAAGTCATCGGGAGGATCATTTCTATGCCATTCCAATAGCGTTGCCAAATCGCCTAACTGACCGTCTATATCTGGAAAACCATTCACGATCTCCAAACCATTATACCTGATCTCCATATACAACACACTGCGAGCGACATCCCCTCTGAAGCTTCCGAGTGTCCCTTCTGGACCGATATATTCTCCATAATGTTGATTGTTTCTTACTCCATTTTCATGTCCATCCGCAGCTCGTAAGGCGTGGGCATCTGAGTTGCCATGACGTAGTGAATCTGCCGCTGTCATCCAGAAGACATCAATACCATCAGCTATTTCGTCCTCTTCTACGCTCTGATATCCTGCACGTGATCTCGGAAATGTATGCTCGCGATTCCACTTACCATTGTTATCTGATGTCGTTTGAAAATCCAGCTTGGCACGTCCCTCCTCGCTGTACACGAGCCATACTTGATTGCTATTGGCTGGATTTTGGTCGGCTTCATTTAAAATATCAATGACATCTGTATAGGTCTGTGCTCTAACCACACTTGGGTTTGCAATAATGTCTTGCATAGCTAGTCTCAATTCTACATCCGCCTTGGCATCGAGATTGCTGTAATATCCGGCCGGCTGTGTACCTGTAATTACACCAAAAGTAGGGTTGGTCGGCACACCATATGGGGACACCACAAAGTCATTATCTACTACCCGTATTTGTAGATTATTATTTAAAGCCAAAAACTGTTGTGGTAAATTCACAAATCGGACCACCGCTACTTCATCCCCTTCGTCTATGTCGTCATCAATTAACATAATTGTGGTGCTTGCGGTTTTTTGTCCCGCAACAATCGTCAATGAAGTATTTCCAGAATAGTCTGCACTATTAAAAAAGAACTCATTTAAACTGATGTCAAAAGCTAAATTTTCTAAAACATTATCCTCGGTGGTGAACACAATTTCAAATATTTCTCCCTCACCATACTGCGATTGTTCGATTGCCATATCGATGCCATTAAGATATTCACCAGTCCCATCATTTAATCGCCTAGGCGTAGGTAAGGTAGAAGTATAAGTACCGTCATTATTACGTTGAATAGAATTGGTATTGTTACTGGATCCTTCGTTAATCTGTTGAATAGAGGTAAAATCAGGATGTGCTCTAAAGATATCAATCATATCTACATCATCTCCATCCGACGTATCATAGAGTAAGACATCAATTAAATTATTTATAGTGGCCAATGTTTCATCTGGAAAATTGAAATCACTACCCTGATAAATCGCTACGGCATCCGCTCCATTTTGAATGGTATTTTCAGGGATTAAAAACTGTGGTACTGGGCTAACCGAATTGCTTCCAATCAACAATAGGCCATTGACATCCGTCACATAACCATCTAAATCCACCGTAAAATAACTGGAATTACCTCCATTTTTTGATCCATTAAAAAAAACGACAACATAACCATCCAATGGAAAATTAGGTGTATCGGATAACAGCTCCAAAAATTCCATATTATCAATACCTGGAGTATCACAATCCAGTTCATTGATGACCAATTGGCCTATTGCAGCCGTGCTCATCATCACATAAACCACCCATACTAGTATATATTTCATCTTCTGATTTTGTACAAATGTAAGGCATTCAAATTTTCTTCCTACAGATAATGTAAATAATACCAGTAACGATTACAAATCCTCCCATCAAGTTTAAGCAAACTCGTAATAAATTCTTGATTCAATGAGTTGAATAGGCACCTTCACCCTTGTAAGAACCTTGTGATATTCAAAGCTACATCAAGTATTTCTAACGATGGAGAACTTTCAATATGACAAAAGGCATGAGGCAATTATGAATTCAAATGGAATAACTTTCACTTTTTTACAAATAGTAATACGCTGCAACAAAGGCGCAATGCAGCTACTTGAAAGCTCGATTCATTTTTAAACTTTGTTCTTCCAGTTCGTTAAAATTCATAGTTATAGAAAAATTGATCATTCAGAGCTAAGATGAGATACGGTAATCTATTAAAGGGTGCTTTGTTACATGCAATTAAAAACCAGAAAAAAAGACCGTCTAACTCAATAGACGGTCTTTCAAAATATTATTTTTGATATTGTTTATAGGATCTACTTAATCACAACAAACTTCTCCAACGATCTTCCGCTATCATTACCAAATTCGATGTAGTAGATACCTGAAGATAACTCGCTTACATTGATTCTTGTACTGATATCTTTTGTAGTAAAATTCTGAATTGTTATCACCTTACCAAATCCATCTATTACTCTTATCTGAGTTGGTTGAGCATCATTCAAGCTTACATTTACATTTAAGTAGTTGTGAGTTGGTACTGGATATATAGATAATAAAGTTACTATATCAAGTTCGCCAATACTTGTAGACGTTTCTACTACGAAAGGTCCAAATTCTTTAGTACATCCATTTTCATCAGTTACATAGACGAAATAATCTCCAGCTGCTAGGCCTGAGATAGTTGGTGTATTTTCACCATTACTCCATTCGTATGTTAAATCACCCGTGCCACCTGCGACTTCTATAGTTATGCTACCATTGACATCATTATTAGTTTCATTAGTGATTTCTATTAATGTTTGTTCGATAGCTATTGGTTCTGCAATTGTATATGATGCTGATTTCTCATAACCATAGTTATCATTCAATACCATACTATATTCTCCAGCTACTAATCCAGAAATATTCAAATCAGTAGAGGTAAACCCATTTGGTCCTACCCATGAGATAGAATAATCAGGTTCTCCACCAGATGGAATTACTGTTATAGATCCTTCTCCAGCTCCATTACATATTTCATCTGTTTGTTCTTCTTCGAACTTCAATTCTGAAACAAAATAAACATCTTGACAATGGGTATCTTCTCCACAATCGTTTACTACCGTAAGACAAACTTCGTATGTACCTGTCTCGTCAAAAATTATATTTTCATTAGTTCCTGTAGCTCCAAAGCTCCAAGAATAAGTACTTGGATCACCTGTAGAATTACTTTCTACATTTAAAACACCGTCTATAAGTGTACTTGTAAAGGCAGATTGTGGAATGATAATTATTTCATCAACTGTTACAGAAGAGACAGTCATACATCCATTTGAAATATTTTGTACCGTTAATGTATACATCCCTGGAGCGTCAACATCCAAGATTAAATCCGTAGTGTTTATTATATCACCATCAGGAGACATCCAAGAAATACTGAAATCAGTTGGTTCTCCTTCTAATGCAGCTTCTATTGTTGTTGATGGTACTGTACATGTGATTGCAGCTGGTTGACCTATTGAGACTTGAGGCAAATCAGCAGATAAAGAAACAGTAGAAATAGCTGTCGCTTCACATCCATTAGTCCCCACAGCTTTTGCAATATAATCTCCAGCCATTGAAACCGTGATACATGTTGCATTGACATCACCATCAGGAGTTGTCCAAGTTACCGTAGAAGTTGCAGCTACATCGGCACAAAGTTCTGCTGCAGTTACGGAACAATCTAATTCTACATCTGTAACCCCTAGTGCTGGTAATGCGTTATCTATAGTTACTTCGATTGATTCAGAAGAAGTACATCCATTCGTCGTATTGGTCGTAAGTAAAGTATACGTACCAGCAGCATCAATATTAGCCATAGTCGTAGTTGCACCACTTGTAATATTGCCATCATCAGTACTCCAAGCATAAGTTATGTCATCACCTTCAGATGATCCTGTACCATCTAATGTCGTTGATGTAGTTATACAATCTAAAATTTCAGCTACTGCTATAGCAGTGTTTGGTGCATCAATATTAGCTTCTACATCCACTGAAATTTCAGTCACACATCCCGTTGATGTGTTTGTTACAGCTAGAGTATACGTTCCAGCCGCTCCGACTATTGCATTTATTTCATCACCACCAGACTCTATTGTTCCATCTTCAGAAGTCCACTCATATTCAATATCATCACCTTCAGATGATCCTTCACCTATTACGGTGACTTCTGCAGTATTACAATCTATCATTTCCGGAGCTTCCGCAACTGCATCAGGCCCTTCAGTAGCTTCAATTGTAAATGCTTTCTGATCAACACATCCATTATCATCTGTAACTGTCATCACATAATCACCTGGTGCCACATTCTCAAATGTACCAGTATAATTAGGTCCATCTCCAAAATCAAATGACCAAGGAGACGTCCCTCCAGCTGCAAAAGAAACTACAGAGCCATCTTCTGAGCCACAAACAGCATCTTCAGGTAGATTCGTTAATATTAATAGATCTGGTTGAGTAACTACGTAAGATGCAGTTTGAGTACAACCTTCAGAATCTGTCACAAGAACAGTGTATGTACCTTCAGAAAGGTTTCCGATTGAAGAACCTGTAGCGCCATTACTCCATGAAAATTGATATCCTCCATTTCCTCCTGTTCCATCTATAAAAAGTGACCCATCATTTCCATTGTAGCAAGTTACATTATTAGAACCTACAAATTCAGCGGCTAACGGCTCAGATGGCCCATTAAGTACTATTGTCTCTTCCAAGAAATAACCATTATCATCGGTCGCAGTTACGGTATATGTACCAGCAGTAAGCCCATCTATGTAATCTCCATATTGTCCATTACTCCAAGCGTATGTTATATCTCCTGCACCATTTGTAGCTGACATTTGTATTGTGCCTTCTCCAGGACATACTGCATCATTTACAACAGAACTAATCTGCATTTCAAATGATTCAAAAAACCAACTTGCCCAATTAGAAATATTAGTTTCTTGTCCTACTTCGTACACACCATTGTCTCCATTTGCAGAAACTGCATATACAGTAGGGAAATAACCTACACCATAGTCATTATCCATATTATTAGCATTGCCCGGCATAAGGTCAATAAAAGGGAAATCATGTCCAGTCACCCAATCTCCTTGTGTACTTCCATTACAACCAGCAGGACCATAAAGGCATGCTGTATTCGTTGATTGATCGGCTTCTATATAAAATACTCTTATTTGGTCTGTACCATTTGGCCCATATGTATCATATAAAGTTTCCATAGTTCCAGTATTGTGGAAACTCCAACAGGGCGCACACCAAACAGCGGAAAATTCTAAAACAACATGTTTACCTGAAGCTAACATATCAGACATGTCGTATTGTACTCCATTTAAGTCGGTAGCAGTCCAATCTGGAGCTGAAGTTCCAGAAGGTAACTGAGCATTAGCATTAAATGCAAAGCATAATGAGAAGAGAAAGAATAATTGTAGAGGTAATTTTTTCATTTAACTAAGTTTTGATCTTTATAAGTTGTAAAAACTATAAAACTACAAACATGATTTCACTTGTCAGCAATAAGACAAAATATTTATTAAAATCAATTTATAATTTCGTAAAACACAAGCACAAAAAACAAATGTCGCTATAACGACCATTGCTACCACCTAAAACAAAACATTAAACTGTAATCAGCATAGATTCACTACAACAAATTTCATTTTTTTGTAGATAAACACAACAACATTTTGGCTTTTTATATCAAATGAAGTCGTCATATTACTATAAAATTACATTTACTAAATTATTGGATAAAAAAATTAATCTAGTATTATCAATTCAATTGTAAATCGTTCTTTTGTGGTTTTATAAGTTTGTATATGCAAGATTGGATTTATTTTATTGATCTATTAGGGACTTTTGTTTTCGCCATAAGTGGAGTTTTGACTGCAATAGATAAGAAATTTGACATAGTTGGGTCAATAATTATTGGTATTGTAACTGCTGTAGGCGGGGGTACTCTTCGAGACATACTCATTGGCGAAACACCAGTAGGTTGGATGAAAGACCTGAATTATCTTTTTGTCATTCTATTTGCAGTAATAATTTCCTACACATTCCAGAAATATATTCTTAAGCTGAGAAAGGGAATGTTCTTTTTTGATACTTTGGGCATAGGCTTGTTTACTATTTTGGGACTACAAAAGACATTGGGTGTTGGACTCTCAATTCCTATTGCGTTGATGATGGGCATAGTGACTGCAGCTTTTGGAGGCGTGATCAGGGATGTACTAACCAATATTATTCCACTCATTTTCAGAAGAGAGGTATACGCAACGGCATGTCTGATTGGAGGATTGGTATTTCTCTGTTTAGAACAATTCAGTTCATATGAATCTATCAATATGACGATATCGATGTTGACTGTTATGATTATAAGATACGTTTCCGTTAAAAACAATTGGTCTTTGAATCCAAAAATAACTGAAATCTAATTCAAAAAAATCCAGCACGTCCATTTGTAATATCGGATTGGCTGTAGCTTTTATACTGTTAATCCTTTAGAACTTCATTAGGGATCCCTAGCAAAAAATTAAGGCTAAAATTTCTCTAACAGTCTGATTTGGATGAATTTACGACTAAAAATGTTGACACAATTATTCAATGCACGCATTAAACATCTACCTAAATAGTTTGACCCATTTACTATTATCAATATTCGTCATTCCCTAACTTTTTAATTACGAACGTTGATGCACACCAAGGTCACTCGTTAAGTCTGCATTTTACAAAAACGAAAATTAGCTAACTTCAACAGCAAATTATTCTAGATCAACAAATGGGTTTGAACCCAAGGTAAATCCTGGACCCCAAAAATAGAAGTAAGCACGAAGTAATAACACTATTATCTCTCAAACAGTGATACTAGTTCAACCCTACTATGATTACGCAGCTGCCCTACTTTTATAAAACAGAGTTCCTCTAATAATAACAGGTAAAACTAAACTAAGGCAAACCCATGCTTTGCAGATTGATTTGCCTTATTTAGTATTTTCTTAGAAAAAAATATCAACTAAATGCTTCTTGATATAAAATAGATGAAGAATACTCTTGTTTGAACGCAACT
>CAXBGT010000244.1:0-7359 GCA_963975265.1 uncultured Saprospirales bacterium
TTTCAGTTAAATTTACAAAGTTTTTAACTGTCTCGTTTTTGGGGAAGGTTACACATTTTCATCCTTTCGAATAAATTTAAAGTTGATATTTGCAACGCAAGAATCGATTTTGGATCTGCTTGTTTTGTAGTTATATTTCTCTTCAATCAAATCCTGGAAATCGACAATTGTTAATTCACCAGTCTCTATTAATAGCTTAAGAATTAGACTTTCCTCTACTCTTCTTGAATTATTAATTTCTTTGGAGAAGAGCTCCATTAAACTAGAGGCATTCTTGTCTAATACTTCCTCAAAATTAGGATCAACTTTTCTAACGAAATTGTAGTAGGATTTTGAATACTCAATAAATAAAAATGGATTTCTAGATTCAGAACCCCAAAAATTCATCATCATAGGAGTTCTACCCAATTTATACTTAAGAAGATAGTAATCTCTTTTTAGATCAGCCAATAATTTCATATTAGCTGAATCTATTGACTCGAATATTTTTTCTTTTGAAACTCTATCAAAATTGATTGTAGACACTCCAGGTAACTCTGTACTCCCATCAGAAAGTAACTTTCTAAGCTTGTCTTTATCAAAGGATGAATCCCCATATAATGCCATTGGAATTAAATAGTTGTTATTGTGATTTCCAATGAAATCTATCACCGTTAGGTAGGATTTATTATCTAATTTCCTTAAGCCTCTTCCTAGTTGTTGTACAAAAATAATAGCGGACTCTGTAGGTCTCAGCATTATAATCTGATTCACCATGGGAATGTCTATTCCCTCATTGAAAATATCTACTGTAAAAATATACTCTATTTTTTCATTGTAATTTTCTGATTCCAAGGCATCTATTGCACGAGCTCTTTCTTCATTGCTGTTTTGACCACTTAAGGATATAGTTCTATATCCATTTTGATTGAATTTTTCTGATAATACTTTAGCTTCTTCGATTTTGGAGACAAAAATCAATCCTCTTGTTATTCCATTGTCTGTTCCATAGAAATTTGCTTTGGCAATTATCTTTTCTACCCTTTCATCTGAGGTGAGTCTATTAAACAATTTAACGTCCTCTTTTTCTTCTTTATCAATTGAAAGATCTGAAACTCCATAATAATGAAAAGGACAAAGCATTTTCTCTTCCATCGCCTGACTAAGCCTTATTTCGTAGGCTATATTATGATCAAATAATTGAAAAATATCATTACCATCTGTTCTTTCAGGAGTGGCTGTCATTCCTAACAAGAACTTGGGAGAAAAATAATTAATTAGATCAATATATGATTTAGCCCCTGATCTATGGGATTCATCAATAATGATGTAGTCAAAATGATCTCTTTCGAAATTTGTTAGATGTGCTTGTTTAGAAATTGTTTGAACAGTTGAAAAGAGGAAATCACTATCTAGTTCTCGACTATTACCAGAGTATATTCCCATTGATTTGTTTTCACCGAACACCTTTTTAAAGGTTTCCAGTGCCTTCTTAGCTATGTTTAGCCTATGCACTACAAACAACATTTTCTTTGAACCAAATGCTTGAGCATCAAATGCACCTAAATAGGTTTTACCCGTTCCTGTTGCAGAAATGATCAGTGCTTTTGACTTACCAACTAGCCTTAGATCTTTTAGACACTTAAGTGCTTCACTTTGCATAGTATTCGGCTCAAATACCTTATCATAAATAGGCGCAATTGCTGCTTCTTGCTTATTAAAAAATAACTTCTTCTTATCGTAAATAATCTGATACGCTTGTATGAAATTTTCATCTACCGGTGTAGCCGATGAAAAATCCATTTCGAATTCATTTAAAACCTTGTTTACAATACTACTTTCGCGAATTGCAGAAACTTGCAAGTTCCATTCCTTGTTGCTTGCTAGAGCACTTTGGGTAAGATTGCTACTTCCAATGATTAAATTACAATATGTTTCCTTTTTGAAAATATATCCCTTGGAATGAGAATTTACATTTGTTGCTATCCTTAATTCTATGTTTTTAAATTGCAACAAACGACGTAATGCTTCTGGTTGTGTGAAGTTCAAGTATTGAGATACAATTATTTTACCCGGAATTTTCTTTTCTTCTAACTGATGGAGCATATTGATAATACTAGCAACTCCTCCAGTGGTTACAAAAGCTACAGATATTAAAAAGGACTCACAATTTTCAAACTCTCTTAATAGTGAACTGAGAATCTTCTTTCTAGGGTTATCATTATTTACTAGTAGTTTTGGTTGATAAAGTAATTCAGATGCGATCTTCTTATCAATGTAACCAGTATTTAAGCTCTCTCTAAATGAATTTAAAAAGTCTTCATTCATAGCTTGATAAGCTTATCAACAATTGGTAAATCTGCAGCCGCCCAATCTAGCTCAAGGAGCTCTTTAGATGACAGCCACTTTTGAGAAATATGCTCATTTAATTTTATTTCATTGGAATCTACTTCTACAAAAAATGAATGCATTGTCAATTCAAAATCAGGATAAATGTGAATGACTGTCATGAAATACTCACCTATGATAACGTCTAAGTTTAGCTCTTCATTTAGCTCTCTTTTTAAGGCTTCTTTTCTCGTTTCGTTTGGTTCTATTTTTCCACCAGGGAATTCGAATTTTTCAGAAACGTACTTTAATTTACTTTGAGGTCTTTGTACGCATAAGATTTGGTTTTCATATTTTATTATTGCTGCAACAACTTCAACTTTTTTCATAAACACTCTATTCTTTTATTCAATTTTATTTCAGCTTTCACAGATGACAAAATTATAAAAGATGTAATATAATAAAACCCATTACACAAATCTAAAGTAAATGTAAATTGATTTATATGGTGATATATTTAGTAATTGTCTGAATGGAAAGTTCCAATATTAAACTCATTTTCCTTTGAATTTGACATAGCGCTATGCCCTATCCCTCCACTCTCCTTTATTTCCCTATCTTCACACATATAAAAAATTATAATATAATTTTACCTAGCAAGTAATATCAACCAACCCCATAAATGATAAAACTTTCATTTAAAAACCCCTATCTAGTATTTGTCTTCGTTCTGATCGTCATTCTTCTTTCTTCAGTATTGATTCCGCGGATGGCTGTGGATATCTTACCGCAGTTCAAGAAGTCGGCTATGCAGATCTTGACCTTATATCCAGGGATGCCAGCCAAGGTTGTCGAAAAAGATATCACCAGTCGGATGGAGCGATGGACGGGGCAGTCGCCAGGTATCGAAAAGCAACTCTCCAAAAGTATAATGGGAGTAAGTGTGGTCACCAATTTCTACAGTGAAGATGTAGATCCAGCGGAAGCGATGGCGAATACCTCAGCCTATGCGATGTCAGATATGTACTATCAACCTCCAGGCACATTGCCTCCGATGGTGCAGCCGTTTGATCCTACGGCATCCAAGCCGCTGATGTTATTGACGGTAAGTAGCGATGAGAAATCTGGAAAAGAACTCTACGATGTAGCCTATTATTCTCTACGTCAGATGTTGAGTGGGGTCCGTGGCATCATCGCTCCTGCCGCATATGGTGGCTCGAAACGGCGAATATATATCTACGTAGATCCTGACAAGTTGGAGGCACTCGGCATCTCCATGACCGATATCAATAAAGCCATCCAAGAGAATACAACGATGATTCCTTCTGGTATAGCGAAGATTGGAAATATCAATTACGGGATCGATGCCAAAGGAATGATCGTCCATGTAGAAGACTTCAACGATATCGTGGTCACTTACAAAAATGGAAAACCGATCTATATAAAAGATATAGGTAGCGCTGAAGATGCGGGAGCCATACAAACCAATATTGCGCGGGTGGATGGTAAGGAGCAAGTCTATCTACCGATTTTCAAACGACCCAATGCTAATACTATCGCCGCTGTAAATGAAGTCAGAGCCGCCATACCACGACTGGCAGAGCGGATGCCTGATGATGTGAAGCTGAATGTCATTTTTGATCAATCTTCTTATGTGAGAAACTCTATTGCCGGTCTGCGTAATGCAGGTCTCGGAGGTTTATTACTTGTAGTTTTGGTCCTCATTCTCTTTTTGGGAAATATCAGGACCGCATTTATAGTAGCGATCAGTTTACCACTTTCTGTACTGTTTACGTTCATCGTATTGTACTTCACAGGGCAGGCGATCAATAGTATCACATTGGGAGGTATTGCGCTGGTGCTAGGATTATTGGTGGACAACTCCATCGTAGTATTAGAAAGCATAGAAAAGAGGAAGTCACAAGGTCAGGCTATTTTAGTTGCAGCAAAAGAAGCGGCCATGGAAGTATCGATGCCCGTGTTGGCTTCGACGCTAGTGATTGTGGCAGTATTTCTTCCGGTTATGTTCCTTTCGGGAATAGCGAAGTTCCTATTCTCTCCACTGGCGATCACAGTGGCTGCGGCGATGATGGGGTCGTATATTTTCTCATTGACATTGATACCAGTCTTAGCTTCTTTATTGTTAAAAGATGATCAGAAAGCGGATGCACGACTCTTCAAAGGATTCCATCGGTTTATAGAAAGGCTGGGTGGTAGATACGAGCGATTACTGAAGCGTGCACTTGACAGCCGAGCATTAATATTGGCTTGTACTGTTCTTTTATTTGCAGGTTCATTGTTTTTAATGTCCAATAATGGATACGAGCTCTTCCCAGAATCAGATGTGGGACAGATGGAAATCCAAGTGCGAACAGAATCAGGAACTCCGCTTGATTTGACACAGGAGGTGATTATCAAAATGGAGGCCATCGTCAGAGAAGAAACACAAGGCGACTTAGAACAGGTGATTTCGAATATCGGAGTTTTTTATGACCTACCCGCTGCCTATACTCCCAACTCGGGAGTGCAAGATGCTTTCATCGGTGTCCAGCTCAAGGAATCTCATATCGTTTCTACTAAAGAATATGCCCGTAGAATTAGACGAAGATTTACTGAGGCATTCCCAGGGGTAGAAACCAGTTTCAATACCGGAGGTTTGATTACCGCTGCGCTGAATGAAGGGAAGCCTGCACCGATCGATGTACAGATCAAAGGAAATAAACTAGATGTTCTCCGTGATCTAGCAGAACAAATCAGAGATACAATCCGAACGATACCGACAACTAGAGATGTAAGAGTCCTACAGCGTTTGGATGCTCCAGCCAAGGATATTGATATAGACAGAATCAAAGCTGCGGAACTTGGCGTAAAACCAGTAGATGCGATTAAAAACATGGTATCTGCCCTAAATTCTTCTACCACATTCGAGAAAGCATTTTGGATTGATGAAAACAATGGAAATCACTACTATGTGGGTGTCACTTATCCAGAAGATAGAATCGATGATATAGATGTGTTGTCCAATGTTACCACAACAAGTGCGACGCATGACAAACCGATTCCATTTAGATCGTTTTCCAAGATTACGGATTCGTCTAATCCTGTAGAGATCAATCACCATAATCTGTCCAGAGTATTCAACGTATACGCGAATATCGACGGAGCCGATGTAGGATCTGTCTCAGACAATATCAAGGACATCATCAAGTCTATTGATGTCCCAAAAGGATACACCATAGAATTCGAAGGAGAGGTGAATGTGATCAGTAAATCGTTCAAAGAACTGACGTTGGGTCTAGTTTTAGCTGCTATTTTAGCTTTCTTGATTCTTGTACCTCTGTTTAGATCATTCCGTCAGCCATTGATTATCATTCTGACGATTCCACTAGGATTTATCGGAGTTGCATTATTGATGTGGATCACCAATACGAATCTAAATATCCAGTCTATGATGGGGATCATTATGATGATCGGTATTGCTGTGTCGTATGGTAATATTCTCGTAGATCGGATCAATACCTTATTCAAAGGTTCGTCGGGTCTAGAAGATGCTATCGTACAAGGATCGAGAGATAGATTCCGTCCTGTATTGATGACAGCCATCACCACTATTTTAGGGTTACTTCCTACAGCAATAGGTATGGGTCAGGGGACAGAAGCCAACGTTCCGCTAGCGATCGCAGTGATCGGTGGTACGTTCATGGCTACCTTACTTACCTTATTTATTATCCCAATTCTATATTCTTTATTTACAAAAAGTAAAACCTCAGTAAGCAATGACTAACATCAAATATATATACATCCTGTCCTTCGTTTGTCTGCTTATGAGCTGCAAGCAATCTGGTTCGCCAGAGCAAGTCTACAATGCAGGAGATAAGAATACCATGCCATCTGTAGAAGTGACCAATCCGTCCGTCCGATCATTTAGTTCGGATCAGATGATCACGGGCACTATCATGGCAGATCAATCCATCCACCTTCATTCGATGGAACAAGGAATGCTCAAATCTATCTATGTAGATATTGGTGATCGTGTGTCCAAAGGTCAAGTGATCGCAAAATTGAGCAATCCGGTACTGAGTTATCAGTTGAAGTCAGCAGAGGCACAATTGATGCAATCACAATCTGCACTCAAGTCAGCAGAAGCATTGCTCACAGTCAATGAAGCCAGCAGCAATGTAGCTAAAGGGCTGTATGATAAATTGATGTCTGTTAACGAAAAGTCAAGCGGACTAACAACAATGGCAGAGAGAGAAAACGCCAAGCGAGATGCTCAGATGTCTGCTGCGAATGTAGAAGTAGGAAAAGCCCAGATCGAACAAGCACAATCAGAAGTCAGCAGCTCAGAAACGATGGTCAGTGCAATCAAAGTGCGGTTATCAATGTTGAGCATAAAAGCACCGTTCTCAGGGGTGATTACAGGTAGATTTGCTGATCCTGGATCGATGATACAGAATGCATTATCAGATAATAATGCGAAGCCATTGGTTTCATTGGCATCTATCTCTCCTGTCAGGTTGACCATCCCGATTCCAGAGTCAGATGTGTCAGGAATTAATGTTGGAGATGATGTAAATATCACCTTTCCAAGTCTTGGGGGATCAGATCAGTCGGCAAAGATAAGTAGGATCTCAAATAATCTAGATCAAGCATCGAAGACGATGGAAGTACAGGTTGATATTCCAAATAAAGATGGAAAGATCAGAGCGGGTATGTATGCCAAAGCTGAAATCAAAAGAGTTAGTTCTGGAGATATGTTGAGTCTTCCTTTATCTGCTATAAGTATGAAAAAGGATGCTGCATTTGTCTATGTTGTGAATGACGGAGTAGTCCAAGAAATCAAATTGAAGAAAGGTCTTTCTAGCAAGGACTATTTCGAAGTTTTGAATGACAATATTACAGTTAAATCGAAGGTCGTAACTAAAGGGAAGAGTATGATCAAAGATGGTACTAAAGTGAACGCAATCTTAAAGTAAAATAGTATGAATAGAACGTTTAGAAATATACTAATACTGTGGTGTTGCTTGTCTTCTACTTTGGTCAATGCTCAAG
>CAXBGT010000245.1:0-7120 GCA_963975265.1 uncultured Saprospirales bacterium
GGATGACAAGCAAGCAAGAAATTCCAAAGGAATTGAGCGCCTGCGAAACATTTAGGGTGATTTAATTCTTTCCGAAGGAAGGAATTGTGGGCCTGCGAGACATCGAAACATCTAGGATGATTCAATTCATTCCAAAAGAAAGTATTAAAAACCAACACAAAAATTCATTCTAAAGTGAACCAAGACACAAATCATTGTACGGTGAAGAAATTGGCAAATCAGCGTTTTACAAAAAACGCGTACAATGCAAGCGTAGCGAATTCGTAGAAATCGTAAGTTTACGATACATCTGAGTTGTCGTAACATACTGAACTCGCACATGCAAGCAAATCCAAAGGAGTTCCGATCATGCGAAGCATCGAGATTGCCGTTATACAATGAATTAGACAAAATTCGAAACAAATATATACATCAATAAAAAGCAAGAAGATTACAAATAATACTATAAAAGCATCTAGCACAGCTTGGTGTTTTTTTTGTTCATTGAAAACACTAAATCAACTTACATCCAAAATTGAAAAAGCCTTTGCAATGTTTCCATTTTACAAAGGCTTTCTACATCTATTCAATCAATTACTTCTTTTTATAATAATCGAGTCCACAATCTAGATATTCTTGATAGCTTTTTATCCCACCTTCGTATCCTCTAGGGTGAGTGATTACTTTTTCATCATTCGTCATCATGATGTACAAAGGTTGACTGTTTTGCTCAAAGTTTACAACTTGAAAATCAGCCCATTTTAAACCTATATTTCTTAGTCGTTTGTTTTCTCTAACTGAAACTAGTTTTCCAGATAAATCCTCCTTATCATCAGTGTAAAGAGAGATTAAGACCACATCGTCATTTAATGTTGCTCTTACTTTATCATCTACCCAAATGTTATCTTCTGTTCTTCTACAGTTCTGGCACCCGTGCCCTGTGAAATCTAGAAATACTGGTTTATTTACCTCCTTTGCATAAGCTAATCCTTCGTAGTAATCCTTGAAACAATCAATGTTATTAGCACATTTTGTAAATGAAGGATATCTCTCTTTAATTTCAGGATCTACTTTTCCTTTTTCTAGGAACATATTGTACATGACAGGTGGTGAGAAACCACTGGTAAGCCATAGTGAATTGTAGATGCCAGTATCTTGATTCACTGAAAATCCAAAACCAAGATAGATAGCAAGTGCCGTAAATGCTGTAGCTAGTGTTTTTCTTGGCACACTCAATTTTTTGACTGGGCTGTCATGAGGGAAGCTAATAAATCCGAACAAATAAGCGGCTATCAAAAGACAAACAGCCACAAGAATGAACATGAACGTTTCATATTTCAATATTCCCCAATGCTGTGTAAGATCGGCAGTTGATAAAAATTTGAATGCGAACCCAACCTCTAAAAAACCAAGTACAACTTTCACGCTATTCATCCATCCACCTGATCTAGGTAGAGAATTTAGCCATGATGGGAAGGCGGCAAACAGTCCAAATGGAAGTGCTAACGCGAAAGAAAATCCGAACATTACAACCAATGGCCCTATAAATCCTCCTTTTGCAGCAGCTACTAATGCTGAGCCAACAATCGGTCCAGTGCAAGAAAAAGATACTAAAGCTAATGTAGCTGCCATAAAGAATATCCCAATTAGGCCCCCTTTATCTGCCATCTGGTCACTCTTTGTAGACCAAGAACTAGGGAGAGTCAACTCATAGTATCCAAAGAAAGATCCTGCAAAAAACAAGAATATCAGGAAGAAGGCGGTGTTTGCAATCCAATTTGTTGACAACGCCTGTAGTGCTTCTGGGCCTAGTGTTATGGTGATGATTAATCCTAGCACTACATAAATTACTATGATAGAAGCTCCATAGATGACGCCATTCATCCAACCTTTTCTCTTGGTATCTTTTGTGAAGAAACTTACTGTGATAGGAATCATTGGAAATACACATGGTGTAAGCAATGCTGCAAATCCGCCCAACATGCCCGCAATCAGTAACCATATTAGACTACTGTCATTTGCTCCTTCTGTTTTTCCACAGTCACTTAGAGGCGTTTTATAGGTTTCAACTATAGAAGCGATTCTTTGGTCTACTTTTCCGTCAGCATTAATATTTATTCCCGCAAGCTCAGCAGAAAATCCATTTCCTTGATTATTATTTACAGCTCCAAAGCCAAAATCAAAATCTATATCTGTTGGGTTGAGACATCTTGTATCATCACAAGTCATAAAGTTCAAATATCCAGTCAATGGTTTAGAAGGATCTATAATCTTTACTTTTTGAGTAATTACGTAGTTTTCACCACTTTTGAATTTGATTACATTGTCGACTTCATCTTTCCACATTTTATCAAATCCTTCCTTCTTATTACCTCTTTCAACAGCCTTTCCTATAAACTCCGCTCCTTCTGCATTTTCATAAGTGATAGTAGTAGGGACAGGTCCTCCTTCTTCCATATATAGAGAGTAGACAGCCCATCCTTTATCGATAGATCCTGTATAAATAAGTTCGTATTCATCATCAGATAGTTTCTTCTTTTCCATCGTCCATTTTACTGGCTTCAGTAGCCTTGATGGTTCTGGATCATCTGAAGAGTCCATTGTAAAAGTTGATGATGATGAATTGTTAGAGGCCTCTTTGTTACCTCCCAGTCCAGCTTCTTTGGTCTGATCATTATCAGAGATGCTAGTTACCTCAATCGAGCTGTTGGATGATTCATCTGTAGTAGTCGTATTTGAATTGGTTCCTGAATTCTTTAGATTAAACGTAAAGTCAATATCTGTAGGGGGAAGACATGTTTTATCATTACAAGTCATAAAAGTCAAGTAACCAGAGACCGGTTTAGTCTCGTCATTTACTTTTACTTTTTGCTTGATCACAAATTTTTCATCCGCCAAATACTTTATTACATTGACATCAAATAACTTATCGAGTCCCTCTTTTTTATGCCCTGTTTCGACTCCTTTACCTATTATGTCGGCACCATCTTTAGACTCAAAAGTCAGCAAAGTAGGAACAGGTCCATCATCAGCGGTAAATTGGGAATATACCGTCCATCCTTTATCAATAGATGCAGTAAAAACAAGATTGTGCATATTATTGGACACCTCTTCAGTAGAAAATTTCCACTTTACTGGTTCTAATATCTGAGCAGTCAATGATGTTGAGGCTATCATCAATAGCAGTAATAATGATTGTAATATTTTCATTTGGATTGTAAGTTGTTCTATAAATGAGCTTAATTCACGTATAGATATAGTTAGTCAGCGGTTAATTTGAAGGCCGAAAATATGTATAATTACTTAAAAAAAGATACTATAGGCTAATATCAAACTGAACAACTGTCGGTGGTAGACACATTAAGTCATCACAACACATAAAACGTAGTTCACCAGAAAAGATTTTTATCCCTTTTTTCTTAGTAAATCGCTGTTCGAAGATAGCTTGTTTTTTAAATTTGATCACTTCTACTTCAAATAGTTCACTCACTATTTTAATAGGTTCCGACTTCTCTTCTGTTTCTCCTTTTAAAATTGATTTGTCCTTATATGTAAATGATAACGGAACAGGACCTCCTTCACCTGTGTTCTGAGAATAAATAGCCCATCCATCTTCTAAATTGGCAGTAGCTTTGAATATGTAATCTTCGTCAGTTTCTACAATTTGAAAGGACCATTTAACTGGATCTAATTTACCTTGAGCGAATCCAGAAAAACTGATTAGCGAAAGACAAAAAGCTATTGTTAATTTCATTGACATTAATTTTCTTGAAGTAAATATCTTCCAAAAATAGGTCAAATTATAAGCCATTAATGCCTAGCGATCTAAATTAATTGATATTTAACTGATTCTAAGAGATAATTTGAAGGATGTGTTAATTATTCGTCTACAAATCACCTAGTTGCGGCCTTAGAGTTATATCCTCGATCACTGCAGATGGACTCATTTCTAGTGCCGTCCAAACGACTTTTGCGATATCACTTGCTTGCATCAATCTACTTTCTGGTAGATCTACACCAGCCCAGCTTGCTGACCAAGTAGCACCTGGTAGAATAGATGTCACCTTTATGTTTTTAGTCTTTAATTCTTCTCTCAGCACTTTAGAAAAACCTAATAAAGCAAATTTCGAAATGCTATATGAACCTCCATTTGGATATGCTATTTTACTAGCTATGCTACACATGTTGAATATATGTCCGTGCCCTGCTGCAATCATATTTGGCAATAACGCTCTGGTTAAATGATAAGCACTATATAAATTAGTTTCCATCATTTGTTCTAGTGCGCCATCTTCTTCCTGTGTGATCTCTCCAGGTAAAAATACTCCGGCATTGTTAACAAGAATGTCCACTGTCTCGAAATGATCAAGTACAAACTTAGAAAATGATGTTACGTCCGTTTTTAGTCTCATATCTGCAGCCATTCCAATAATTTTGACCTCAGGATTTGAAGCAGATAGTGCTTTTATACACTCATTTACATCCGTTATATTTCTAGAACAAATAGCTACATTTATACTTTTAGAAATTAAGAGATCAACTATTGCCTTGCCGATCCCCTTTGTACTTCCTGTTATAACTGCATTCATAGTGATTATTTAGTAAATACTTGTTTTAAACTGTGACTATTGAAATTTTTGACGTCTGGATAACAGCAATGCTTACAAAAACCAGGTATAAAAGCACAGTCAAAGTTATGACATCCTTTACGTCCGACTTCCGCAAATGGGTCGGACATTTTTTATTCTAGAGTTGCGATATTAAACTAAACGCATTTTCTCCATTTGGTAATATTCTTTAAACGATATCATTTTTTGTTTTTCCTCGTCCCAAAGTTTGTATGACATCATTTTGAGGCTCTCCCAAAATGTAACTACAGTCACATATTTATTTAGGATTGTGTTTTCTTTCATACACTTTTCAAGATTATAATTAGGAATCAAACTACTCAAATGATGAATATGATGAATCCCAATATTACCCGTCATCCATTGAAACATTTTTGGAAGTTTATAATATGAACTACCTCTGATTGCGCTTACTACATAGTTCCAATTATCTTGCCATTGCTTGTAAGAGTGTTCGTGTTGATGTTGTATATAAAAAAACCAAAATGCTATGATTCCAAATACAAAAACTAGAAATAACTGAACAAATAAGAATTGCTTCCAACCAAGGAAATAGGCTAATAAAACATACACTCCTACGATCAAAACATTATTCTTGAATTGATTCCAAGTCTCTTTTTTCCAATTTTTAAACTTAAACACAGGTAAGCGATTAGACAGTCCAATATAATACGAAGGGGCAATTACAAATGTAATAAATGGATTCCTCCATGTTTTATATTTTATCCTTCCCCACCGAGAAAGTCTTCTGAATTCATTAACCGTAAGTGTAGGAATATCTCCTATATCAATTGTCTCCAATACTCCTGAGTGTGCATGATGAAAATTATGAACTCTAGCCCAGTATTTATAAGGGAGTCCACTAAATACACTGCAAACATATCCTACAAAATTGTTGAGTTTTTTGGACTTCATAAAAGACTGATGGCCACAATCATGTTGAATAATAAAAATTCTAACAAGAAAAAATGCATTTATAATACCTAAACCAATTGTAATAAAAATCGACCACCTCAAACTAAAATACATCAATACCCATAGCCCCAGATAGGGTAGAAATGAGGTCAACAATTGTATTATAGCCTTCTTATCATCAGGTACTTGATATTTCTTAACAATTTCTTTCCAATGCTTTAAAGATTCTACAATCTCTTTATTCAATTTGGTATGATCCATACTTTCATTTTTTACTTATCTCTGTTAAATAAGTAGACAAAAATTCATTTAATTGATTCCTTCGCTAAGGTATTTGTTATTACGTTAGAAAACCATATAAAATTTCATTTTTAGTGTTAAATAAGTCCGTGACGACATGATAATTGGCAAAAACATTAAAAACATTTCTAAAGAAGTTTCTTATTTCTTTTCATAAGTTTTGAATACGTATGGATGTTCATTCTTATCATCTGGTTGATGAGCTTCTTCTGAAATCAATTTCCACTTAGAATAATCTATCTCTGGAAAGAATATATCTCCATCTACGTTAAGGTCTACTTCTGTAATGTATAGTTTATCCCAAATGTCTTTTGTTTGATCGTAGATCGTGCCGCCTCCAATGATCATAGCTTCCACTTCACCATTATCATATGCTAATTCTAGGGCTTCATCAATGCTATGGGCTACCAGACAATTGCTAGCGATAAAAAATGGATCTCTTGTAATAATAACATTGGTTCTTTTGGGAAGTGGTCTACCAATAGATTGGTAACAATTACGTCCCATCAAAATATGATGATCTAGTGTTGTTTTCTTAAAATATTTTAAATCTGCAGGCAGATACCATGGAATGTCATTGTCTTTACCAATCACATTATTATTCGCTACAGCAACCACACAAGAGATATTCATTTCTTCTTTTTTGATGCCTGCAAGGTAGTGAGTATTGAAACATTAATAAAATCGCCAGAATAAAAAATCAATAATAAACCAAATAATTTATTTTAGATTCTGACTCAACAACTCTACATCAGGATTAATCAACTTCGTTTTTTTCATTCGATCATCTAAGTAGCCTCTACGCTCATTGATCGTTCGATTTATATACTTCTCTATCATAAGACTGGCAATTGGTGCCGCGATATCTCCACCAAACCCAGCGTTTTCAACATACACCGCAATCGCAATTTTAGGATTTTCTCTGGGTGCAAAAGCGAAGAATACTGAGTGATCTTTTCCGCTATTTTCAGATGTTCCTGTCTTACCACAAATTTCTATATCAGGCATATAAGCTAGCTTTCCTGTTCCTAAGGTAGTTACCCGCGCCATTCCCTCTATTACTGGTTCGTAATATTCTGGTCTGATACGCATTCGTTTTGGAGTTGTAAATTCACGTTTAAGCTCGAATTCATCCTTCACAAATGATTTCACAAGATGCGGAGTATAGAAATACCCTCTATTCGCAATGATTGCTGCCAAATTAGCCATCTGTATTGTTGTAAATTCAAGCTCTCCTTGCCCAATTCCTAGGGATAAAATATAGGTTGATCTCCATCCATTATACACATCACTATACA
>CAXBGT010000246.1:0-7096 GCA_963975265.1 uncultured Saprospirales bacterium
AGTAGTAATATAAGTATAGCTACTATAAGTAATAATGGAGAAATAGTAGGCCATAATGCAGGTGTCGCAACTTTTACTTTTGACAGCAATACAGAATGTATATCTAAACCGTCAACAGCTATTACAATTGTTTCAAACCCTGTCGTTGGGTTTTCTGGACCATCAAATATTTGTATAGAAACCACTACTAATTTGAGTCCTAATACTGGAGGCATTTGGACATCATCCAATACGAGTGTAGCTACAGTAGATAATACTGGTTTAGTTACGGCTATCGGGTTTGGATCTGCTCAGTTTACTTTTGAAAAAACATCTACAGGTTGCGAAAGTACGATAGGTGCGTTATTAAATGTATACACAAAGCCTGTTCCTGAAATTATCGGAGACGATGAAATCTGTATAGGTTTCGCTACATACTTGACTCCAAGTTCTGGAGGGACATGGACGAGCAGTAATACTGCGGTTGCAGTTATATCTTCAAACGGACAAGCGACAGGTGTAGCATCAGGCACAGCTTCATTTACTTTTTATGAGTCGGGCTCTAATTGTGTGACAGATGCTTCAGCACTTGTCACAGTACTACCAAAGACACAAGTCTTCATTGATGGAGATAATTCAATATGTGTAGGAGAAACCACATCTGTTTCACCTAAGACAGGAGGAAGTTGGGTAAGTGATAATACAAATGTTGCCACGGTAACTAATGCAGGAACAGTAACAGCAATATCTTCAGGGATAGTGAAATTTACTTTTGTTTCAAATGCTGGATGTGAATCAAATAAAACATCACCAGTAATAGTGAATGGTCCTCCCTCAGTATCGATAAATGGACCAAATCAGATTTGTATTGATGAACAGGTTCAACTACTTCCATCATCAGGTGGAACGTGGATAAGTAGCAATATAACAATCGCAACAATAGATAATAATGGATTAGCGACAGCTATCATTCCAGGAGAAGTTAATTTTACATTTACAGATAGTAACACTGGTTGTGTATCTGATCCTTCTGGTAATATAATAGTAAGTGAAACACCTACAACAGGACTTAATGGGCCTTCTGATATTTGTATAGGAAATATAACATTTTTGACACCAAGTACAGGAGGTTATTGGACGACTCTAGCTCCAGAAATTGCTTCTATTCAAAATAATGGTCAAGTTACAGGTGTCGGGTCGGGTGAAGCTATCTTTGTATTCACACACGTGAATACTGGTTGTGATTCCGAAGTTAATAATAATATAACCGTTCTTAGTAGTCCACTAATAAACTTTACTGGGCCGACTTCAATATGCGAAGATGGTATGACAAATATAACATCGTCCAATCCTGGCATATGGGAAAGTCTTAGCCCTCTGATTGCAACGATCACAAATGAAGGATTGATTACTGGAGTATCTGCTGGGTCCGCTAAATTTAGATTTACAGAATCCAGTACAGGGTGTTTATCTAATCTTAGTGAAAACCTTATCGTTAACGGCCCACCTACTGTAGCTGGGTCCGGATATGTATGCATAGGGTCAACAACCTCGTTGTTCCCATCGACTGATGGAACTTGGGAAAGTTTAGCTCCAGCAATAGCAACAGTAACTGCAAATGGTGTAGTAACAGGTGAAACTGAAGGATCTGCGTTTTTTATATTCACAGATTCACAAACAGGCTGTATCTCTGACGGTAACTTAAGTGTGGAAGTAGCTCCAGAAATAGGAGCGCAGATTACTGGAGATAGTGAAATTTGTATAGGATATACTACTACATTATATCCTGATTCAGGTGGAATATGGACAAGTAATAATACTGCTGTAGCCACTGTTTCTAACTTCGGTATCGTAAAAGGAATAGCTCCTGGGATCGTAATGTTTACTTTTGAGGATTCAAGTAATGGATGTTCTGCAGGAGGCACGACAGATCCAGTCACGGTAGGGAAATGTCTCAACCATGATTTAAATATTGCATTGGTTGATCAAGATATTGTTGGAGATATAAGCACAAATGATAATTTTACTGGTGCAGTAACTTACAGTAATATTAAGGTGACTTTGGAAAAGCCCTTAGAGAGTTTACCTCAATTGGTTATTAATACTGATGGCACATACTCCTTTCTGACGAATATACCAGGTAAGTATTTATTTAAGGTTTCAGCATGTATTCCACCGCTGAATGTAGGTTGCCCAGGTGCACTCTTAGAAATAAATGTAATCGATAATGTGTATGGTCAAAGCAATCCTGTAAGTAACTTAGATTTTGCAGCAACTTACGCTAATTCAGATGTAACGCAACCTGGAAATATAATTACTGTTTATCCACTTTCAAATGATGGTTGTGTTTATACAGCGGGTTGTAATATAGATAATGGGACAATGTCTATCATTGATTCCTCTCAAAATGGGAGTGCTGTCCTGTCAGGAACGGGTAGCTTAAGCTATACACCAGATCCTGGTTTTATTGGGCATGATACGATACTATATCAAGTATGTGTAAGTGGGTCTAACTGTAGTCAATCAAGACAGATAATAACTGTAAATGCACCGAACGCATTAAACTCTATATTCGCATCCGACGACTTTGCTTATACCTTGAAAGGTATTTCAAAAGGTGGAAACGTAACAGATAACGACATAGATCCGGAGAATGATTCACTAACTGTAACTCAGCAAGGTTCTATCACAAGTCCCATTTTGATACCTGAAGGCTCATACTATATCAACATTGATGGATCTTATGAATTTATGCCAGATGGAGCTTTTAGTGGAGCCTTAAAAATTGTATATACAGTATGTGATGATAATGTTTCGGTAGCTTGTACGGATGCAACACTGCATATCCTAGTGTTTGATGATCTGACTTTAGGAGTGCGTGTTTATCTCGAAGGTTCGCTGATGCAGAATGAAAATAAACTATCTATCAAGGGACATCCGCTAATGAGAGACGGGCTAAGAGTGTGTGCTAATACGGGTGAGAATTTTATACCTATAAAAGATCCATATACTTACGTAAATGAATTGTTTGATGATATCCCAAGCAAGTTCGATAAAGTAGGGCCAGGATTGCTGGCTGAGAATTTAGAGATTACTGACTCAATTGGAGTATTCTCTGTTCTAGGTGACAATGCCATAGTAGATTGGTTACACGTAGAGTTGAGAGATAAAAATGATAGTACGGTAACAATCGCTACTAGATCAGGATTGCTTCAGCGTGATGGTGACATTGTTGATTTAGATGGTACAAGCCTATTGCGGTTTCAAACAATCTACATAGACAGTTTTTATATAGTTGTCAGACACAGAACGCACCTTGGTGTAATGTCAGAGAAAGTCAAAAATGGTACAGTTGTGGATTTTACATCTCCTAGTACACCTACATTTAATTTTGGGACTTCACTTTCTAACGGCATGGATTATACAGGGTTATCTCAAAAGTCAACTGTGAAGAGTGGTTATCTAGCCATGTGGGCCGGAGATTTTAATTCTGATGGTCAACTGAAATATTCAGCGCCAGCAAGTGATATTAATATACTCTATGGAAATGTGCTATTCAGTAGTCCTGCCTATTTAATCAATTATGATTTTACTATTGAGTATTTCCGAGGAGATTTTAATATGGACGGGAAAGCAAAATATTCTAATCCAAATGATGATAGGAATCTCCTTCAAGCTCAAATAATATTCTACCCTTTGAATACTAATTTCATATCCAATCTAGATGGATTAATACAGCAAGTTCCATAGGATTAATCACAAATAATAGAAGAATGAATTGATGTAAATACTTTCTAAAGCGGTTTGTTTTTTTTGCCACAACAGTCATGCTTATCACGACTCTATTCAACTAAATCCGAGCAACTTTGGTTGTGTATTTTATTGCTTTCAAAACTATTTGGCTATCTATATCATTTATATTCAGTATAACAGCAATTGTATTAACTAGAAAATCTCTGTACCTTTTAATATTTCCGAATCTTACTTTTGCCACAAAATCAAAACTACCCGAGGTGTGATAGAATTCAGAATCCTCATCTAGTGATTCCATACTTTTCACAAACTCATCACGTGCTTCTTTGTAATGGTTCTTGCTGGTTATGTTCATAAAAACAATGATATTCTTATTCAGTAAGTCGCTATTGAGCAAGGCAACATACTGTTTAATAAAACCTATTTTTTGTAATTTCTTGATACGTTCATAAACTGGTGTTGTAGTCAGTGATAATTAAGTGGCCATTTCCTTGGCAGTACGACCTGAATTGGTCTGAAGAATGTCCAGAACCTTTACACCTATGGGGTTCAATTGCAGGAATATATTCTACCTAAATATATAAATCTAAATATTAATTAGTTGAATGCAGGTAATCTTACAGGTCCAGTAAATTCCCAATCCTCATTATTATAATAAATGGAGCATCCCCTTGGGTTTTGACATGCTATAATATCTATGTGAGAATCTAAGTCCAAGTCAATTGCAACAACTTCATAAACTTGACCTAAATCTAAATCCACAGATATTTGGTTCTCAAAATCTCCATTCCAGTTATTTTGAAATAGTGTAACAGCATCACTTGCATTTGGAGCTATCACAAAATTAGGATAGTTATCGTTTTTTATGCTTGAATTCAAGAAAGAAAGAAAAAGGAACTTCTTATAATTATCAGGAATTTTGATTGATCGGATCAATACAAATTCTTCATCTACACCTACCAAATTAATTCCTTTGCCAAGTTTAGAAAATGAATATGTTGAGTATAAACTGCTAATAATTAAAGAATCAAAAGGAAAAGACAAATACTATTTCGACGAAGACTTAGATACAGAACAAATATTCATAATAAACAATTTATTGGAAGGGCACCTCAATGAAAAAGTGATATCAGAAAAGAATATTCTAGAACACTTAATAGACATTTCAGCAAATATAAAAGATGCAAAAAATGATATAAAAGAGATTAAAGACAAACTCGACGTGCACTACCAGTACTTAATCACCTTACCCCAAAATAAAGACATTAAAAGCTTGATTGGCTCTACACAACAATTATCAAATACCTAAAAGTTAATTTACTTGACGATATACTGGCTATGCTTGCCAAAGGTTTCGAAATCCATCAAGCAGATTTAGATGATAAACTCAAACAGTTGTATGATGATTTAAAGAATTCTGATAATATGGAAATGAAGATCAAAACATCAATTCCCTTGCTAATTTAATAGACATAGATATTGGTGGTGAGTCAAAGTTTGATATAAAAGGTTGGAGCATGAAAATGTACAAGAAATATGAACTTGAAATTTTCAAATCATTTGGCTATGTATAATTAGTATCTCATTTACTTAATCACGCTGATCAAACGGTTAATCAGATAATGATGATTAGTTTATAATTGAAATTAGAACTGATTTCACAAGACGGTTACTCGTGATTGTCAATGTATAGACACCATTATGCAATGTAGATATATCAATAGCTACCCTACTTTTGGTAGCGTACACATTGTCCAATATGGTTTTACCCGATATATCCAATAATGAGTAATTCCAAGCACCTTTAGTCAGTTCAGAAACATCAATATGAATTAGTTCTGACGCAGGTTGTGGAAATATCTTTATTGCTCCTTGATAATTGTGTTCTTTTATATCCAAATAAGGATCATAAACTACACTCTCTGCAATATTGGTCACAATAGGATCATTATAGTCGAAGAAAATATTGGCTTGGTTATCAAATTCTTCTCCTAGAATCACTGTATAAGGTTTAATACTAAAAGACACATAACCTTGACTTTCTAGGTAACTAGCGGTACTGTCTATCAGAAATATATCCTCAAACATGAAGGTGACTTCTCTCTCTCGCATGGTAATATCTACATCATGGCTAGAAGATAAGAAGGTAAATGTAGACAGATCAAGATCCTCAGATATGATATCTGTCACCCTTACATCTTCTGCATAGAAGTTACCTGTATTTTGAAATCTGATGGTATAGATCAATTCATCATCTTGTTCGTTGATTCTGATATTTCCAGATTTATCGGTAGAAGAGACTAGCTTATCATTTGGATCATATGCGCACAGCAATCCTAAGCTGATATTATCCTCATGCACAACTGTTTCTACTTGGCTGCCGTCAATATCTATCATTTGTATTGTGATAGCAATGTCTTCATTAGAGAGCTCATTCGCACTAGGAGCAATGAATGGAATCTTATAATTCATTGTAAAATAAGGATACCAATCTTCGAAATCTACAGTCACAGTACGGGTGTCAATATCATGAGAAGTAAACTCTGTAAAATCTGGTGACAACTGTAGTTCTGGAGTGTACACAATTTTCAAATAACCATTAGATACGTTAGTTCCTGTATTTCTGAGAAATGCACTCAATTCAAATGGTCTATCGCAAAGAAACAAGCTTGCATTTAAGTTTGATGAGAAGCCTAAGCTCTGCTCTATCGGGTAATAACCAAAATCAAACACATTTGGTGATTGATCTGGTATAAAAGAGTCTATGCTATACGATTCAGCGGTTGTAAACATCCATGATTCTATAGATGAAGCATTTACATCAAAGGATTGTCCGTCTTGTAGAAATCTTTGATAGAATCCATTAGTAGACGTAATCAATGAGTCATTATTATTGTCAAAATGAAGTGACACATTTGATAATGCTGCTTCTCTAACCTCATCCCGAATACCATCTTGATTAAAATCAAAAAAGGCAGTTCCAGTTATGCTTTCACCTATACATTTGATATCACTGATGTCATCACATTGGCTGGCATTTTCTCTTATTTCAACCGCCCTACCTTCTTCTATATGCTTGCATAGTGCAGGTATATCACATACATTAAGATTCTGATTAAGGACTAATACCCATTGATTTTTCACATACAAATCTTCTGATAAATCTGTAAGGTCAACTAAATTTGGAGAAAGGGCAGATTGTAATGAGCTTCCAATACTATCAAGAGCTTGTAATCCATTTAAAGATTTAGCTGACTTGCTTATAAAAAATGATTTGCCCACTTTCTCAAGACTTGAAAAGTGAGAATAGTCACCTGCGTTCTTGAAACCGAAACCAAACGATTCTCCTACGGTCTCAAGCTTA
>CAXBGT010000247.1:0-7064 GCA_963975265.1 uncultured Saprospirales bacterium
TGTTACTAATAGTCCTACCATTATGCTCTGACCGGCATCCGCACAAGTAATATCTACACTTGGTCCGAACCCTGTAAAGTCTGCAAATCCAGGATCATCCATCCTTGCTATACTTAGTGTTACTGGGCCACATTCATCAAATGAGCCATCATCGATTGCTTCAGCAGGAACATATGTAGTAGATTCTAACGAAAGACTTACTTCAGTAAATTGATCACATATTGCAATGGGATCTGCATTATCTACTACTGTTACAGTGAATGAACAGAAACTTCCTTGTTCACATGCATCATATACTGCGTAGTGTAATGTATGTACTCCCGCAGGCAATGTAAATGTTTCTCCATTGTAATTTTCAAAATCACCTACTGGAGTTCCGAGGTCGTAAGTTAGTTCATCGTTACACTGATCCATAGCTTCTGGAAGTGGGACAGATAATATAACTGAACACTCAAATGAGCCTGTACTTACTGTCATGTTTGCTGGACAAGTAATTTCTGGTCCATCAAAATCGACCACTTCAATTAATTGCTTAAATTCTCTCTGATTTGTACTACCACACCACCATTCACCTATTGTAAATGTTCTTATTATCTTAGTAACGCAACTCGTACTATTAATTACTAATTCATCTTTGAAACCAGCGTATCCGTTACAGATTAAAACGGATTCAAATGGATACAGATCTACAAATGCTCCTCCTTCAGTTCTTAATCTTGGTGCTCCTGTGACAGACAAAGCTGGGAAAGGATACCCTTGACTAGTGGTAGCAAATCCGCTACTACAACTTATTGCTTTTCCATTGAATATAGCAAAGGGTTGCACTGGACTGATACTATCTAGATTAGTTCTCAGCATGAAAATCGTCTGTTCACAAGTGTCAGATGTATTTCCGTAAATATCAACGGCTATATATTTTCTCACCATTTTAGCGGTAAATAAAGTATCGCAATTTAGGTTTTCAATTACTTCATCAACCAATAACAATGTAGCTGGAGCACAAGACATGCTTATATCAGGTCGTATAGTTGACTCGTCAAATGCTTGGGTACAAGACAATGTATCATTCTCTGTACATATAATTACTGGATCCAATTTGTATTCAACATTTACTATTCCCCAGCAGCAAATACCACCGCAGCATATTTCATATTCAAAACTTTTACCGATATCGTCAGTAGAGAATATTGGTTCTCTCTTAATGCCGTCTTCCCCTTTCACAGTGATCGTACAACTATCCGCACAACCGACCGTCGAAACATCAATGAGCATACTTGGCAACAGTTCTCCAGAACAAGTAGATTCATCAATAGAGAAATTGATTTCGCCATTACAACCAAGGCCTTGTGGAACAAAATCAATTACTATGATACTAAATGTACATGTATCTGCATTTCCAGATGTATCACGAGCTTCGAACGACACAATATTTTCTCCTATTGGGAATAGTGATCCAGAAGGCATTCCTTCAATTTGTGTAATGACTGCATCTGGGCAATTATCTGTAAACTGTGGATCAAAGGTTACTAATGTATCACATTGTTCTTCCATCAATTGTATTATTGTATCTGAAGGACAATCTATCACAGGGCTTTGCGTATCAAAAACTTGTACGTTGAAACTACACTCATCTGTGTTTCCACTTGCATCAGAAGCTACATAAGTTACTTCAGTGATTCCAACTGGAAAATTTCCACCTTGTGCTATTCCTGCTGTCAAAGCAGTATTATAAGTTTCGAATTCAACTATATATTTAATTGGAATTATTGATGGCGCATCGTACCATCCATTTGTAAAGGAGAAAAATCCATCAACTTCTAAATTGAATGTATAGTCTCCCTCTAATAGCCCTCCTGGTTGTCCAATACCCCATGACTCGTAGTCAAAAAGTTCTCCATTCACCCATTTGAATGCCATTAAGCTAGGAGAATATCTAAGGCCTAACCAGTATACACCTTCATCTAAATTATCAATTATAAAATCTTGTTCTGTATCACTAGTGATTACAATAAGGTGTCCGCCTATAGCTGCTGCCGCATTGTTAGCATCCTCCCAACCAAGCTCTCCACCATCTTGAACTACAAAATAATTATGGCCTCCACTTGTTCCAATAAAATCATAGCCCGCGATCTCATCAGGAAGTACAGCTTCGCAATTATCAACTACATCAACATTATAACAAACTACAGCTGTACATCTATCAGGATCAGCGTTCATTGTAATATCGGCTGGGCACGTAATTACCGGTTCCATATTATCTTCTACTGTTACTACAGCTGTACATGAATCTACATTTCCACAAGCATCTTCACCGTATAACATCACATCAACATCTCCAATATCCTCACAGGTAAAATCTGTCATACTTGCAGATAAAGTTACAGCGCTCCCACAATTTGCAGTAGATCCACCATCTATATCACTTGGTGTAATGGATACCATTCCAGAAGCATCTAATTCTACGGTGATATCCTGACACACCATCATCGGCGGCACATCGTCTACAATCGTGAATAATTGCATACACTGCTCCATATTACCAGTAGCATCTTGTATAAAATATGTCCTTGGCACAAAAAGTGTATCACCTGGACATCCTGAATTTCCAGGAATAACAGTTAAAGCTGATAACGTGATAGCTCCACATGAATCTACTATGATAGGAAGATCAAAATCTACTGGTGGCAGATCTGCTCTACATGCAAGCTGTTGATCTACAATATTTGAACAGTCGACTACTAGGTCGCATTGACTGTATCCAACGAAGGGATATAGAAAAAATACAAACAGAATTAATCTGGCTAATCTGTACTTAGTTGTGTTTAAAAGGTTTGATGTTTTCATTTTCAATTATTACTGATTTATAAATATCCTTTTTGGGAATGATGTACATATTTATTCTAGTAAACCGGAAACCTCAATGAATATACGCATAGGAATTTAGGCCTAGATACTTACGTCTAGTTCTGAGTACCTATAGTGAAATCTTGAGTTTATATAAGATTAGAGTTTTAGAACCGGCTCTTTAACAAATATTGAATTGTTATAAAGACGTTATTGCATTCACAACCTTATATAGCGATTTACTATGGCGGTTCTATTCAGTAGCAACATTATGCTGATTGGTGTCATTCTTGGTTGGATTAGTGATAATCTTCTATTTAGAATATCACCTAAGGACAAATATATCAAGGATAAATGTAATATTATAACATATTAGCTATTTTTTATATATATAAATTGCTATAAATTAGATCGATGCACTAATGCCATTGCTTAAAGTGAAAATAAAATATATCTAATGAATTGATCTATAGAGCATTCATTATCTATTAGATTTAATTTTACTATATATCATCCTGATCAGAATAGTCTAAAATTAATAATCCCCTCAAATTCCGTTAAGCCTTTGAGGGGATATTTATCTAATCGTAAGGGTTATTCTATAGTTTTATGATTTTTTCTTGATGAATCACATCATTATTACCCTTGATGAAGATACTGTAAACCCCATTTGGCAATTCATCTAAATCAACTCCATTTTCTGGAGAGTTTGATTGAATTACTACTTGTCCAAGATTGTTGATAATTTGTACAGAATAACTCTCATCTGCATCAAACGGTCCTTCTAAGTTCAATCTTCCCGATGTTGGGTTAGGATACATATTGAATCTTCCGTTTCCTATTCTTTCTGTGACAACAATCTTAGAATATGAATATTTACCATCAAAGTCTATCTGACGTACTTGATAATAATATTTATTCTCAGTAGAGACGTCTTCATCAATGAAATTATATGTTTGCTCCACATAGCTATTGCCTGCGGCCTTTGCTTTTCCTATATCTCTAAATCTATCTTCAGATTCGAGTCGTCGTTCGATAATGTAGCTTTCTACATTTAATTCTTGTCCAGTGCTCCATGCGAGTAAATTGTGGTTTGTTTCTTTTACTATGTTTATGTCAGTCCATATCACTGGAAGTACCCCATTCACAATACCCGCATCAATATTTTCTTTCACATCTCCTGGATTAAAAAATCTTGGGCTTGTAGTATTAAGACCCATGGCATGATTTACATCACTATCGACATCGTCACTTGTTGCATTAGCAAATGTAAAAGCATATCCTTCAGGAGCTTCAAATTTCAGATAGTACTCATCTTTCATTAAGTATTCTATAGTATAGACTCCTTCTGCATTGGTGATGGCCTGATCAATTAGATCATGATCCATGTTAAAAATTTGAACCAGAACACCTGCCACTTTAGCTTCATTGTCCTCTTGTATACCGTTTGCATTTTCATCCATCCAAACACGGTTTCCTACCGTTGCCATAGGATAATATCCAGCTCCAAGGTTTGTCTTAGACCCGCCTGCAGATAAATTAAAAGTAGGCGTGGTATTTGGTCCGTTGGCATTATTGATATCACTATCAAAGTTAGCCCCACCGATAAACGGCCTTACTCTCACTAGTCCGATAGGAGGCATTACCACTTCAATAAAATACTGGCCTGGCCCTACACAGAAATCCCAAATTCCATCATCAGACGGGGTATCATAGTCATGGTGTGTTATTTCGCTATCCCAAAGTATATTCAGACCATTTACTTTTCTGTAAAGATTCACGACTAGACCATTAATTCCATTTTCTGTCGATTGTCTGATATCATCTTCATTTACGTCATAGTACGTTACTCCTTTTATTAGTGAGCATATAAAAAACCCAGCATCTATGGTAAGGTCTTCTTGACCTAGAATCACTTCAAAAACAGAAGTACTACCAGGTCCATTTTCTTCAGTGACATTGCTATCATTAGTATCATTACCAGCATTTGTAGGTGATGGAATCACATCATCATTCACCTCAAATGTTATGTAATACTGACCAGCATCAACTTCCTCGAATAAGTATAATCCATCAGCCCCTGTTTCAAAAATAGCAACTATGTCACCAGCTTCTGTAAATAATGTCACTACAACGCCTAAAATACCCGGTTCATTAATATCTTGGATACCATCTCCATCTAAATCATTGAAAACAAAATCTCCAATAGCGGTGCCCGCTATTATATTAATAGTAATATCATCAATATCATCTTCATCAGGGTTTCCATTTTCTGGAGTACTGTCTACATCATCTTCATTTCCTATATCAGAAATTTCGGCGGTATTGACTCTTACACCAGTTTCAGGCTGGCATTGAGCAACGGTAAGGCGAATTTCAAAATTTTCTGATTGGCCAAAAGCAATGGTTCCATTATTCGTGTATCTAGCGAATCCATCCTGGCCAACGTTCCAAGGGAGGCTATTATTTGCAGATAAAACCATGCCACATGGAATAATATCCACTATTTCAATACCGGTAGCATCAACATTACCTTCATTTGCTACCCGAATATTGTATATCACATCCTGCCCTATTTCATACTCTGTTGCTATGGAAGTTACTGTCTTGATCAAACTAAGATCAAATACATTGAGTGGTGCATCATCCTGATCATCCTCACTCGGTATCAAATTATTTGGTGTGCTATCTTCATCATCCGCTGATCCATTAGTATCGTTAGCTGCGCTTATTTCAGCAAAATTATTCCAAGAAATAGCATTAGGCATGGCACATTCTTCGAGTGTTAGTATAAGATTAAGTGTTACACTTTGCCCTGAGATTAAAGGAGTATTATAAGTCCTTGTTAAATAACCTGTTTGATTATCCAAAGTCCATCCATTATTTGATGAAAATCCTAGTCCGCATGGTAGATAATCAGTCACGGTAAATGAAGTCGCATCAATACTTCCTTCATTTGTTACTATGATCTCATAATTTAAATCTTGTCCATATTCAAGTATAGATACATTATCAATAAGTGTTTTTTCTAATGCTAAATCAAAAAATGAAAGTGGAGCAATATCAATATCATCTTCGGTTAGATCGCCATTATCAGGTGTAGAATCAAAATCGTTCACAGGACCATTCAAATCGTTATCATTTGAAATTTCTACTAAATTATCCAAATTTAAAGGGATTCCTACACAACTTCCAATAGTCAATGTCAAAGGAATTGTAACTGACTGATTGGGATCAATTTGTGACATCTCTACGTATGAAATATTTCCAGTGATTAAATCTTCTGACCAGCCCGTATTCCCAATAGGAGAAAAATCCAGACCGCATGGTATATAGTCAGTAATTTCAATATTGACAGCGGCAGTATTTCCTTCATTGGTGATCACAATTTCGTAGCTCACTGGAGTGCCTATCGTAAAGTTAGTCGGTGGACTTGAAATGGTCTTTGTAAGTGATAGATCAAAAACAGAAATCAATGCATCATCCGAATCATCTTCATCGGGGTTGTTAGGATTGTCATCTGGTGTACTATCTTGATCATCACCAGTAACATTGTCATCATTTAGAGC
The DNA here is from genome assembly GCA_963975265.1 of uncultured Saprospirales bacterium. Taxonomy (GTDB): domain Bacteria; phylum Bacteroidota; class Bacteroidia; order Chitinophagales; family Saprospiraceae; genus CAJXUU01. The sequence goes on from CAXBGT010000247.1 coordinate 6,414, forward strand.
ATTTGCTATTTCCGCTTCATTTCTATATGAATCGGCATCAATGCTTGTACATTCTTCAATTGTTAATGTTATAGGTATAGTTACTTCTTCCCCAGCAAATAGCGTGTCGGTGTAGAAATACTCAGGATTTCCAGTACTTCCATTTATTGTCCATCCTGCGCTAGATGTAAAAGTAAGTCCGCAAGGCAGGTAATCGACAACTGTAATATCGTGTGCAAATTGTACACCTTCATTTTTTACCACAATGTCAAATGTCACTGGCTGTCCGTAGCCAGTTGGAGTTAAGGTCGAAGTCTTAGTCAATGCTAAATCAAAAAATGAAATATTTCCCACATCATGATCATCTTCTTCCACTGCTGGAATAACTGACTTACCTGGTGAGAAAATATTATTATCATTTGGGCTCCCTGGAATGACTGCGAATTCTCGAGCAGTTGGCATAAAAGGATTACTATCTGCATCATCAAATCTGTTATTCCCAACTGTGTCAGTAGCTACAAAAATATGAGCATAATTATACCAATCGGAAATATCTGTTCCATCCAATTCTAACTGTAATCTGATTATGATATCTATGCTATCTTCCGTCTCTAAAAAGATATCATTCATTACATTAAGTGTATCTGGGAATGTAGTTGGTGAACCTCCTAC
>CAXBGT010000248.1:0-7041 GCA_963975265.1 uncultured Saprospirales bacterium
TAAGGTGTGTTATTGAATACTCTTGTACGATCTCTAAGTACGCGCAAAGATGCCCAGTATTTCATAGATCTGACTTTTAGATTCTTATTTTCAAATATCACTTTCATTCTGCACTCATTATAAGTACGATTGAGTTTCCAACATCCTCTTTCATCAGTGTATGTGATGTTAGATTTTTTGAATATAAAGTTCCAATCCCATACCGCTATTTTAGCAATTCTTACAGGTGCATCTGCATTAGTATCATTTTGCACTTGGACACAACCTGAAGGGATTTTAGTATTGGAAGGAATCACACATCCGCAATTATTGGTTGGTGGTACTGGTGGAGGAATGTTACTAATACATTCCCAATAGCATGTCCCTCCATCAAGACCGATACCGTCAAGGAATAAAAAAGGATAATAGTTAGGTGGGCAGGTTGGTGGTGCATTTACTATATCTATCGGACAAGGAGGATTGCCAGGCGGCATATATTCAATAACATCATCTAAGCTATTCCTTTACCAATAATATCGTCTAATTTATCAGTATGACCAGTATTAATGTATGTCTCTATAAATATAAATGGGTTACTTTCATCTAGATACAATTCTTGCAATATTTCATTTGGAGCATTTGGCATCAATAAACTTACATCAACACTACAATATTGCGGAGACAACACTTCATCGGTTACATTGGGGTCAATGTAATAATCGCCTTCTTCTATAATTTCATAAGTGAGCGGATGATCAAACATAGCTATGCCGTTGGTATGTGCCCAGTCCAAGATATCCACTAGATCTTGATGATCAATTGGAGAAAATTTCACATATTTATGAGTTGGTTGGACAGGTATGCCGTGAGGGTAGAGATCTGCGATGGCTTGATTTACAATTCCAATTTCGTATGGATTGATATACTCATCTCCAAGTACCACGGGTCTTATTTGAGTATAATTTATCCTTCGATTTTCAGTATCAACGTTTCGATTTTCAATTTCAAAATTTTGATTTTCAGTATTTTCAAAATTTAGATCTTCTTTTTGGCAAGAAATGCCAAGGAGCATCATTGCCGCACTAAAATAATTTGTTTAAAATTCATGATTGTGTATTTAATTTATCAATAATGTGATTGTAATAGGATGGTCTTAGCGCTTGTAATTGGAACTATATCTAGTAATTGGTTGATATAGTTTGGTAATAAATTTATGTAAATATACGATTATTAACGCAATAGTGAGCATTAAATTATACCTCCCCATTCCATTCTGCATAGAACTGATCCAAGAAACCTTGCATATAATCATGTCTTTGTTGAGCTATTCTCTTGCCCGATTCTGTATTCATCAAATCTTTAAGAAGAAGGAGTTTTTCGTAGAAGTGATTTAATGTGGGAGCTGTAGATTTTTTGTATTCCTCTTTTGTCATATTCATATTTACAGGAACACTGGGATCGTAGATTTTATGATTTTTAAATCCTCCGTAGTTGAATGTTCTTGCTATACCAATAGCTCCTATAGCATCAAGTCTATCTGCGTCTTGCACCACATCTAGTTCTATGGTGGATATAGTTCGTACATTTTTCCCTCCTTTATATGAGATGTTGTTGATTATCGCTACTACATGGTTTATAGTTTCTTTATCGACGGATTGACTTTCTAGCCATTCAAGTGCGACTCTAGGTCCAACGGATTCGTCGCCATTATGAAATTTTGCGTCAGCAATATCGTGTAACAGAGCACCTAAAGCAACTACAGTGATGTCAACATCTTCAGATTTTCCGATCAGTAATGCATTTTTATAGACTCGCTCTATATGAAACCAATCGTGCCCACCTTCGGCACCTTGCAGTTCTTTTTCTACAAATTCTATCGTATTAGAGATGAGGGTCTGATCTTGCATAGTTTTGGATTATAGCTGCAAGATTAAGAATTAGAATCATTCAAAAGATAATTCTAATGATTATATCTTAGTAAGGTATAAATATTTAATGATTTTCCATTTGGCTATTGCTAAGAATCAACAACCGTTCATTATAAGGCATAAAAAAGCCGATCGAACCCCCCAGTTGACCGGCCTTATTAATTCGAAATTGCTTAAATATTCTCCTTAATAATCTGAACAATACTAGTAAGGCGAATTCCTTGCCAAAAGAGTTAATAAGCCATGAAATAAACAAAGAAATAACACATTGCGTATTCTAAACAAGTATATCTTATAGTTTATCAGGTAGTTTTATAAATGCAAAATTCATATAAGAAAAATAAAAATGCGATATGTACTCTGTCCCCATAGATATATGAAGCATAACAAGAAGTTTTAGAACTATGTAAAAATGAATGAAATGTTTCTTTTTGTATTATTTACACTATGTGTATATTACGCGGAAATACAAACTAACTTTAAAAAATAAAAATGAACGACACGAGTATTGACAAGTCCAAATTATTCTTAGCGAGTTGTGTGGCCTTGACGGTTACTGCTATGACATTTGGAATAAGAGCAGGAATAATGGGTGAGTTGGGAGAGACTTTCCAATTTACCAATAGACAATTAGGAATCATGGCACAAATGGCTTTCTTAGGATTTCCATTATCTATGATTGTGGGAGGATTGATTTATCCAAAAGTAGGGCCAAAACCACTCATGTGGGTGGCGTTTGGAGCTCACCTTCTTGGTCTTGTTCTTACAATTATATCTTCTAGTTTTATTCCTTTTCTTATTTCTACCTTTTTAATTGGCATTGCTAATGGGGCAGTGGAAGCTGCTTGTAATCCATTGATCGCAGATATGTACACTACTAATAGGACCACAATGCTAAATAAGTTTCATGTTTGGTTCCCAGGAGGCATAGTAATAGGTGCTCTTATTTCTCAAGGAATGACCGCGATGAACATGGGATGGCAAGCACAGATTGCAGTGATGTTCATTCCTACTATATTGTATGGAGTCTTGATGATGGGACAAAACTTTCCTAAAGCTGAAAATATTGCCTCTGATATAAGTGAGAATGTATCTTCTATGTTTACGCCATTATTTTTCTTTATGTTGCTTTGTATGGGATTGACCGCTACTACGGAATTAGGCACGGGACAATTTATCCAACCTTTACTTGAAAATGCAGGTGCTCCACCTTTAATCATCCTGGCACTTGTTACTGGTTTGATGGCAGTAGGAAGATATTTTGCTGGACCCGTTATTCATAAGTTTAATCCTATAGGTGTATTATTCTTTTCTGCAATTATTACTACGATTGCACTTGGTGTGCTGTCCGTTGCTAATGGACCTCTAGTATACTTAGGAGCATTCTTGTTCTCTTGCGGAGTAATGTACTTCTGGCCTACCATGATAGGTTTCGTTTCAGAATACTGTGATAAAACAGGGGCACTTGGTATGTCCATCATTGGAGGGTTCGGAATGTTAATTACTTCATTTTCATTACCGGTAATAGGTGGATGGTTAGATTCTGAAAAAGCAAATGCTGTGGCAAAAGGTCTTTCTGGATCGGAAGTTGCGCTTGCAGCGGGTCAAAACACATTAGACAATATAGCGATACTACCTGCGATACTTATAGTACTGTTTGGCGTATTATTCTTTATGAGAGATAAACTAGAAGAACGACGAATCCCTCAAGACGGGCACTAAAAAAATCTAACTAGGATTTATTATGAAGGCAACTCAATTAACGTGGGTTGTCTTTTTAGTTAAACAGGTTTCATTTTGATTATAGATTATTTCAATTGTCAATAGGATAGGGAGCTGTACTGATCGAAACAATTCAAGCGAATCGCCAATTCAATATTTACTTGTAGCTTGAATTTTCTCTGCATCAATGTCTTCCAACTGCTTCATTTTCAGGGTATTTTGTTAAGCGATTGAAATAATTATAATAATTTTGAAATTATTTATGCTTGGAAGCAACCCTATTGTCAAATCATAAGTATAGGTAGACATAGATTTAATTTTGAGCAAGAGCTAACAAAAGTGTAACTAGACATGGAGGAAAACCTTCAAGATATTATTAATGGTTGCAGAAAGGCTGATCGAAAAAGTCAGCATGATCTGTACAAGCTATATTATGCTTATGGTATGAGTATAGGAATCCGTTATGTAAAAAATGAAGATGAAGCCTTATTAGTTCTGAATGATAGTTTTATGAAGGTGTTTACGCGAATATCTAAGTTCGATAGTCAATATGATTTTAAACCTTGGTTCAGAAAAGTAGTAGTCAATACAGCAATTGACTATATAAAAAAACAAAAAAAGTTGCATATGAAGTCCCACATTGATGATGCAAAACATATAACAAGTAGAGAAGATATCTTGAGCCGAATAGGTTACAAAGATTTGATCGCATTAGTACAATCTCTTTCTACGGCATACAGAACTGTATTTAATATGTATGTAATTGACGGTTTCAAGCATGAAGAGATAGCAAAAACACTTAATATTTCTGTAGGTTCTTCTAAATCTAATCTTTCTAAAGCTAGAGCAAAACTGAGAGATATGGTTTCACAACAATTAAACATAAAGCATGCATAAGCTAGATCCTAATGATATGGACGCTCTATTTAGAGAAGGAGCCGACAAACATGAGTTTACTTACAACCCTGAAGCATGGGCGATGATGGAAGAGAAACTCGATAAAAAAACCCGAAGGAAGTACTTCTTACTGTTTTTCCTTGGCGCAATGCTTATAGCTGGACTTGCGGTCATTTATTTCTCTACAAGTTCTGTTGAGCAAACAGATCCTATAGCTACCATTTCAATGATTGACGTTGCTGGTAATAATGTAACAAATGATAATCCTGTAAACAATGAGGTGAGAATTGGAGCTAAAGAAGAGTTAAAGAAAATCGATATTTCTGAATTAACAGTAGACCAGAATACCAATCAACTAAAGAATAGTAGTGATACAAATAAAATAGATAATGAGAATAAATCAGAGTCTAAAGAAGAATATATAAATACTATCTCAAAAGTGAGAAGTAGTGATATAGTTGCTCAAAACAGTTTTCAAAGCGAAAATACTGGCAGTCTTGTGGAAAGCGAGGTTGTCAGTGTTTCTTCGCCAGTCACAACTTTCAATTCTTATAATAATAGTAATGTTATTGAGAAAGAAGATAAAAGAGGGTTGTTACACAACGGTACGAAGAGAAATGTAGAAGAGGCTCCAACAAACGATATGGAAAACACGATTAGAGACTTGTTGGTAGTAGAAGTATTGGAAAATATAAGTTTGGGGATAGTTGTATCAAATGACACAAAACAGTTGAATCTCAATTTGAAACATACCCCGTCTATAGAGTCAATTATAGTTGGGGCAACTTCCAGATACGTTGTGACTGCTTTGGGTAGTTCGGATTTCTCATCCGTAGGTTTATTTAGTGACCCACAATCAGGATTTACTTTGGGTGCGAAAGTGGGTGTGCAATTGGCACATAAGTTTCAATTTGATCTGGGATTTGCATATAGCTTAAAGAGATATGGATCAGAAGGGTTGGATTATAATATTGAAGGAGGTTGGAACACAATGCAAGGAATCAATCCTACATGGATGGATGGAAAAGGCAACATATTACAGACTCCTTTAGAAGCATCTTACTATATCAGTGGATATGAAAATAACAGCTTCTTTGTAAATGCAGGAGTTAGTAGTTTTTTGCTTAACTCTGAATGGTACGGATTCAAGTATGATCCTGAAGATTTATTAATCAACCCAGGTGCCCTAGAAGAGATAACAATGGATGATATACCAAGGAAAAACTTTCACCTTGCCGGAGTAGCGAGAGTCTCCGTAGGATATCAAAGACTAATTTCGCCAAATATGGCATTCGAAATATCTCCTTATCTACAAATTCCAATGACTGGTATAGGAGAGGGTAAGGTTGATTTATATACTGCAGGTGTTCAATTCGCAGTAAAATTTAACACAAAATAGTATAGTAGCAATGGTTTTTTATAGACGTGGGGACAATCCTGCGAAGGCCACCTTTATGTCTATTTTATAATAGCCTTGAATAATACCAAAGGATAAAATCATCAAAATTTAATAACATTTTCAACAACAAAAATTATTTACAATGACAAACAACATTTTTAAATTAATGGTACTTGGATTCGCAATGATCATGGTTTCTTGCGGAGACGACGATAAGACAACAGACAATCAATTGACTCTAAACCTTGCAGGATTAGCAGATCTTGGAAGCGATTATGCATACGAAGGGTGGATCTTGGTCGATGGGTCTCCAAAAACAACAGGTGTATTCACTGTAGATGTTGACGGGATTGCTTCTAAAACATCATTCGAAGTTTCAGAAGATGATTTAGAAGATGCGACAGCGTTCATTCTAACAATAGAACCTTCTCCAGATTCTGATCCTGCACCAAGTGCAGTACATATTCTAGCTGGAGATTTCTCAACTGATAATGCGGCGTTGACCGTTTCTCATAGTGCGGCTATAGGAACAGACTTCACAGCTTCGACGGGTAGATATATATTAGCTACTCCAACCGACGGAATGGACAATAACGAAGAAAGTGGAGTGTGGTTTCTAGATAATTCATCAGGATCTGCAGTAGCTGGACTAACTATTCCTACTCTTCCTGAAGGATGGGCATATGAAGGATGGGCAGTGATCGATGGTACGCCAGTAACAACAGGAACATTCATTTCAGCTTCAGGAGTGGATGCGGCATCGACGTTTAGTGGTTCAAATCCTGGTCCTGGATGTCCAGGAGAAGATTTTGTTCAGAATGCACCATCGGGGTTGACATTTCCAACAAACCTCCAAGGAGCAACTATAGTAGTGTCTGTTGAGCCAGTGCCGGATAACAGTCCTACACCATTCTTACTTAAACCACTAGTAGGTATGACAGCAGCTGACGCACCAGTGCACTCAGTACTTGATATGGCAAATAATGCAGCAGCTACCAATCCAACTGGTACTGCTTCTAAATAGTAAATAGTTATTTTCAAACGGTTTAGGTTTGAAAAACTCAAACGGTTTAGGTTTGAAAAACTCAAACGGTTTAGGTTTGAAAAACTCAAACG
>CAXBGT010000249.1:0-7040 GCA_963975265.1 uncultured Saprospirales bacterium
CTGATGCTCAATCACGTAATGAGGTGAAGTACATACCAGTTTCCATAGTGTATGACTTAATACCTGATGTGGATCAAATGGTAAAGGAAGGCCGAGGATCAGAAAAATCAAAAGAAAGCTTAGCTTGGTTTATACAGTATGTAAAAAACATGGGTGAAGATTTTGGAAAAATAAGTATTCGTTTTTCAGAGCCAGTAGACATGTTATCGGAATCGAAAGTGGATACCTCAGTTCATGCAATGGGAGATAAACCAGTACTTCCCAAATTCGCGTTTAATCTAGTGCATGAGATTAATAATGTAACACCTGTCACTACCGGTTCTTTAATTTTTACTGCGTTATTGAGCCAATTTGCGCTTACCAAGCCTCAATTAGAAACTTCTGTTGTGGAGTTGATGGAGTTGGTTGAGAATCATAAAGCAGATGCCTTAGTAGAAAGAGGCAAGCCACTAAATCAAAGTATCCAAAATGCGTTGAATAGGTTTATCAAATCTGGTATGGTTAGAAAAATCGGTACGGGGCACTCAACGAAGTATTCGATTATTCCGGAGAAATATCTCGCCGCAGCGTATTATGCAAATATGAGTGTGCATTATCTATATCATAGAGCATTTATAGAATTAGCCCTTTTTAAGCTTCAGAAGTCCAGGTCGAAAAACAGACTTCGTTTGTTTTGGGAAGAGATAATGAAACTGAGAGACCTTTTTAAGTTCGAGTTTTTCTACTCTAATAAGATAGATTTTACAGACGAAATTGAGAAGGACTTAAACTATTTCCATAAGGATTGGTCAAAGATTTTACAGAATGAAAAGATAAAACCTTTTTCTCTAATAGAAGGAAAGAACATGTTATTGTCTCAAACTGTTCTTTCAACATACATAGAAGCTTATAAGGTAGTAGGAGAGTGCTTAAAAAATAGAGACTCAGGCATACTGTATAATGAAGCTGAATTACTTGAAGATTGTCTTTTTTTAGGGGAAGAAATGCATTGGATGGGTAAGATTCATCGAGTGGACTCAGTCTCTAAACCATTTATTCTCAACGGAATTAGACTCGCTGTTAATAAAGGCCTTATTACCGCAAATGGAGCGATCGATAAAAATGGAGTTGAACAATGGAGAGCATACTTATCTGATTTGACTAAGCGGATTTCTGAATTGCAATTAATTGCAAAGAAATCAAAAGAGAAGAATGGGAACTTAGTTCATATAGAAAGAAATATTATTCCAGGATCAAAGACTGAGAATGTAACTAGTCCAATTTTAGAAGGAGAGAGTGGAGCACATATAGGCGCATTTTTTGATTTAGATAGAACACTAATAAAAGGATTTTCCGCTAAAGAATTTTTCCAAAGTAGACTTTATAGTGGCAAGATGTCAGGTAAAGAAATAGTTGCGCAATTTGGAGGAGTAATGGTTTATGCGTTAGGCAATAGAAATTTTGCAGGATTGGCTGCAATTAGTGCAAAAGGTATCAATGGTGTTGATGAAAAAACATTCTTAGAAGTGGGAGAGGAAGTCTATCTTAAGCATTTAGCTTCAGAAATCTATCCTGAATCAAGAGCTCTTGTCGAAGCACATTTAGCTATGGGGCACACGGTTGCCATAATATCTGCTGCTACTCCATATCAAGTTAATCCTGTTGCTAGAGATCTAGGTATAGAGCATGTGATGTGTACGCAGATGGAGGTGGTAGAAGGTAAATTCACTGGTAAGATAGTAGAACCAGCTTGTTGGGGAGAGGGTAAGGCATATGCAGCTAATCAACTGGCAGAGAAGTACTTACTAGATATGTCGAAAAGTCATTTTTATACGGATAGCGCTGAAGATCTACCGCTTTTAGAAATTGTCGGACATCCTCATCCAATAAATCCAGATGCTGAACTTTCTAAGATAGCATTCGAAAATGATTGGCCTATAGCAAGATTCAGTGATGAAAAAAGACCTGGGGTCTCGAACTTAATCAGAACCGGTCTCGCTATTAGTTCTTTAATACCAGCAACTATAGCTGGAGTCTTATCAGGAACATTATCCATGTCCCATAAGGATGGAATTAATTCTATGATGTCGGCAATAGGTGATTTTGGCTGTCTAGTTGCTGGAATTAATTTGGTTGTCAAGGGAGAAGAGCATATTTGGAAACATCGACCTGCAGTTTTTATATTTAATCATCAAAGTAACGTCGATTTACTTATAATGGCTAAGTTACTTAGACGAGATGCCGTTGCAATAGCCAAGAAAGAATTAAAAATGTCACCTGTGGGGCCACTTTTTATGGCTGCCGGAGTAATCTTCATAGATAGAGGGGATAAAAATAAAGCAATTGAGGCAATGGCTCCAGCGGTGGAAGCTCTAAAAAATGGTACATCTGTAGGGTTAGCTCCTGAAGGGACGAGGAGCAAAGACTATGGCTTAGGCGAGTTCAAAAAAGGAGCCTTCCATTTAGCTATGCAAGCGGGTGTTCCCATAGTGCCGATAGTAATAAAGAATGCGCACGATGTAATGCCGAAAGGATCAAACTTCATAAAACCATCTGTAGTAGAAGTTGTAGTCCAGCCAGCTGTGAAAACTTCCAATTGGAAAGTCGAAGATCTTGATAAACACATAAAAAGGATCCGAAATGAATATCTAAGAGAATTAGGGCAGGAGTGACTTTTGATTTTATTAGTGCAACTCTGGTTTAAAAGTAGCAAAGCTGCGCTGTCTAAATAGATGGTTGAACTAGTTTGATTGAGTCTTCTACAGTAATGATATAGTGCTGAGCGATTATTAGCATATTCGCTACTCTTAAAAAAGAGTGATGTTACTATGGTTGTTAGTCAAAAATTGTGATTTCTCAAAACACTATTGATAATCAGGGGGTTGAGAGCTAAGTGGGTAACCCTATTTATTTATTTATTTATTTATTTATTACTGAGGAATAACAAAGTGTATTCTTGTAAATGCAACGCATGCACTTCGCCATACTGAGAAGCTTAATATCGCTTGATCTTATCTTATTCTTCATAACACCAATTCAAATACTATTTAAGCCAGCCTTTGAAAATGCGTTGATTTTCATATATTTACTCTATTACTAATCTAAAATTAAGATTTATGAGAACAATTATTACAAGCATTGCATTTTCTATATTTTCACTCACTATGGTATTTGGACAAAACGATGTTGATTTCAGTGCCGGAGACAGTTGGGTTGGCTATATGAATGTAATCTTAACGGTGGCTACGAATTTGGTTCGAGTTGGGAAGTATCCGCTTTGAAGACAACATTGGACGCTTCAGCTAACACCATTGTGTTGCAACCAAACTTTAATACTTATGCTGAAAATGCTGCGGATGCCTATTGGGTAAATCAAAGTACAGGGGAAGGAGAAAAGACTATGGAAGCACTTACTTTCGTAGAACCTGGTGCATTTTTTAATGGTCAAGATCTTACTTTTTCAGGAGCTGTCCAATCTAACACATTAGACAATGGGTATGCTGCTAAGTATTTCATCAAGGCACTCAATCCAGACAATGATTACGCAGATGAATTGGCTGGTGCAGGCGTTTTTGATCTACCTGCTAGTGGAAATTTTTCAGTAAGTATTCCTGGAAGTTCTCTAACACCTGGTTTAGTTATTCAGTACGGATTCAGTGTGACTGGCAGAAATGCAAATCCTGCTAACGAAGCGGATTTAGGTAGAGTACTAATTGGTGCAGGATCTGTATCCGTTAATGATTTGAAAACCCTTAAAGCGGTAGTGAGTGTTTATCCAAACCCTACTAATGATATTTTGTCATTCAAAGCAGATATTGATGTACAATCTTATGAGGTTTCAAATCTTTTAGGACAGACCTTATTAAGTGGCAGTGCAACTACTAATGTAGATGTCTCACGCTTAGCAACAGGTAATTACATTATTACGATTCACACTGCAGAAGGAAGTAAGTTGATGCAGTTCGTAAAGGAATAATCAAGCTTTTCTCTTTTTTTGATCACATTTATCAAAGAAAATTAAAGAACAATTTTCTAAGCATAAAAAAATGCCGCTTCTGAATAATTTCGGAAGTGGCATTTTTGCTAAGTAAAAGCGCCCAATTGAATTTGTCGCATCTCTAAAGTCAATTCCAATTTATTTGGGATTCACAGTAAGGTCTGAGCTGGCTTAAATCTAAAGCAACCCTAATCTCTCCCTTTCAATATATTTCGACTAATCACCAATTTCTGAATTTCACTAGTTCCTTCACCAATCGTACATAATTTTGAATCTCTATAGAATTTTTCTACTGGAAAATCTTTCGTATAACCGTAACCTCCAAATATCTGAACTGCTTCTGTAGATGCTTCCACACAAACTTCTGAGGCATAGTACTTTGCCATTGCCGAAATAGTTGTCATTGGCTTGCCATTATTTTTGAGGTCTGCAGCTTTTCTTATTAACAATTCAGAAGCTTGAATCTTAGTAGCCATATCAGCTAATTTGAAACTAATTGCTTGAAATTTTGCAATTGGCTGCCCGAATTGCTCTCTTTCTTGAGAATATTTCACAGATGCTTCGTATGCTCCTTTTGCAATTCCTAGAGACAAAGCAGCAATACTTATACGACCTCCGTCCAAAATTTTCATCGCTTGGATAAAACCCTCTCCAACTTTCCCTAAAACATTTGCTTTGGATACTCTACATTCATCGAAAATCATTTCTGCCGTTTCAGACGCTCGCATTCCGAGTTTATTTTCCTTTTTTCCACCGGTGAATCCAGGATTTGTTCTTTCTACTATGAATGCTGTAATTCCATGACTATCTAATAAATCACCGGTACGTGCAAGTACCACCGCTACTTCGCTAGACCTACCATGAGTGATCCAATTTTTTGTGCCATTCAATATCCAATCATCACCATCTTCTACCGCTACACATTGCATTCTCATTGCATCCGATCCTGTATTTGCTTCAGTAAGGCCCCATGCGCCGATCCATTCTCCAGTAGCCAACTTAGGTAGATACTTTTTCTTTTGATCTTCATTGCCAAACTGCAATATATGACCCGTACAAAGTGAGTTATGTGCAGCTACAGAGAGACCAATAGATCCACACACTTTAGTAATCTCTACAATGATAGATATATACTCTTGATATCCTAAACCTGAGCCACCGTATTCTTCTGGCACCAAAACACCTAAAAATCCTTGTTGACCTAATTCTCTCATAAGACCAATTGGGAATTCCTGAGATTCGTCCCATTCCATAAACTTTGGTCTTATTTTTTGATCAGCAAATTGACGTGCACTCTCTTCTATAAATTCTAAGTTTTCAACAGTTTCAGCAAGCATCTAATATGTATGTTAAGTTCATTATATTCGCAAGTCAAAATTATTTCTCGTTGCGAGGTTTCAAAAAATTAGGAGTACAAATATAACCACTTTGTTTATTCTTTATGCCCTAAATTTTATTTACTTAATTTGATCCTTTTAATAGCCATATTCGATGTCACCTTAGTTGTTGATTTGATTTCTAAATAATGACTAATTTCGTGCTCTAAAATAGAACATTATGAAACCACTTGCTGAACGTATGAGACCAAAAACTCTTGAAGATTTTGTTGGTCAAGATCATTTGGTAGGAGAGAGTGCCGTTTTAAAAAGGATGATCGACAGTAATACTGTTCCTTCGTTTATATTGTGGGGTCCTCCTGGAGTAGGGAAGACGACTATAGCAAGTATCCTTTCACAGAAACTCAAAAGACCATTTTACAGTTTATCTGCGATCAATAGTGGAGTGAAAGATGTGCGGGAGACCATTGCGAAAGCTGAAAATGCTAGGTTTTTTGATCGAGCTAATCCAATATTGTTTATTGATGAGATCCATAGATTTAGTAAATCTCAGCAAGATTCTCTTTTGGGGGCGGTAGAAAAAGGTGTGGTCACTTTGATAGGGGCTACAACAGAAAACCCTTCTTTTGAAGTCATTTCAGCTTTACTTAGTCGTTGCCAAGTTTATATTCTCAAGCCACTAGAAAAGGAGGATCTTATTTTGCTTGTTGATAAAGCATTAAAAAATGACGAATTTCTAAAGGATAAAGAAGTTAAGATTGAGTCTTATGACGCACTCCTTCGTGTTTCTGGTGGTGATGGGCGTAAGTTGCTCAATAGTTTAGAAATAGTAGTCTCAAGTTTCGAACAGGGTCAACCAATTAATATTACTGATGATTATGTATTCGAAGTAATACAAGATAATCTCGCTAAATACGATAAGACAGGTGAACAACATTATGATATCATATCTGCTTTCATAAAATCGATCAGAGGAAGTGACCCTAATGCTACTGTTTATTATCTTGGAAGAATGATTGCTGGAGGGGAAGATCCAAAATTTATCTGCAGACGTATGATTATATCTGCTTCGGAAGATGTGGGTCTTGCGAACCCAAATGCGCTACTACTCGCTGAAAGTGCTTTCCGATCTATCGAAAAGATTGGAATGCCTGAAGGACGAATCATCATGTCTCAAGTAGCGGTTTATCTCGCATGCTCTCCTAAAAGTAATACAAGTTACATGGCAATAAATAAGGTGTTGGCGGCAATTAGAGATACTGGAGATTTGTCCGTTCCTCTTCACCTTCGAAATGCTCCGACTAAACTGATGAAGTCGATTGGGTATGGCAAAGACTACAAATACTCTCACGATCAAGACCAAAACAGTCCAGATCAAGAGTATCTTCCAGAGGAAATATCGGGATCACAATTCTATAGTCCAGGGAATAACCCTTCAGAACAAAAATTAAGTGCAGTTGTAAGGCAAAAATGGAAAGATAAATACGGATATTAATCTAGTATCTATTTTTGATGACGAGCATCATGTTTTGCTGGGTTCCATTTGAAATTCTCACTATTGTAGCATCTTTTATTTCTCTGTAGTAGAATGATGTTGAGGTCTAATGCTTGAAGCTTGATGCTATCTAAATGGGGATATTCAGAAATACTGAAGAGCCCTATTTATTGAATATTCATTGTGTTTACTTCTTAATTCATGCAGCATTTTTTAATGATTTTACGTAAAA
>CAXBGT010000250.1:0-6983 GCA_963975265.1 uncultured Saprospirales bacterium
ATATGTTTGCTATCTGAATTTATTTTTACAACATCTCCATTTATTTTTATGTCTTTGAAAACCCACCTATCGTAAGATTTGTAAATCTCACTTTTGACAAAAAAGACAGTCTAAGAATATCTGTAGATCTCACTACCAGCCTTTCCGAACAAAAAGTAACTGGTGATATTTCTATCTTATTAGATGAATATGAATTAGAATATGCAAATTACCCCACCTCTAAGCAATATCTAGAAACACTTGAAATAGAATCTCAAAGAAGATATCCTAGTCAATTCATTGGTAGAACAAGTCTTATAAATATTCTAATAAGCTCTGCAACCTCCAAAGCAACTCGTCGACAATCCGAAAAACAGTATTGGAATAATTTTATAGTCACCATAGAACCAGAAGATGAGGTATTGATATTGGCTTCTAGAGACATTATATTTTCTATTCAAACAGAGAAATGTGAATTGGTGGTTTACCCTTCATATGATCAAGTTGAGAAATTGAAGATGTTTTTGGAGTAAGCTAACAATAATGTTAATTTAACAGCCAATTAAAACTCCTAAAGTCTCTTTTCCTTTAATCATTTACTTGCAAATAAGGATTGAATTTTGTCCAGCTGCACCCACCTACTCCATTCGGGGATATTATATCCAGAATTTAAACATTCCTTTCTCATGTTTCAAAAGTAAATCTTACTTATCATACCCTAAAATCTGATCGATTTTATGAATATTCCATCAAATTGAGTCGACACTTTTGCGTTGTATAATCGTCGACTAAACAACCTCTGATTAAAGTGCCTTAATTGCTATTGTGTTATCAATCTAAAATACTCAATTTTATTCTTTTCAATTCCATAAGAAACAGAACAATTCTCTTTTGCAAATTGATCATAATAATCAGTTACTGACTCTTTATATGGCTGAGATACTAAAATAAGTGTTTCCACTTTATCCTTATCTAATGTTGACCTAAACTCTTCTACAATAGGTGTTTTTATACTTGCAAATGCATTACCTAACGTATCAACTATTTCAGTTAATCACTTAAGCTCAACTTTAAATAGCTCATTCCTCTTATAATTTACTGACAATGCCACACTTACAATAAGATTCATTACATATTCATAACATATAAGTAGATCATTATCATTAACTTTATTATTAAGAAACTTAATCAACCCTGGATAAAACAACTATCCCCCTTTAGAGCGATCTATATGAAGGTTATGGTACTCAACGATAAGTTCTACAGTTTTTCATTCTTGACTTTTCCATTAAACTGTTGAAAATATACTGCCAAATCTTCATTTGTGAAATAATAATCTTTAGGTTTTGATCGCTCTACAGACTAATCAGACAACATGTCACAACTTACATTGATAAATGGAAGAAAATCAGATTCCCTGTCAGCAAAAATAGACTTCATACCCATTTTGTAATTTGCTACACTTATTTCTTTTGGTAAGCTTATACTCTTTACAAATTGATGAGAAAATATTGAATCAACCTGATAGACTTCCTCAAAGTTTAATTCTAAAATATCTTTTACTCTAGAAAAAAACTTGCTGGGTGTTCTATTTTAGAACTAACACGTAAGGAATCGTCAAATTGAGAATAGCTAAATCGATTTCCTAACCCAACGCCATCAACAGATGTGATTTTCCCATTGAGGTTCTTGGTGTAGGATCTCTTAGTTAAATCTTCAAAATCTCCTATAAAATCATCTTGGTACAAACTTAATGTATCACCAGAAGGTGATAAATAATATGCACTGCGGAAAGAATTATCTCCACCATTTCTAAAATCAAAAAAGAGGCTTCCATTTACGTAATAATCTTTGTCTCCTTCCCAATTTCTAGAATTTGTCTTTTCATATTCCGTATTACTCAGCTTATTATCTCCTCGGAAAGTTTCAATGCTATCGATGATTCCGCATTCATTAAAACATCTTACTTCAACTCTTCCTTCATCATTTAAATCTCCTGTCACCTTAGAAATAATACTTCATCAGAAAATTCAAGAAGTAAAAACCTCTCCTAGTATAGAATCTCTATTTCTTTTTTGACACTAAATAATGATTTAATGGATTTTCCATTCTCATGGACGAAGATTTTGCTGATATTTCTGAATAAATATCTGTTGATTTTACAATCAATCTGAGGTGACAATTTCTGAAAGTTACTTCTATATTTATATCCTTTTATTACTTTGTCAAAAAATAGAAATTACTTTTCTGTAAGATTTGCCTGATTGGTAAAGATCTTCATGGCATCGTTCCATAGTCTCATATCACGAGCGTACTTTCTCATAATATAGTTGTTGAGATAGTAGTGAGAATATATACAGAACTTTTCATGCTCATTAGTACTTTCAAGTAGGTCCCCATCAAATTTCTTTTCCGCTACAATTGATACAATACTTTTCGATGAATTCAACGCTTGTGTGGCATTATTGAATGTGTATTCACTTAACACATGATCATGTCCGTATATAAATGCAGAAAACATCACATTGAAAAATAAAAGTATTCCTTTTTTTATCAAAAAATCCTTTATTGCAAATAATACAAAAGCTTCCGCAATTCTAAACTTTGTTGCATCCTCTACATATTGTTTTTTGTACCGAGTCTTTCTTGCAATAGATCCAGAACTTTTTCGAGACTGAGATTCTCACTAAATGTAAATACATCTACCGTAGCAACTTGTTACATGATTCTCCAAAACTTAAAAAAGGGCTGTTTGAAATGAATCAAACAGCCCCTATAGGAATTAGCACATATTTTATTAAATCAGTTTAGCTATTACCTTATAACTATCAACTTCTCTGTCCAAGAATTTTGTGCTGTTTTTATCGTTACTGAATATACTCCTTGATGTAAAGTAGATACATCTAATCTGAGCGCATAATTACCCGCTGAGACTTCCTCTAACAATAAATCTGTTCTTACCAGCTTTCCATCTTTGGCGTATACATTTACTTTTGCGTCAAGTCCTTCTGAGCCCGTCACTTTGATCCACGTTGTGTTGATCGATGGATTTGGATACAGACTTACCGTTGTTACATCTTTAACAATCGTAATTGTTAAGATATCACTGTATTCTATTCTACCGTCTAAATCTACTTGCTTAATACGATAATAATATATGCCCGATTCTGCAATGTCTTCATCTTCATAATCGTACATTCTCGTCTCATTTGAAATGCCTACAGCAGCTACTTGTGATATAGATCTGAATGTTGGATCATCTCCTACTTTCCTCTCTACTTCAAAGTAGTCACTATTGATCTCTGTAGCGGTTGCCCACTCTACTAGATTATGATCCCCTCTGTTTTCAACTTTTATGTACAACCAATCTACTGGTAACACTCCAAAGAATAATCCGGCATCTACACTTTGTACTTGATCGCCTGAGTTAAGTGAGTATGCATCCGTAGTATTCTCTCCAAAGGCATTTGTCACATCACTATCTTTTTCATCGTCTCCAATATTTGCTACTGTAACTGTAGCTCCCATTGGAGGTGTAAATTTAAGATAGTAACTCTGTTGCTGTAAGTAATCCACTTCGTACTCACCACTATCATCTGTCATCACTTCGCTTATCAAATTGTTATCCAAGTCGTATACTTGTACCATTACACCTTCTATCGGAGATTCAGTTACATCTTGGATACCATTGTAATTCGAATCATCCCATACGTAGTTTCCTACCTCTGCCATTGGATAATATCCAGCACCTATAGTACAATCCTCTTCTCCAGATAGTACTGTAAATGAATTCGTCGTTCCTGGTCCATTACCATTTGTCACATCACTATCTGTCAGGTCACTTCCTACATTTGGCTGTGCTTGTACTAATCCTATTGGTGGCATCTGGTAGTATATGTAATATGTCCCTGGAGGCGCGCAGAATTTATAGTATCCGTCGTCTGATGGCGTACCTGGCTTATGGCCTGTATACACAATATCCCACTCTCCCCATGTTCCATTCGTTAGTCTCCAAAGCGTCACTTTAATACCATTAATCCCGTTCTCAACAGGATCTTCTACATTATCAGAATCTGTATCGTACCATACTGTCTCTCCTATTGGTATACACATATAATATCCAGCATCAATCGTTAGATTGTTCTCTCCAGGTGCCAACACATGCAGTCCTGTTGTACTTCCTCCTTCTGGGATTATTATCTCGTTAGTAATATCACTATCAAGCTCATCATTAGTGCCTTCCTTAGCGAATGTAGAGACGAAGCCATCTGGATCTATGAACTCAACAAAATATGTATCTGGATACACATTATCAAATAAATAATATCCATTCCCATCTGTTACTGTTGTTGCTACAAGATCACTAACGTCATTGTACAGATTGATAATGACTTCTTCGATCCCCGGCTCATTGCTATCTTTAACTCCGTCACCATCAATGTCATGCCATACCAGATCTCCTATACTTCCTAACAATAATAATCCTGCATCATAGTCTGTTATCTCATCTCCTGAATTCAAAGTCATACATAGTCCTTTTCCGTTCAGATCTACATCACTATCTACTGAATCATCATCACCTTGATCTTGATAAGTAAACGCGTAGCCTTGAGGTAATGTAGTATTATCAAATCGCACTAATACCATACCTGGTTCTATACCACTAAACATATATGTTCCATCTGCGTTGGTCGTCGTCTGATCCAAAATATTACCAACACAATCCTCTAGAATCACCACGAGTCCTTGTACTGGATCCTCCCCAATCTCTTGTATACCATTGCCATTCGTATCTTTCCATGACTCTCCTGCAATCGTTGCATCAGCATCCAGTGTCATATTACAGGTAAACGATGATTCGCTATCATCATTTAATTGATTTACACCATTCATACAAGATGCTGGATTAATAATCGCATCGAATCCCATCTGATTAGTTGGACATTCTATAGGGTTCGTTTGTACAAAGTCGACAGTGATCGAACCTCCCGTACCTCCTATGATATCTTGATTTTGTGTGCCTAGAAAGCAATTTAATGCAGGATCATATTCCCAATCAAAAGTACTTGAAAAGGTACCTCCAATTGAGTTAATGCCGTCAGCTGGACCTATGTTTGATAGACAAATAGTCAATGTCACTGGGTCTAGTTCTTCATCCGTGTAATCCAATCCATTTTCCATATAAGTGAAAAATAGTTGCCCACCATTCCCATTTTCGAGTGGTGCTGGGTTAATATCTCCAGATTGTATCGAAGGATTATTTATGCATATCCCACCATATGGATCTGGATCTGTTCCGTTTGGATCGCCATCGCCATCACAATCTGCTGCTTGCCATACTGCGTTTGTCGTATCTGCTGTACTGCCCGCTGTGAATATACATGGGTTTGTTGGATCTGGATCTGTTCCGTTTGGATCGCCATCGCCATCACAATCTGCTGCTTGCCATACTGCATTTGTCGTATCTGCTGTACTGCCTGCTGTGAATATACATGGGTCTGCTGGATCTGGATCTGATCCGTCTGGATCGCCATCGCCATCACTATCAGCAACCGATGTTGTGGTATTACAGGTAAACGAAAATTCGTTATCATCATCTACTTGATTTGTACCATTCATACAAGCTGCTGGTTGAATATTCGCATTAAAGCCCATCTGATTAGATGGACAATCTATAGTGTTCGTTTGTTCAAAGTCAACAGTGATCATACCTCCCTCACCTCCTATAATATCTTGATTTTGTGTGCCTAGAAAGCAATTTGTTACAGGATCATATTGCCAATCAAAAGTACTTGAAAAGCTACCTCCAATTGAGTTAACTTCGTCAACTGGGCCTATGTTTAATAGACAAATAGTTAATGTTACTGGGTCATTTTCTTCATCCGTATAATCTTCTCCATTTTCTACATAAGTAAAAAATAGTTGTCCTCCATTACCATCTTCGAGAGGCGCTGGATTAATATCTCCGCCTTGTATCGAAGGATTATTTATACATCCTTGCGAAAAACCACTTGACAAACAAAAGAAAAAAAATGCTAGGGTAAATATTATTTTTTTCATTATTTAGCATTATATTATTAAAAAGTATTTTTAGGTAAATTCTATTATTCAATAAAATGGCATTGGTACAGATCTTTTAATATCCGTACCAATGCTATTAGATTTTAATCAAAATAGATTATGGCCTCAGAATCAAAGTTATTATTGAAAATACACCCGTTCCCAGAGCCAATCATCACAGTAGTACTTAAGCTCGTCTCTCCTTCTGTATTTTCTGGATCATATTGAGCTTCAATAGCGAAGCTAGAGCTAGTATTTGCTGTTATGGATTCATTGGTAACGAAGCTATGGAGTAGGCCATCGTTTCCTTCATAAGTCCAATTTGCGTTATCCAATTCGGTGAATAATCCAAGCTCAGTCAATGCACTATCATAAGTAAAAGTCCATCTTGCATCTACAGGTATTGTTACTGTAATCGAACCATCAGAATCTACACCTCCTAACTCAGATATTTCAATCTTAATATTGACCGTTGATACTCCCTCTAAAGTAGATGGAACTGCCGTTATTACTGGACTAAGATCAGTACACATTGGCACTTCAATATTCACTGTAGCTGTTGCACATACATCTGGATTAGGGTCAGTATTACACACTTCATAATCCACTGTTACTGTTGTTCCTACCTCACTTTGAATAGGTGTATAACTTATATTTCCATCTGTAGGATCAAGAGCAATTGTTCCTCCTGCACTTCCCCCAGTCTGTATTAATGTAGTTGTTCCCTCGTTATTAGAATCTGTATTATCTAGGAAATCATCATTTTCCAAAATATCATAAGTTGTTGCCTCTCCTAGTGGAGCAATCATCGAATCATCTTCAGCCTTTGCCATTCCTCCATTAGGATCTGTACCGTTTGGATTACCATCACTATCACAATCTAAGTCTGACCATGCTGCATTTGCATTCGCAACAACTTGACTTGCACTATAATTACATGGATC
>CAXBGT010000251.1:0-6979 GCA_963975265.1 uncultured Saprospirales bacterium
CTGGTGGACATGTTACAAAGACTGGATCTTCATCGTCTGTTACTGTTACTGTGAAGCTACATGTGGCAGTATTGCCAGCTGCATCTTCTGCAAAGTAAGTTATAGTTGTTACTCCTAGTTCGAAATTTCTGTTGGCATCTAGCAACATTGAACTTGTAGATCCAACATTTGGATTAACTGGTCCTTCGATAGATCCGTCTGGATTAGTATATGTAACTGTATAAGCTACCAATCCACAGTTATCTGTAGCCATAGGATGTGTCCATGCATAGTTGGCTTGACAATCTCCTGTTCCACCATCGCTTGTTACCGCTACATCATCAGTTGGGCAAGTAATCATTGGATCTTCTGTATCTGTTATTACTACTTCAAAACTACATGTAGCTGTATTACCTGATTCATCCGTTACGACAAACGTATTTGTTGTAGTTCCTACTGGGAATAATGAGCCACTTGGTAATCCTTCAGTCTGCGCTATTGTCGCAGCATAAGTAATTATTATTTGACCATTTCCTATATTGCCTACAGAGTTTACTTGATTACCTCCTCCATTGAATGAACCTGCTCCTGCTCCATATCCTGGAGCACATTGACCATGTCCACCACCAGCACCGCCGTTGTAGCCTCCGCCACCGCCGCCAAGCTGTGAGCCACCGCCGCCACCACCAAAGCCACCGTTAGCTGTAACTATACTGACACAATTATTTCTTCCTGCTACTCCTCCTAAGCCACCATTAGCTGGACTCATACCTCCTGTTGCCAACTCCGGTATTTCGCAATTCTGGCCATCTTGGCCATTACTGAGTATTCCAGCACCTGCTGCTGCAGTACCAGTATCATCTGTAGAACTAGATCCTCCAGAACCGCCTGTTCCTGACATTCCATTTCCTTGTGCAGGTATTCCTCCAATTGTCGTTATACTGGCATCGATTCCTGGTGCATTAACTGCATTCGCTGCACATCCTACACCTCCGCCACCACCGGCAGCAATTATTGTATTTACTAATGTGAAATCTGAAGCTCCAGTTGTGCCAATAGCCACAAAGCTACCGCCGCCACCGCCGCCACGTACTGTTCCTTGAGACATTCCTTCTTGTCCTACGAGTAGTTGTAATGTCTGTCCTGGCGTCACAACAAAATCTCCCTGCATGATCGCTCCTCTTCCTCCATTCGTTGCGCCTCCTTTTGCGCCCATCGCTTCAATCGTTATTTCTGTAACGCCTGCTGGTACTACCCATGATTCTATAGCACCCGTGTACACAAATGTCTCTGTGCCTGGAGCTATTACGATTGGACAATTGTCATCCACCACTGGATCTGCAAAAGTTATCACTGCTCCACATGCTCCTGTATCATTATCCATCGCTATATCATCTGGACATACGATCTCTGGTGCTTCATTATCAGGTGCAAAAATAAATGTAAACACAGTTGTACAGCCGTTTCCTGAACTTAAAGTGTATGTAACTGCATATAGACCAATATCAGGCATCGTAAAAGTACCTGTCATGCCATCACCATTATCTATAACACCTTCTCCTGAAAAGACTCCCCCAGGGTTCATTGCCATTAAATTCACTACATCATCTACACATATGTTGCCATCATCGTCGTCATGCATAAATGCAGCATTCAGCGCTTGGCCAATTGTGATTGTTTCATATACACAAAGATCATCGCATTCATCAGTATCAGTTACATCTTGAATACATATTTCAATAGAAAATACACCCGCATTAGCATTTGATATTGCTGTTGGATTAATCAACATAGTACCATCTCCATTATCTGTAAATCCAGTTGTAGTAGTATTTCCAGTTGTACCTGTACCTTCATATACCGTAATGGTAGCTGATAGGTCGGGGTTTCCTGAATATAGATCAGCATCTCCAATAACTCTTGATTCCATTATTGTAAATGAATCTCCTGTGTTACATGCAGGATTAATGACACCAGCAACACTAGCCAAGCAAGATGAACTACAGCTTTGTACAGACATCGTCCCAGTCACTGTAGTTTCACAACCTGGAGATTGGCCGCCAGATGGCTCTCCTGTATATTCGTAAGTTACGACTATATCACCACTCAAACCATTAGGTTCAAAGGATGCTGTACCATCACCATTATCCGTGACACCTGTCCCAGACCAAATCCCTGTTCCAGATGTTGCAGGAGTACCATTTAATATAATGGCATTAGCATCACTACATATAAACCCTGTGCCAGAAATAGAAACATCTGGATAAAAACATAGATTAGATATGCAGAAGGTATCATTAGCCGCGGCCCCTAGAGTTGGACTAGGCCCTTCGTAGCACAAAGTAAAGCCTCCAGCGTCAACGTGCTGAAAGATAGGTGCTACATAAGTATTATCTCCATTGTCTGCAAATTCATCTGCAACGACAATGCCTGTAGCACTTCCATCAATGCTGACTACTGTCCAAGTCTCTCCAGTAGCCATTGACTCATGGGTAACAGTCTCATCGAAAGTACCATCGTCACCATTGACTGAAGCGTCATCGTTACAAGAGCAAGCAGAACTAGCACCACCTCCTGGGCATTCATCCGCAGCTATTACTGAGTTTACTACTCCAGGATATAATGCAGCACATGCTTCTTGAAATACAGGATCATTTCCAGATAATACAGTTAAATCCATCGTTCCACCACCTGGGCATAAATCATCCGGCAATGGGAAGTCCCAAAACCCCCAGTTATCCGACGAAACGTCAAATTGAGGACATATGCTAATAGGCTGAGGTGCTATGCTTCCATCGTTAGGCAGCAATGCTAGAGCGGTAGGTCCGATTGAACCCGATGGACTAAGGGTCATTGGCATTACAGGTCCGTTATTTATTGAAATCTCAATATCTATTGTACTACTTGGATCAAATTCCTGGTTTTGATGCCAATGCGCAATATAAATACGTACGTTCATCCCGTCAGGTGAAAAACAGTATGCTACATTAGTGCCATGTCCAAATACATTTATGCTTAGACCTAGCAAAAGAAGTGTAAACAAACAAGTTTTTAGAGAATTCGTCAAGTACTTTGCTAGCAATTTATTCACTTTAATCATAGTTCTATGGGGTTGGCCGGTTTTTGTTTTTACAACATTTGTGGCACTGCTTTTTGTGCTCACTACATTTGTAGCAACAATGGTACGACCAAATAATAAGATCCGTGCATAAAAGTTAAATTAAAAAATTTCCATATTACTGAAAATCATAATATTACAAACTATTCGACTAAAGAGCACATGCTATCATCCACAATCAAAAGTTAAGCATTGTTGAGTGCAGCAAAATCTAATAAACTATAACATAGATTGCTATACTTCTGGAGGGAATGCAATGTTTTATCCGAACAATCCCAAGGCGGCCAACAAAGAAATTATGGCAATAAGTAACGTAATACCTCTAAATGTATTTGAGTAGCGCCATAAAACTTATTTTTAGTAAAAACAATAAGGATTACCCTAAAGAGTCCAAGTATCTCTCCTACAATACAAATAATATAAGGGAAGGAGCGCTAAAGGATGTAATGAGTTATCGTTTACGACGATAATCAGACCTGATATACAATTCTACTAGAATCAAAAACTTTGATAATCAATTAAAAACTGACTCTAACTGTCCACATTATTAGAAAATAATATCTAATACCATTTATTGTTGATAATGTCGCATTGGTTTTAAGAGTTGTTCAAAGTAGTCAAGTCAAAACGCAGTTGTGTCAGAAGTACATATCTGGCATTCAATCAATACTATAGCATCTATAATAATGGAGGATTTAGTTATCATGAGAATTTTAATGGTGATAATGAAGAACTTTATAAACTAGCACCGGTAAAGTAGTACGAAAAGTGCCCATAATTAAAAAAGCATCAACGAATTAACCTTGATACTCCTTTAATAAGTGCCCGGAGGGGGACTCGAACCCCCACGTACGTAGTACACATGTCCCTCAAACATGCCTGTCTACCAATTTCAGCACCCGGGCAATGGATACTTTACTTCTTGTCAAAAATTTTACTCTGTCGCAAACCCGCGATTTCTACGAAGTCGCTACATTTGCTCTGCTCACGCTTTTTCTTCAAAAAAACGCTGGTCTACCAATTTCAGCACCCGGGCAATGGATACTTTACTTCTTGTCAAAAATTTTACTCTGTCGCAAACCCGCGATTTCTACGAAGTCGCTACATTTGCTCTGCTCACGCTTTTTCTTCAAAAAAACGCTGGTCTTCCAATTTCAGCACCTGGGCTTAAAACTGGGCTGCAAATTTACATTTTCTTTTGAATAATAAAAACTGAATACCTATTGCTAAAAAATAATGGTGCTAATACCAACAACTCAGCTACAAAAACAACCCCTTTACCTCGGCTGTTGGCACCATACACTCATCCTTCTTGCCAAAGCAACTATACCGATTTCGAGAAATAAAATGGTAAATCATATCTCTAAATCCCTTTGGAAATATTGATAAATAAGACAAGACCTTCCAAGATCCACCTAAGATTTTCATGCTTAGAAGTCCAACATCACTATATGTATAGATTATTCCTTTGTAGACCAACACAACCGTTTCCATCTCTTTTTCTGAGGCAGAAATTAACATTTTTCCTAGTTCAGATTGTAAAGTCACATATCTAAAAAGCTTTTTACAATCTCTTTTTATTAGCCACTGGATAAAGCCATCACATAGATTACAAACACCGTCAAAAGCGATAATAGGATGTGTTTGAGATAAAAGGATAAGTTCTGATTTTGTCCACTTTTTCATTGATACTCAAACAATTTGTGATCAAATAAGTTGCCTTTAAACAATTTAAACAACTAGTCGCAGACCGTTCTAAACGATTTAAACAGCACCCCCTGTAACAATTTACGCAAACACCTCCCTCAACAAATCATCAATCTTTGAGATTGTCTTTACTTCTATTGGCAAGTTATAAGAAGGCTCATCTTTATAATTATACCTAGAAACGAATATGACTTCGAAACCTAATCTTGCCGCTTCTTGTACGCGTTGATCAACTCGGCTAACAGGTCTAATTTCGCCAGACAATCCAACTTCGCCTGCAAAGCAGATATTCTTATGGACGCTTATATCTTCAAGCGAACTGATTAATGCAGCAACAATAGCTAAATCTATAGATGGGTCGGACACTTTTAAACCACCAGCCATATTGAGAAATACATCATTTTGACCAAATGCTAGTCCACATCTCTTTTCTAAAACAGCCAGCAACATAGATAGCCTTCTAAGATCAAAACCTGTTGCAGATCGTTGTGGAGTCCCGTATATTGCAGGAGTCACAAGTGCTTGAGTTTCTATCATCAACGGTCGCATACCTTCTATTGACGCAGCAATTGCACTCCCCGATAAGATTTCATCATTTTGAGATATCAGCAATTCGGACGGATTATCTACTTCTCTGAGTCCCGTATGATCCATAGCGTAAATACCTATTTCATCTGTGGACCCGAATCTATTTTTGAGTGTTCTCAGAATTCTGTATGCATAGTTTCTGTCTCCCTCAAATTGAAGAACGACATCTACTATATGCTCTAGTAATTTTGGACCAGCTATAGAACCATCTTTAGTGATATGACCGATTACAAAAATAGGAATGTTTGTTTCCTTAGCAAATCGTTGTAACTCTCCAGTGCACTCTCGCACTTGAGAGACACTACCAGGAGTACTGTCCAAAAATGGTGATGATATAGTTTGAATTGAATCCACAATGATTACACCTGGATCTAACTGCTTTGCGGCTTTTAAAATAGTATTGATATTTGTCTCAGCATATATATAGCTGTTTTGATTCTTAATGCCTACCCTATCCGCTCTCATTTTAATCTGCTCTTCACTTTCTTCTCCTGATATGTATAGCACTTTTTGTTCGGTTCTTGTTGCAAATTGTAACAACAGGGTCGATTTTCCTATTCCGGGTTGCCCTCCAATAAGAATCAATGAACCGTGGACTATACCTCCTCCTAGCACCCTATTTAACTCTCCATCGGGCGTAATTATTCTTGACCTATTTTCTGTTACTACAGCGTGAAGCTCTTTTGGTTTGTTTTTAATTTTTGAATCATCTTTCCAAACAGCACTTTTTTCTTCTTGCTTCGTAGGTTTTTGCAAAATCTCTTCTGTAAATGTATTCCATTCATTGCAAGAAGTACATTTTCCCATCCACTTTGCAGACTCAAACCCGCAACTACCACAAAAAAAGGCCTTTTTAATTTTTGCCATATATTATTTTTAGATTTCAGTTCCCAAAAACAAGGTCTTAATTAATATTTGAAAAATCATTCGTCGCAAGATGACAATTAATGCTTAATTCGCTATTACGTTGTTTTAAAAACATTGTTTTTATCACTTATAAGTGAGCCAATGTTGATATTTTATTTTTTTATTGAATGTAGAACAATTACAACTTACTGTTAATTCGCTGATTAACCCCGCTCTTCGTCAGCTATATTAATAATATAATTATTTTTCCTAAATGATTTGTGACTTTTTAATTAACGCTTTGTCAAAAGAGGGTATTTCATCATGATATGAACAGCATCGATTATAATAAAAATTCTGTTTTCGAACAAATAGCCTTTTATCAATGTTTAAATATAAATCTTTAGATAGAAAGTTCAAAGAAAATGTGACCATTCGATGATAACTGACTCTGTAAGGTGTATGCGAATAAGAATACAAAGTAAAAAAGATAAATAAGACTCTCTTAATTGAGAGTAAAATAACAGTTTTCAATTGGTTTTTTGGGGTTATGCAGGGTACTCATTAATTTGGGTCCCTGCTGTTTAAAAAAAAACTCTTGAAGCAGATTTAAGGTGATATTAACAAAGCATTTGCTAACTTTGCAAAACATTATTAATACAGTATTGTTAATTCTCTATTGTTAATAAATAAAGAAATAAAGCTTCCATTGGAAGAGAAGAAAATTGTTTTCAATTGGTT
>CAXBGT010000252.1:0-6818 GCA_963975265.1 uncultured Saprospirales bacterium
ATCTATCGGAACACCGTCTAAGTACCATTGATAGATTTCTGTACCATCTATATTGTCGACAGATGGATCCAGAACGAGCGCATTTCCAGTTGTCACTATTTTATTGGCTGGTGGATTAATAACGATATCACCGTCATAGGTATCGCAACCTAACCAATTCGATTGATTGCCATTTAGATCAAAATTGTGTAAGGTAGCAACTGTTGCAAAAAATGGGTCGGTAAGCGAATTGACCAATATTGGCGAGGCATTATTTGCCTCTGCAATTCCTTCATTAAATTGGAAATAGAATTTTAGATTTCCACTACTACCTACCAGTTCTGGCTGGTCATTTATAGTAGATGTACTAATATCCCAAACTCTTACCTCATCAATCTCGCCTTGAAAAGCATCAAAACTGAGAAAAGATTTCCCAATATTCCACAGTGGGAAATTAGCTGTTAAACCCGTTCTTTCTAATTGCGGTCCAACGACGCCATCAACAGTCAGCCACATATGTGCTCCATCATAATGAATCTCTACATTATACCACTTATGTGCCTCGATTTTTAAGGGATGTTTTATGGATCTCATGGATCCTAGCGATAAATCATAGGCATTATGTTGAAAAAATCCATCATCGGAGATTGCCAGTTGTCTATCAGGTATCTCGAAATCTAAAGAACTATTAGATATTATATTTTGATTTAAAGGTAATCTATCAAAGCGAACTCTAGCTTCTATTGAGTATTGCCCCTCTTGACCGGTTGTAAAAGAGTAAGTGACATAATCATCGACTCCATCAAAGTGCAGTACTTTTCCTTGGTTAGCTATAGAGACTAGCGCTCCTCGTGTTGGGAAGGTTTGATTACATGCTGTAACTATACATTTGTATATGCCTAAATCTGATGCTTGAATGTTGGATTTAATTAAGGTCAAAGAAGTTTCACCGACTATATCTACCCCATTGAACTGCCATTGGTGTGCATATCCAGGATCTGCACAATTTTCAAAATCAGCGGTTAGAGTTATAGAAGTTCCAAAATTTGCAAGCACCGTATCTTGAGGTTCTTGGGTAAACTGGACAAAACATGGGTCTGTAATAAACACTGGGACCCCAGATCGTACACCATCATTTCCTCCAATATTATCTATGAGTCCATTTAAGATATTGTTGTCATAATCGGTATATTGAGCAACTAGATTGGGTGTTCCAGGAGGATGAATAGAACCATACTCTGCATTGATTTCTCCAGGCTCTAATGCTCTGTCCCAAAATTTGATATTTGCTAACTTCCCATGAAAGTTGCCTACTCCTATCATCACCTGATTGTCTGTTTGAGGAAGCTCATAATTTGCTGTAAATGATTCAACTTGCTTTACACCATTGAAATATGTCCTAAGCATTACTCCACCGTTTTCTTCTTTGGCTGTATGAGTGATGTGTGCCCATTTATCATGAGGAAGTCCATAAGCCTCTATAAATTTAATATCTCCACTCGAGTTATTTATTCCGAAATGCACTCCATCTTGAACAGTCGCAGTATAAAAGTTTACGGCAGGAGATGTAGAAGACGATTTAATGAAATTGAATTGTGAAATTGGAAAGCCTAAT
This sequence comes from uncultured Saprospirales bacterium, assembly GCA_963975265.1. Lineage (GTDB taxonomy): Bacteria > Bacteroidota > Bacteroidia > Chitinophagales > Saprospiraceae > CAJXUU01. The sequence continues at coordinate 1,595 of CAXBGT010000252.1, forward strand.
GTTGTATTATGCCAATACTGAATGGAAAACTCCTCATCAAAGTCAAAATTTGCCTCATTATTTAGAGTGATATTATCTGGATTACTATAAAACTCTATCGCGTTCCGGTTTGTGGCTGAAACATCGAACGATACAGGCGCATCTGCTGTCCAGTTGGACGTAGTTCCATTGAGCGCAAAATTATGGAATATACTTCCATAGTTTGAAAGGTGACCAAAATTATTCACTTGAAAATCATTACCATTGTTGTTTGCTCCATCAATCCCCTGATTCATCTTATGATAAGCTGTGAGATTGGCTTCATCACCTGAAAGTTCACAATTCATCCATTGATTGATCTGAGCTTCAGTTCGGTGTACATTCCATACACGAACTTCCTTCATCTTCCCATTGAAATATGGATCTGGATACCGAGATTTTCCTAGATAATTTGTTGTGGCGCCATTTATATTAGCAATAGGTGGCCAACTACCAACCGCAGCAGCAAGAACTCCATTGATCACTATACTTGCGGTACCATCACTCGCCAAACGACAAACGACATGTGTCCAACCTGCAGGGAATACAGGACCATCTAAGACGTAATCTGTGAAGGAATTTGGGCCGCCAACTTTTCGGAACCAGAACCTGCACACTCCACTTTCATTTTCAGGCGTAAAGAAGATAAAATCTAGGCTACTATTTCCAAAGTCAAAAATTCTACCATATGGATTTGAACTATCATTCAGCACCCATGCTTCGAAAGTAAAATCGCCGCTGAAGTTGGCAGGGCTTCCGAAGTCATTAGTTCCAGAAAGTTGCACATAATCGTCAATCCCATCAAAATCAAGAGATTGTCCAGTTTGTTGCGCATGGAGATTATTAGTAAATAGTACTGAAATAAGTATAAAAGTGAAATTGATAAAAAACTGTGTTGTGAAATTTAGGTTCTTTTTCATTTTATTGTGGGTTATAGTAAAAGAGATGGGTTTTATATTGAATGCTATTAAAGACTTGGATTAAACACTTAATCAAATCTTTGATGCATAGCTTCTTTTATCTTTTGTTTTTTAGTTCTAGCTATTGAAAGTCGAATGCCATTGTCCAGCATGGTATATGAATATGCATTATCAATCAGACATACACAATCAATATTTATAGCATGAGACTTGTGAATTCTAATGAATCTAGGATGATTGAGCTTCAACAAAACAGATCCTATCGTTTGTGAGCAAAGCACTTTTTGGTCTTTATAGTAGATCGTAGTGTAGTTACAATCTGCTATCAAATGAGAGATGTCTCTTTTGAGGATGATATGGTTTCCTGACTCTGTTTTTATACATATTTTTTCTTTGGAAGGCCTCAAGGCTTCCAATTTGGATTTGGATATCCTCAAGTCTGGTTTTATGATTTTCATCTTTTGGGTTTTTAGTTCTTAGAACAAAAAAAACACACTGCAAGCTCTTAGTAGCTCTGTAAGAGCTAGATTATTTCTCTAATAAGATGGTCAGATCTCCTCCATGAAATTTTCCCAATCTAACTTAAGAAGCAATTTTTGGAAATTGCATTATTTTTAGCGGTGCATTTTTTTACTTTCTAAAATATGGGGTTATGCATATTAAAAGCAAGGTATACTGGCTATTTGTTTTGGGTTTGTACTTTTTGGAAAATAAGTTGTACATATTGGAAAATCACTGAAAAACTGTACTTTACACTTCGCATAATCGGATATAAACTCATTTCTTCTTGCTATGAAAGAAGAAGAAGTGAAACGATTCTAATTAGGAATATACATATCCAAATATTTCTGTGTAGATAATCACATTTTAACTGAAGTTTTGAGAAATATGAATAGACTATATAAATCATTAATGCTTCTTTTAATTTTGTCAAGTTTCTCACTTTCGGCCCAGAGAAAGCTTCAATCCTTTGAAATAAAACAATATGGTCTTTCTATCGACCAACCGTTCCATTCTGCCAAAGAATTTTCTACTGATTCTTTGGGTAGGCTGCTGTTTACGAATTATTCTTTCGATGGTGTAAAGTTTGAGAAAAGGCAAACGGAAGAGGGCGAGACAGTTAAAATTGAAGAAGATGGCAGCGAATGGAGATTAATAGATCAATTTAATATAAAATACATAACGCAAGATTCTACCTATGAAATAAACACCAAAAAACATTTTAAATATGCATTAGTCAATGTTGAAACCGATGGCAATGATAAATATCTACTCACTAATTTAGGGATAGTTCATTTCAGAATGAAAGGGAAAGAATTGAAACACATTCAGAACATTCCATTAAATGGAGAAGACAGCCATAATATCGTCCTACAAGGAGATACGCTATACATTAAAAAACTGAGTGCGATAAGTTATGTCCTTACATATGATTTATCGTCAGAGTATATATCAGTGAAAAAAAAACTATCCAAACTTAAAAGTGGAATTTTTTACCTCAAAGGTAATAGGCTTTGTCTCAAGTCGACTCAAGGATATGAGTTGTTTCCTTCCGACCACCCATACTCTAAAGCTCTCCAGTCTGCCAATGACTATGGCATAACGAGCTATCTATATGACAGTAAAAATAGACTTTGGATTGGTAAAAAGGAAAATGACCGTTCTCATCTATACTTTAGCGACCATTCAGAAGTATTCGAAGACATTTATTTACCCATAGAAAATGCTGTAAATATCCAAAAAATATATGAAGACCTTCATGGAAGTATTTGGATAGGAAGTCGTGGAGGTGGAATTTTACAAATACATGAGCCTTCGTTCCAAATTTTAAATAAAAAATCAGGATTTTTATCTAATAATATTAGGTGTATTACACAAAGAATGAATGGGGATATTCTTCTAACACCTGTAAATAATGGAATCATCATAATCAAAAAAGACAATGCAATTGATCATAGTCTTGGCAATAGTTCAATATTAAGTATTTTCATTGACCATAAGGATAATCTATGGTTTCCCGCTAAAAAGGGGGTCATGATTTATAAAAATAATGGAGACAAACTTCATTATAAAAAGAAAGATGGGTTGATGAGTAGCGCTGTCCAAACTATTTTTCAAGATAGTAAAAATCAAATATGGGTTGGCACACGTAAAGGAGTAAATTTGTACCAAGGCAATCATTTCAAAGCATATGCAGCACCTGGAGTTCAAGAATATGATAAAGTCTTGGCGATTCGTGAATATGAGCCCCTTTCCTATCTCATAGGCTTCAAATCTGGTAGGGTATTCAAATTTAAAGAAGGAATTTACGAGGAACTAAACTTTCCTGATGCTGGGCTTAATACCATATTTACTGATAGATTCAACAATACTTGGGTATGCTCAGAAAATTCTGGTTTATACTTATTTTTCAATCGACAATTTGTTTCAGTAAAAGGCGATAATTTGCCTACTTCAATTAAGCTGGTTCAAGATGATTTGGATGGAAATCTCTGGGGTATATGTGAAAAGAACCAAATGTTTAGACTTAAGATTGAAGATGTGATAAATCAAGTTAGTCATCCTAAAATAACTTATTTTGGGACGGATGAAGGCGTCCCAATGTTAGCAATCAATAATGATATCCAACCCAACTCGGCCCTTCTAGATGATGGAAGAGTCATATTTCCTAATATCTACGGTGCTATATTGATCAATCCAGATAAAGTAGACCGACCCACTAAGTCTTTTAGTACCGAATTTTTTTATCAAGACTCACTTGTAAATGGAGCGATTAAACTTAAATATGGTCAAAATGACTTTAGTTTGAAACTCAGTACAATCAATATTGCACCAATGAGTAAGATCGTCTATGAGTATAATATTGGGCAGGAGTGGCTTACATTATCTGAAGAAAGCAGGATTGATATCAATAACCTCTCTAAGGGCTCACATACGCTCCAATTTCGAGGAAAACCTTTCAACGGTATATGGCAGGAAGTTAATCCTATATTTGTGTATGTACCTCCTTTGATTTACCAATATCCTTTGTTTTGGTTCGTCCTTTTTCTTTTAGTCGCTGGGTCTATCTACTTATTCGTTAAATGGAGAACCCGTATTATAAATCAGAGGAACAAGTTTCTATCCGCAACAGTGAGCCAACAAACACATGAAATAGAAGTGGAAAAAAATCAGTTGGCAGCATCTCTCAAAAAGCAAAGGGAACTGACTAGAGATCTTAATTTTTCACAAGCTTCTAAAAATAGAATGTATGCGCAAATTTCGCATGAATTCAAATCTCCATTGCAAGCGATTAAAAGTCACCTATCCAAAACTGATGGACATATACAGCCTGAAGAAAAGCAAAGGATTAATGGTAATATTGATAATCTCCTTGGGATATCAAATGAGATTATGGAATTGAGTAGGGCAGAGTCTGGTATTATCAAGATCAAGAAAAACTGGTACAACATAAATGGTGTAATTGCCGATCAAGTAGAACTCAAATCACAACTTGCGTATGATAAGAATGTATCCATAATACAGCCCTCACAGATAAACAAACAATACCTTGAATTTGATATATCACTCATCCAGAAAGTGATCAACAATCTGTTGTCCAATGCCATTAAATTTTCGCCTTATGGGGGGGAGATATTGATTAGTTCTAAAATAGAACGCGATAAACAGATTATAGAAATAAAGGATGAAGGCTCTGGCATCCCCACTTCAGAAATAGAGAAAGTAACTCTTGCTTATTATCAGGCAACGAACAATACTGATGCTGGAACTGGTATAGGACTTAGTTTGGTCAAAGAGATATTAAAAACACATGAAAGCAAACTTAATATTTCAAGTCAACTTGGGAAAGGTAGTACTTTCGGTTTTGAATTGCTGCGTCCTAAGGTCTCTCAGAAAGACATAATCAGCAACCATATAAATACGTCCTCATTAGTTACTCAATTGAGCAAAATTATTGACCCCAACAAATCAATTATACTTGCAGTAGACGATAGTCTAGATGTGCTCTACTTTATCACCCAAGCATTGTCCCAAAATTATTATGTAATTGCCACAGAAAACGGAGAAGAGGCTTTAAAAGCATTAAATACAATTGAGCCTGTAGCCATCATTTCTGATTTTAACATGCCAATCATGAATGGCATGGAATTACTAAAGAATGTAAGACAATTTCCAAAATATCAAGCATTGCCTTTCTTATTTTTAACGGGAAGCTCATCGGAAGAAACAGAATTACAAACTATCAAGGCAGGTGCAGATATCATTCTTCAGAAACCAATACAAGA
>CAXBGT010000253.1:0-6668 GCA_963975265.1 uncultured Saprospirales bacterium
TATACAAGAGATGAAGCATTCTGTCTTGCCTATGTTTTGTTTAGGGTTGTGAAACTTCGTGCAGGGGTAACCCTTTGTCTCTTAGTGCAAGATATTTTTTAATGAGTTTTTACTCCCAATTATAAATATTAATTATGTTATTAATTTTATAATGCTTTATTGACGGGTGTATTAGCTTCGTTTTATTATATTTGATTCATAGATTATGTATTGCTCTAGTATAAGAGAAATATTAAAAAAAAATATTATGAAAAAAATCACCATCCTATTCACAATATTATGTTTCACATTTCTCAACCAAACACAAGCGCAATTTGCGTCGTATTCGTTTGACACAGATGCCAGTGATGCTATCAATGGTTACTACCCCAATACCTACGGAGATGCAAACTACATTTCCGATGGTGATCACTCGGTTATTGAGTTAGAAGGGGATGAGTTTTTGAATTTCCCTTCTGAGATGAGTAGTAACATTAATTCACAAGAGGAATTTATGTACAACATTCGTTTTAAAATTGTAGATAATTATACAACAAACCCTTATAACGGTGAAACCGTAGATGAAGGAAGAAGAGTCTTGGTGTCTAATAAATATGATAGCCGACCAGCTTTAGGTTTTGACTTGCATTATGGTGATTGGGGTGGTTACCAATTGATGGCTACTTATGGTGATAATAAAAGTGAAGGCCAACTAGATTGGATAACCCCTTTAGAAATTGGTGTTTGGTATGATGTGACCGTAAAAATGTTTTTTAACGTACCAAAACCCTATATACAATACACAATAAATGGTAACGTTAGCATATCCTTTTTTAGTGATTCTCATGTTGATTTAGAAACGTTTAAAAGTTCACTTGATAATCAATCAATATGGGTGGGGACTGATAAATATAATACGATGTCTAATGGGGAAACAGGTGTGTATGCCAAAGTAAATATTGATAAGCTCTCATTTTATGATGCTGTACCCCCAGGAGACCCTGCTATTATCAACATGGTATTGACTTCCTTTACAAACCACATGAACGGTACTATTTCACTAAGTAATGCAGAGAGAGAGGATCTTTATAGTGATTTTATAGACAACTGGGACGAAGGTAGTTACGCGCCAAATGAAGACATTGTTACAAGTTATTTAGCTGTTTATAATTCACAGAATGGTGCTATTTTTGATTCTGAATTAAAGATTAAGGTAAGTGATATGTTTATAGAACAGCGCATACAATATACCTTGCAACAATGGATCATTGATAATTTATACACCACTTCTAATACCTCAAGTATGGTTGGTGTTACTTTTTCAGACCATGTTGTTTTTCCAGGTGCAGTTGATAGTTCTGCACCAAGAGCGAGTGATGTTAGTTTTAATGTCGATGGCTTTTACAAAACAGATCCTGGTTTTACGCTCAATGATCAAGGTAGTGTGATACGCCCCACAGGATATTACGCAGCACCAGGTGAGTTGGTAACGCTTACTCTTCCGAGTAATACTGTCAATCAAGGAGTAAAGATAAGAGTTGGGGCCCATTTAGGGGATTTAGAAGTGACTTGGTCTGAATTTAGTCGTTTTCCTAGAATCTACACAACTTACGATGTGACTTCTACTTCTTTAGTAGTTGCCAATCCTTTTGGTGGAGCGATTTATATTATATTGCCTGATGGTTCTGACTTTGGTACTATGACTTGTCAGGTTAGTGGAGCGGTAAAATCACCCTATTACAGTAACAAGCCAGGATTTGAAAGGTCGCTTTCAGAATACCAAGTTGACCTTGCAAATAATTATGTAAAATGGGTGGATTGGGAAAGTCCAAAATTCATGACTACATTTCCAGCGCCAGCAGCAACTACTGTAGATAACCCTGATGATGTTATAACGCTTTGGGATAAAACTTTTGATTCTTTTAACACTCATCTTGGGAGACCTCTAGAGCGTTTTAGGGCTGAGTACATTTTGATTGACTGTCAAAATAATTATGCTGGAACTGCTGCTCCTGCAGCAAACCCAATGCCTCTTGAGGTGACCGGAGCTAATTTATTTAATGCAACTCCAACTATGACTCCTATCAATGTTATTAATGGCGATGCTTTTATGACAGGAGATGGAAGTACACTTGGTACAACACATCATGTAATACTCCATGAATATGGCCATTTACACAACCCACCAACATTACATGAAGAACATGAGACTATTGTAAATCTACCAGCAGTTGCAGTGTATAATCAGGTATTTGGACAAAGTATGGAGGATGCTTTGAGATATTCTAATCAACAACGGTTGAATTTTGATGAGGCTGCCTTAGATTGGATACTTTCACCACCATTTAGATCTGGAGAAAGAATGGAAATAGACTTGGTTAACTATGACAATTATTTAGACGGTAGACAGTTGGCTTACCAAACTAGAGGTCATGCCAAATATGCGGATATTGCAAAGTTGTATTCATGGGAAAAACTAGGAGAGATCAATGGTTATTTTTATCAAGAACGCATAATAAATCCCTTCGCTAACAATAGTTACCAAGATGATATTTATATTAGTGCTGCTTCTGAGAAAATGAATATCAACATGGCACCTCTTTTTGATTTTTGGGGAGTTCTTGCTTCTGACAACTTGGTTAGTAAATTAGAAACCAGACCTACAGACGATAAAATTAAAGAACGTTTATTACATTATCGCTCTATTGTGCCTGCTGATAATGCGGCCTTTCAGGTGGTATATGATAATATGACCCCAAAATTAGAACCACATCACGATATAAGATATAACAACATGCTTAGTAATTATGATGAGTCCGTTGCTGCTTCTATTTTAGCTCGTATAGATGCAATTTTATGTAAATATTATAATGTGAATTGTGTTGCTGAAAATAATGACGGTAGTCCTATCGTTACATTTGCTTTAAGTTCCAATACGATTGATGAAGATTCAGCGACTGATGTGATTCTTACTGCCACTTTGGATGTATTGTCAAGTGAAACAGTTACTATAGATTTTGACTTATCCGGGACTGCTGTTCAAACTACAGATTATACGGTGAGCAGCTTGAGTATCACCATAGCCCCAGGACTTCAATCAGGAGCTATTTCTATTAGCACTAATGGATTGGATGATGATCAAATAGAGGTATTACAAACTATTATATTAACACCAACAGTTACCAATGCGACGACTACTGCAGATTTTGTGAGTTTAAACTTGTTGAGTGATGACAATCCAAGGGTAACTTCTATAACTAATACTGAGACTAGTATTGAAGAGAACGGTGGTATTTCAGTAATTACGGCAACCTTAGATGCGCCAGCATCAAAACCTACGCACATTATACTAGACGTTACAGGAAATGCTGGTCATAAGGTTGATTATGCTACAGATTATAGTAGCAAAGGTGAATATACCATCAGTACAGTTGCCGGAGGTAACGGTGCTGGTGCTGCTAACGATCAATTCAATTTTGCAAGTGGCCTCTATGTAGATACCTCCGGGAATGTATATGTTGCTGATTTGTTAAACCATCGTGTACAAAAATGGGCTAGAGGAGCTACATCGGGAATTACTGTGGCAGGAGGTAACGGAGCAGGAATTGCTGCGAACCAATTAAACAAGCCACATGGTATTTTTGTAGACTCATCAGGGAACCTATATATTGCAGATTCAAAAAACCACCGGATTCAAAAATGGGAGTCAGGTGCTACACAAGGGACCACTGTTGCCGGAGGTAATGGGATAGGTGTCGCTTCACACGATATTGACTTATTTGATAGATTAAACAATCCTCAGGGGGTTTTTGTTTCTGATGATGGGGATGTTTATGTAGCAGACACAGGAAATAACCGCATTCAAAAATGGACACCTGGAGCTACATCCGGAATTAGAGTTGCAGGAGGGGGTGAATTTGGAGTCAATCACAATTTACTTGCGCATCCTAATAACGTTTTTGTAACGCCCGCTAGAGATATCTATGTAGCGGATTCAGAGAATAGTCGGATTCAAAAATGGCGAGAGGGAAGTGTTGATATTCTAAATGCTACCGGATGGAATGAAGAAGGATCCGATGTCGATCAGTTGAATTTTTCTATCGGTGTTTTTGTAGATCCTTTAGAGAATATGTACATCGCTGATTATTACAATCATCGGATTCAAAAATGGAAAGTAGTAGAAAGTTCTACCCTACACCTTGATGAACTTTTTGTTGACGGTGATGCTATTACAGTGGCAGGAGATCAAGGGCAAGGAGATGCAATCAATCAATTCAATGGCCCTAAAGCTATTTTTGTCGATGTTCTAGGGGATTTATACGTAGCAGACATGAAAAATCATCGGATTCAAAAATACCACTATGGGCCTCGAATTACCATACCTGCCGGTGAAACCACTGGAAATCTTACGATAACAGCTCTCGAAGATACTTCAGATGATGATGATGAAAAGATTGTAATTACGCCAATATCAGTTATCAACGCCATTTCAGACCATACCAACGCACATAACATCACTATTGTAGATGATGATGCAACACCGGTTGTAAGTTTTGAGTGGAGTGCTGAAAATATAGAAGAAAACTCTGCTAAAGATGTAGCACTTGTTGCTAAACTAAGTAATACTTCAAATAAAGAGATTATAATTAATTTTTCTGTATCCGGCACAGCGAACCAGACTACAGAATATATATTAAGTGAAACGAGTATTAATATTCCAGCGGGTGTAAGTTCTAGGGACCTTACAGTTAGCACTAAAGGATTGGATGATGACGAGATAGAAATTAAGGAAACCATTATATTAACGGTTAGTTCAGGATTGACTAATGCGATCACTGCTTCAGATTCAACTACCCTAAATTTATTGAGTAAAGACGCTCCTACTGTCACCTCAATTATTGTTGATGACACCAATATTGAGGAGAATGGTGGGGTTTCAATTGTAACGGCAACGATAAGCGCACCAACATCAGTGCCAACAAGGATTGAGCTTGATGTATACGGCACAGCTACATTTATAGATGATTATGTTGTTGATTTTAGTTCTAAAGGTGAACCTTTTACTGTTGCTGGGTCTGTACAGGATATCTCTACTGGTTCAGCAGGTTCCAATCAATTCAATGAGCCTGCAGGTCTTTTTGTAGATACACAAGATAATCTTTATGTAGCAGATCAATTCAATCAACGAGTTCAAAAATGGGGATCAGGTGCTGTAAATGGAGTCACTGTAGCTGGAACCGAGGAAATGGGAGCTACTCCGAATGCATTTGTCGAGCCGAGAGGTATTTCTGTAAGTGCAGACGGATTTGTATATGTAGCTGATTCAAAAAATCATCGGGTTCAAAAATGGAGATCGGGTGAATTTTCAGGAATTACGGTAGCTGGAGGTAACGAGGAAGGTGAAAGTTCAGATCAATTAAACAATCCGATAGGGCTTCATGTCGACCTATCAGGAAATGTGTATGTTGCAGATACTTATAACCACCGGATCCAAAAATGGACTCCAGGCGCTACATCAGGAATTACTGTTGCTGGGGGTAACGGACAAGGTGCTGCTGCCAATCAATTAGATAATCCTTATGGAGTTTATGCAGATGATTCTGGAAACGTGTATGTGGCTGATACAGAAAATCATCGAGTTCAAAAATGGGAGCCAGACGCTAGCCAAGGAACTACGATTGCTGGAGGTAACGGACAAGGTGCTGCTGCGAATCAATTAAGTCATCCAGAAGATCTTTTTATTGATGCTTTTGGGGGTATTTATATTGCAGATACTTACAATGCCCGTGTTCAAAAAAAGGAAGATGGCGATACAGTATGGAATACAATAGGTGTGGAAAGTTTAAGTCAAGCTCGAAATGTTTATGTGAGCGCTAAGATGAATGTATATGTAACAGATAGATATAATAACCGTATTGAAAAATATCAGTACTTTCCAGAAATTACGATTCTTCCAGGAGAAACTACAGGTAAGCTGACAATTACCGCTTTAGATGATACTTCAAGTGCTTCCAAAGGAGTCTATTCCCGAAAAAACAGTTCTGATGATGGTGATGAAAGTATTGTGATTACACCCGTTGCGGTTAGTAATAGTATTTTATCAACTGAAGCTTCCGAAACAACAATAAATATCACTATTTCTGATGGTTCAAGTCTTGGTATTGAAGATGTTGTGATAAATGACGCAGACACTATACTGGCATATCCGAATCCGAGTGATGGCATTTTTGAAATAGCAGTACCTATTTCAGAGAAGGAAGTGTCTATTGTCATTTACAATATCTATGGGCAACTAATTTCAAAAAGAACATATCCTGTAAGTTATGGGAAAGTCAATTTAGATATCAAAAACCAGCCAATAGGAATTTATTTGGCAAAAGTATACTTGGAAGTACCCGCAACTCTTAAGATTATTAAAAAATAAAAAAATATCATGAAAAAACTACTTTACTTATTTTTTGCTATTACTTTATTAGGTTGCTCTTCGGATGATGACTCAAGCCAAAAGTTTAGAAATATTTATAAAGACACGTTTTGGCAGGCAGGTTCTGAAGGTCTTATGACTTTTTCTCCTGATAAGTTATTTTATGAGTATGTTGAAAATAGAGGTGATGATGATAGTACTAGTGACGGCATTTTCTATGAGGAGGGAAGTTTTGATAATGTTCCCCTAAATGATTGTATTTTCG
>CAXBGT010000254.1:0-6660 GCA_963975265.1 uncultured Saprospirales bacterium
TATTAGAAGATGACAACGAAACTAAAAAAGCAGCAGAAAAAGGAAAACAAGAGCAAACAAAAGTTTATAATAAAGAATCTTCACCAGGGATTTCTGCGCATGATATATCCGTAGACCTAACGAACATTACCCCACCTCCTTCTGGAAAACCTGACGCAAAATTTGTAGATATTTTACTCAAAGCTGTTGAGAAAGATAACCTTGAAGGATTTGATTATTTAGAATATAAATCGTCTCTTCAATCGTTAGCAGGAATGGACATGGACGAATCCACGAGGTATAAAAGTGCTTTAGCAATGGCGAAAACCATGGGCGCTACTCCAAGTAAGCTAATAAAAACAGCTCAGCATTATCTAAATACACTTGAAAAAGAGAAGTCAAAATTTCAAGATGCACTTAAAGGACAGACATCTAAACAGGTGACGGGAAAAGAATCTTCTATCAATAAGATTTCGGAAACTATTGCTAAGAAGAATCAACGGATTCTTGATTTACAAAAAGAAATAGAAGCTGACACTGCAAAAGTAAAAACTATGAAGGTTGATATAGATCAAGCAGTGGCTAAAGTGCAGGCAACAAGTGATAGTTTTCATTATGCTTATAATGTGGTAACGGGGCAAATCTTAGCGGATGTTGAAAAAATGGAGAACTACTTGAAGTAATCTTTAATCTCTGATTGATAATTCATGATTTTCAAGCTATATGTTGGCGTTTAATAAATTTTAGTTTTTAAGAGAATGACTATTTATACTTAATACTGCAAAATATTTAGCAAATAGTCGATAATATCACCCTTTCGGGTGATATGTTTTCAAAATGATACCTATAACTTTGAAACAAAATACAATCATTATGAAAAAAATTATACTCTTATTGTTATTTATCCAACAACTAACATTCTGTCAAGAAAATTTCTCTGTTTTCCCAAATGTTCCTTACACTGAATTAAATGCATTAGCTGTAGATGGTGATTATATTTATACAGCAGGTGATTGCAATACCGCTATTGTTTCAAAAGATGGTGGACAATCTTGGGTGACTATTGATGTAAATGATTATGTGCACAGTATTTGCATTGTACCTGGTTCAAATGGAGAAAAAGCGATTTATCAGTACACGGATGAAATTTTTGAATTTGATATTAATACTCTTGAATTTACAGAAATAAGTAGTTCTTCTCTGTCTCTTTCCTCTGGTAATTTTAAGAGAGTGGAATCCGACAATCAGAACGTATATGTTATTTCTAATCAAAACGTTCATATAACTCAACCGGGGTCGTACAATTGGACAAAAATGGCAGAATTTGGGTTTCAAAATGATGCTGTGGTTGCTACAGATATTACTCAGAATTATCTACATATATTCCCATACCTGATGATGGCACGTACGATTTGGTATATACAAGTCTTATCACTGATGAAGGGATATTGTATTTAGCTGGAAGGTCTTCAATGGTTGTTAAATCAACAGATTTTGGGGCATCGTTCATTAATTTGAATGAATACCAGAGGGAAAACCTTTATGACATTGATATCCATTCTAGTGGAACTGGAGTTGCAGTTGGTGGATCTAAGTCGATTATTAAGACTGTAGATGGAGGTACTACATGGTCACTTCAAGATTTAGCTGACTTACCACCTAGTGGATACCTTAACGGTATTACAGTTATTTCACAGAATAAATATATAGTCTCAGGGAGTGATTATTTAGCTATTGTTGAAAATGATCAAATAGTAGCAGATGTACCGATAGGGCTTGATGTTATGCTTTACAATAGTGCAGGGGACTATCTGATTGGATTGAGGTCTGACTTCTCAGATAACAGCATTGTTAAATCTACTGATCAAGGTTTGACGTGGGAAACCAAGGTGTTTTTGCCAGATCATAACTATCATATCAGTCAGACACCAGGAGGGAAAATATATGTTCCAGGTCAAGAAGATGACATATATACTAGTATAGATGGAGGTGAGACATGGGAAATTGAAAGTTTTGGCAATGAGACACAAATCAGAAGACTTACTTTTCTAGATGAAAATAATGGGATTGCCTCTACAGGATTGACACTATATATGACGACTGATGGAGGTGAAACATCTTCTATTATTTCTTCAGGATATGACATCAGAAATCTGCATTTTATATCTGCAGACAATATCGTGTACACTACTTCAAATGAATCACAAACTAATATTTATGAGTCGATAGATGGAGGGGATAGTTTCCAAGAGTTAAAAGAGTTTTGTAGCCAGACTACTAGTTCATTTAGAGATAACGACAACACTATTTGGTTGGCTCAAAATGGTGGACATATCAATAAATATAACCCAGTAGGAACTACTTCTACTGTCGATTTAGATAATGAATTATTGACCATATTTCCTAATCCTATTGCAGCTGGTCAAGACCTGAGAATAAAATTAAATTCGCCGATTTCCGAAATTATGGTGAACTCAATCTCAGGTAGATTTATAAGTAGTATTAAAGCCACTCAAGAAAACACCTTTTCTACGAATGGATTGTCACCTGGTATGTATTCAATAACTTTGAAATCAAACAATGGTGAAATTATGCATGGTAAGTTTGTGATTATTTAATAATCTTTATTCACATACTTTAGCTTCCAGCAATCCCCAATTTAATTGGGGATTGCTGTTTAGTGGTTCGCCCGATTCTATTGGGCGTGTGCAGTGCATACGGTTCTTTGACTTATACTGTGAATCCCAATTGAATTGGGATTGCCTTTGGGGATGTGATTACTGCATATAGGAGAGGTGTGCCTAGTTCAGTTGGGCTTTTGTATAGCAAGTACTCTTAAAACATTATGCAGTGAATCCCAATTGAATTGGGATTGCCTTTGTATATTGGTGCTTATGCTTTATTCTATATCAATTATATCTCGATTTACAGCAATACTGGCATTAAGTTCATATCCAACGAGTATCACAAATGCATTAAATTGAAGCCACAGCATGATCACGATGAGTGCTCCAATGGAACCGTATAACTCATTGTATCTCCCAAAATTGTTCACAAAATAAGAGAAGCCTACAGAAGTCAAGATAGACAGAACCGTTGCCAATATGGATCCTGGATTTACAAGTCTAATTCTCTTTTTTAATGAGGGGCCGTATCGATAGATGATAGTTACTCCTGTATATAGAAGTAGAAATGCGGCTAATGCCTTAATAATAGTAATAATCCAGATTAAAGATTCTGTCAGTCCCAGTTGTTCAGAGATGTAGCCTAAGATCAAGTTTCCAATGATCAACAAAAAGAAGGAGATAATAAATAGAATTGAGAGAAGTAATGTAAGCATTAAAGCTACCAACCTCTTTCTTAAATAAGTCCTAGTCTTAAATGTTTGTTCGTAGCTTTTATCAAAACCGGACATAATGGTGAGCATTCCACTGGATGCAAAGAAAATTGCTAAGATAAAACCTAAAGAAAGAAGCCCTTCTCTTTTGATTATAACTATATCCTCTATGATTCCGAGAAGATATTTATTTGCATTATTGGGAAGTGCTCCCTCCATATATTCTCTAAGTATTTCAATATAGCTAGTCGATTGAGTGATGTTTTCTGACGCAGGTAGAATACTCTGAAGAAATGTAGCAAAATCAGTTGGTTGAAAAAGTATAGGCAGTAAGGTAAAAAGAAAAATTATGAAAGGAAAAATGGCTAAGAATAAACTGAAGGCAACACTATTAGCTCTTGTTGTTATATTATCTCGCATCATCTCTTTATAAATGAAAACGATAATATTGTAGACAGGGACACCAGAAAATCCAGGAAATGAATATACTTTTGACCAACCTAGGATCTGTTTTAAGATTGGAAGATTAAGAATAAAAGTCCATATGGCTCTTAGCTTTTCTATCAAAATAGGTGCTTTATTTTATCGGTAAGGAAGGAAGGAGTTGATACTCGTTTATTGGTTTTCATATCTATAAAAAACAACTTAACCACACCTTTATGTATTAGCTTTCCTGATTCATTAAATATCTCATGATGAAACTCAATAATTTTCGTAGGTAATTCTTTAAGGATCGTTTTGATGGTTATCAGTTCATCATATTTTGCTGGGGCTAAATATCTACATTCCATAAATATCACAGGCATCATTACTCCCATTTCTTCTTCCATGTATTTGTAGGTTGTCCCCATGGCTCTTATCGCCTCTACCCTACCTATTTCAAACAAAAGTGCATAGTTACCATAGTACAGGTATCCCATTTGGTCTGTCTCTCCATATCGAATTCGTTTCTGGTGTTCGTGTATAAACATAACTATATATTCTCTCTAATAATAGGACAAGTCATACAGTGCGAACCACCTCGCGCTCTTGATAATTCAGAGGAATCTAGAGTAATAATGGTGTTTTTTACTTGATCTGCTCCGATTAATCCCTTTTCTATTTCTGGCATCAACTTGCTCGCATGGACAACGTTATAACCGGCATCTCTAAATGCTTTTTCTGTCAATGGATTTCTGTCATAAGTCAATGCAACGCCTGGTCTTATTGCTACTAGGTTACATCCATCAGTCCATTGTTCTCTTTCTTGGTATGGACTTTCGCCGTCGCCAGCAAAAATAAACCTTGTTTCTCTGTTTATTTCAGCCCAGAAAAATTCTCTTACTGAGCTATATATATCTTGATTTCCATCAGACCTATGTACTATCACATTAGAAGAAGTACCATCAAAAATAGTTGGTTTATAACATACAACGTCTGTTTCACTTATTCTTGTAAACAGCGTATCGATATGCATACATGATCTATCATTTGGAATGTTTATCTGCACCACATTATTTACTAATCCCTTTTCAAATACTGCTTTTTTAAGAGATTGGACAGCATGTTCTGTAGTTCGCTCACTACATCCAACTAATAGAAAGTCATTGGCCAACATCATCACGTCACCACCTTCAATACTCACTTTTTCTCCTTTTTTGGATGAAGGGAATTGATCTACATGGTTAAGATTAATAATTCTATCTCCTTCACGTACACTATTGAACATCGGGTGCGAATAAAACATAAACCGAGTAAGTAGATTTTCTCTTGATCTAGCTTCCTTGGCAGCTTTTGTAATGATGATGTGATCTTTTACTGATACAGCTATATCTCGAGTAAAAATAAAATTAGGTATTGGGTCAAATATATAATGATCACTTTCTTCTAAGTAGCCAGTGATAAGAACTTTTGCTAGTGTTGGATTGTCAAGTATTGACAATTTTGTAACCATATCATGTGATAATTCTTCATTGTCCACAGCCTTTCTAATTAAAAGAAGTCGTGTATCCTCATTATCTGCTAATGCTTCTGCCAAAAGAGTCTGAACTTCTTTTACGTTGTCATCTCCTATAAAAGCTCTTAATACCTCTGTAAAACTATCGTGTTCCTCTTGCATTTTTGGAAGGTGAACAATATCATCAAATAACAGTTCTTCGGCTCTTTTTGGAGAGATCCTAGAAATTCCATCATCTGGCCTATGTATTAAGACCATTTTCAATTGGCCAATTTCAGAATTCACATTAATCATTGAAATAATTTTTAGTTAGAATTATAACGTAAAAGTACAAATGTTTTTGATAGACAAAGATCAAGAGAGGCTCCAATTTGTTGCATGTCAAAATTCTCTCTAAATGGCGAATTCTGAATTTATTTTATGCGAAATTGATTTTTCTTAAATGGTACTTCAGCTCGTTTTTTGAATTAGTTTTATCAATAGATGTAGAATTAGAAACTTTAACAACTACTTGATTACCAAGTTTTAACAGAATACTTATCAAGGAGCGAATAAACCCAGATGAATGTTTGAAGCGATATATGACAATTAATGTAAATCGTTTATATATTTGCATCATAATTGGTCTCGTAGTTCAACTGGATAGAATTTCGGATTTCGACTCCGAAGGTTGCAGGTTCGAACCCTGCCGGGATCACTTTTTAGTTTTCAAAATATATCAAATGGCTGTTAATCTTATGATTATCAGCCATTTGTCGTTTTGAGGTATTTATTTAAACGT
Source organism: uncultured Saprospirales bacterium (assembly GCA_963975265.1). GTDB lineage: Bacteria > Bacteroidota > Bacteroidia > Chitinophagales > Saprospiraceae > CAJXUU01. The sequence goes on from CAXBGT010000254.1 coordinate 6,034, forward strand.
AAATAAACACAATACTTACGTGTATTAATCGTGACCATGTGGTTTCATTTGACTTTGATTGTATGCTTTCTGGATATCCCTTTGGGCAAACCTCTACGAGGTATCCAATAGGCTTCCATTTTTGTACATTCTGGGATCACAGTAAAAAAGAAAAATCCTCCGATCACAACAAATAACAAATAACTGATTGTTATATTCACATTCCATAAACAATAAACCAATGAACAAATTTATACTAATACTAGCAGTTTTAGTTACTACTCACATTTACTCTCAAACTCCAATTACAAATGCTAATTTCCAAGACGCAATTGATATTTGTTTAGAGACTAATCCAGTAGATGGAATGTCCATCAATAGCGAGTATGGCCATAATATGAGTGAGGCATTTCAAAATCAACCTTCATTAAATTATTGGCTAACAATAATCTTTTTATAAACCTTTTTGTCATCGATTTCAAAGACTATAAAATAGATTCCATTAGAATAATGAGAGAGGTTCTTTTTTATAATACCATCTTGAATTTCCAATGGAAGTATTTTTTCAACTTGATTTCCAAGTATGTCAACTATTGATATTGATAAGTTCTTAGAAGGAAGCGATTTGCTTCTAATATTGATGAATTT
>CAXBGT010000255.1:0-6577 GCA_963975265.1 uncultured Saprospirales bacterium
GCTTTCTTTTTGGAGAGTGGCGTTTGGCCAATGTTCAATCAAAGACCATTTGATATAGTAGCGGATGAGAATCTAGTACCAAGAGACATATTTATCTCAACTTTCAGTACTGCTCCATTGGCTTTTGATCACAGCATAGTAATTAAAGGAAATGAGGCTGCCTTTCAGAAGGGATTGGATGCATTAGGGTTAATGACAGATGGTTCTGTTTATTTGGGATTAGACGGCAGAGGTTCTGCACCTATTGCAGGATATGCTAAGGCGACCGGAGTAAAGAAAAATTATTTCTCAGGTAAGCATCCAGCTGGTAATGTTGGAATTCAAATTCATAATACAGCTCCTATTAAGGGGAGTGATGTAGTTTGGACTCTAGATGTTCAAGATGTAATTACGATTGGTAAATTATTCACTGAAGGAAAATTTGACGCATCTCGAATTTTAGCTTTAGCAGGTGCACAAGTAAATGACCCTTCAATCATCAAGACATATCAAGGTGCAAATATTGGAGACTTAGTTTCTGAAAACCTAAGTGCCGCAAAAAATAGAATTATAGCGGGTGATGTTTTGACAGGGAAGCAAACTACAAAAGATGATTTCTTAGGATTTGGAAATACTCAAATTACAGTTATAAGAGAGGGCGACGATTATGAAGCTTTTGGTTGGTTGCTACCTATCACACCAAGACCAAGTAATTCTGGAACTTTCCCTAATTTCTTGTTTCCTGACTTCAAATTCGAAGGCGAGACAAACACACATGGAGAGAAAAGAGCATTTGTAGTATCTGGACAATATGAATCAGTATTGCCAATGGATATCTATCCTCAGCATCTTATGAAAGCTATAATGGCTGGTGACTTCGAAAGGATGGAAGGATTAGGTATTAATGAATTGTCAGAAGAAGATCTAGCAGTATGCGAGTTTGTATGTACATCTAAGATGCCATTACAAAGCATATTAAGAGAAGGTCTTGATATGATGAGATCTCAAGCATAAACATTAACGAAAAAATAAGTGGCTAAGCCACTATAAATTGGAATAAATGGGTTTACTAGATTTATTAAAGAAAATAGAACCGGACAAGAAGAAAAGTCCATTTTTACATACATTGTATGATGGGTTCTTCACTTTTGCATATGCACCGAACACTGTAACTACAGGCGGTGTGCATATGAGGGATGGTATGGATCTGAAGAGATTGATGGTTTATGTTGTTTTAGCAATGCAATTATGTTACGTGTTTGGAACATATAATATTGGTCACCAACACTTTGTTGCAGCAGGGCAATACATGGGATTCATCGAAGGCTTTCACTTAAAGTTAGCTCATGGTTTGATTCAGATGTTGCCAATCTTTATTGTCGCTCACGTTGTAGGACTTGGTATTGAATTCTGGTTTGCAGCTAAAAAAGGCCATGCGATTGAAGAAGGATTTCTTGTGTCAGGAGCATTGATTCCATTGATAATGCCACCGGATGTACCGTTATGGATTCTTGCTGTAGCTGTGGCATTTGCAGTTATTATTGGTAAAGAAGCATTTGGAGGTACAGGGATGAATATCTGGAATGTAGCTTTATTAGCAAGAGTATTTGTATTCTTTGCATATCCTACTACTATAGCTGGAGATGAAGTATGGGTTTCTGGCTATAATACATTAGCAGAAGGTACTCAAGCATCTTATTCTTGGGCGCATGGTTTATTCAATAGCTTATTTGAAATTATGGGTGTCGCCACCTTCAATGAAGCTGGTACACATATCGTTGATGGATATAGTGGTGCTACACCATTAGCCTTGGCTTATCAAGGTGGATGGGAAAACGTAACAGCTACATTCTCTCCTTCACAAATGTTTTGGGGGACTATTCCTGGATCTATTGGTGAATCATCTAAACCTCTTATTATCATTGGAGCATTATTCTTGGTTATTACTAGGGTCGCTAGTTGGAGAATAATGTTAAGTATGTTAATTGGAGGTATTACCATGTCTTTATTACTTAATGCCTGGGGAGCTACACCATTTATGGAAGTACCTGTCTATGGTCAGATATTTATGGGGTCATTCTTATTTGCGATGGCATTCATGGCAACGGATCCAGTTACTGCATCAGGTACGAATACGGGCAAGTGGATTTATGGATTCATGATAGGATTCATCGGAATGATTGTGAGAGTACTGAACCCAGCGTATCCTGAAGGATGGATGTTGGCAATATTATTTATGAACACATTCGCACCATTAATTGATCATTACGTGTTAGAGTCTAACATGTCAAAAAGAATGAAACATGCATAGTACAAATCAAATTGTAAGATTCGTATTGATTATGACATCGCTAGTAGCACTGGTCTTGTCATTAATGTATACTGGTCTGAAAGGAACACACGATCTCAACGAAGCTATCTATGCTAAAAAAGCAATCTTAGCGGCCGTTCAGAACAAATTGGGAATAGATGCTAGTTCACTTCCTGTTGAGAAAGTACAAGAGATCTTTGACAGCAGTATCACGCAAGAGGTATACGATATGAAAGGAAACCTCTTAACTCCTGCACAAGTTGAAGATGCGGGTTATAAAGGAGGATTAGCTGAAAATGTTGATATCAACAAAGAGGCGAAAAAACCTGAATCTGAAAGAATATTACCAATGTATAAATTTAATGATGGAAGTAACGAGTTTACTATTCTGTCGGTACAAGGAAAAGGACTTTGGGATGTCATCTGGGGAAATATTGCGCTTGAAAAAGATTTGAAAACAATTGCAGGTGTTGATTTTGATCACAAAGGTGAAACACCTGGATTAGGAGCTGAGATCAAAGATAATGCAGCCTGGAAAAAACAATTTATCGGTAAATCAATTTATGATAAAGCTGGAAATTTTACTGGAGTTGCTGTAATTAAAGGTGGTGCTAAAGAGCCAACTTGGCAAGTAGATGGTATATCTGGTGCTACAATTACTGCGGATGGAGTAGGAGAGATGTTGAAGAGAGGGTTGAATTACTATGGTCCAGTTCTTAACAAAATGGAGAAATCTTAATTGACTTTAATTTAATGATATTGATATTGTAGTTTTTGGACTGCATTCAGATAATAAAAAATAGAAATAATGGCACAAGCACAAGTAGCAGCAAAACAATCCTCAATAGGATTTGGTAAAGCTGAAAGGAAATTACTTACAGACCCATTAGATAGTAATAACCCGGTAACTGTACAAGTACTAGGCATATGTTCTGCACTAGCAGTAACAACAGGTATGAAAAATGCCTTAGTAATGGCAATCGCTGTGGTTTTCGTGACTATGTTTTCTAACATGATTACATCTGCGCTAAGGAATTCGATTCCCAAAGCGGTAAGAATGATCGTGCAGTTGATCATAATTGCAACATTAGTAACAATAGTGGAGCTTACATTAAAGGCAGTAGCTTTTGATAGTTACAAACAGTTATCTGTCTTCATCGGATTGATCATTACCAATTGTATAGTTATGGGGCGTTTGGAAGCATTCGCTATGGCAAACGGACCATACAAGTCCATGTTAGATGGGATAGGAAATGGGGTTGGATATGGAATCATTTTATTAATGGTAGCATTCGTAAGGGAGCTATTTGGTAAAGGAGAATTGTTTGGTGCTAAAATAATTGGTAATACTCCAGAATATATTCTTGACACAACTACAACTTGGGGATTAGGATGGTATGCAAATAATAATCTTATGGTACTGTTTCCTTCTGCAATGTTCGTCATAGGTGCTATCATTTGGGCACATAGAGCATGGAATCCATCATTAATAGATGTATCGTAATTTGAAAATTAAATTAGATCTGTTTCCGAACAGTGACTATAAATAACTATAAAATGGGAGAGTTAATAAATATTTTCATAAAGTCAGCGTTCATCGAGAACTTGGCTTTATCATACTTCCTTGGGATGTGTTCTTACTTAGCGGTTTCTAAGACTGTAAAGACTGCATTTGGGCTTGGGTTGGCTGTCATATTCGTATTGGGTATTACAATGCCGATCAATTGGATTATCAATACTTGGTTATTGTCTGAGGGAGGAATCTTAGGCACTGATCTTACATTTCTAAGATTGATATTATTCATAGCAGTGATTGCATCAATGGTGCAATTGGTAGAGATGGTAGTTGAGAAATTTTCTCCATCGCTATATAACTCATTGGGTATTTTTCTACCGTTGATTACAGTGAATTGTGCGATCTTAGGAGGATCGCTTTTCATGGTTTCAAAAGAATACAACTTTATGGAGTCAGTATCGTTTGGTTTAGGAGGGGGATTTGGTTGGTTCTTAGCAATCATTGCTATAGCTGCGATCAGAGAAAAGATCAAGTACAGTCAAGTACCTCCAGCACTTAGAGGATTAGGGATGGCATTCATGCTAACGGGTCTTATGGGACTAGCATTCATGAGTTTGATGGGAATTGATCCAAGTGCATTTTAAAAATGTATTTCTGAGTATATTCTTGGATTTACAACAATAAAACATAAACATAAAAACATGTTAATGATAACATTATTTTCTTATATGACTGTAGCATGGGCACTTCTTGTGTTCTGTGGTGTGATATTATTATTGTCATCAATGTTGATCTATGCTAGAAAGCAACTCATTCCTCAAGGTGATGTACAGATCATAGTAAACGGTGATAAGGACAATCCAATGATCGTTCAGCCTGGACAAACATTGTTGTCTGCACTCTCTGATAAAAACATATTCTTGCCTTCAGCTTGCGGGGGAGGTGGTACTTGTGCAATGTGTGAGTGTCACGTACATGATGGTGGTGGTGATATACTTCCCACTGAGATGGATCATATGTCACGTAAAGAAGCCGCTGAGGGAAAAAGATTGGCTTGTCAAGTGAAAGTGAGACAAGACATGGATATTAGTATCCCTGAAGAATCATTAGATTTCGAAGCGGGTGGTTATATCCAAGTAGATGTACCAGAAATCACAGTCGATTACAAAGATATGGATATCACTGCGCATCCAAAATACCATGATTCACCTGATAAATTTCAAAAAGATTGGGAACAGTTCAAGATGTTTGGTCTTACTATGAAAAACGAAGAGGAAGTTTTTAGAGCTTACTCAATGTCGAATCATCCTGCGGAAGGAAACATAGTTTCTTTGACTATAAGAATTGCAACACCACCATTCAAATGGGGTAGAAATGCCGATGGATCAAGAAAATGGGAAGGATATGAAGATATAAATCCTGGAATTTGCTCTTCTTATGTATTTGGTTGTAAGCCCGGGGATAAGGTGACAATATCAGGTCCTTATGGTGAGTTTTTTATTAAGCCTACCCAAGCCGAAATGCTGTATGTGGGTGGAGGTGCAGGAATGGCACCAATGAGATCTCACTTATATCACCTTTTTCATACCTTAAAAACAGGAAGAAAGGTTACTTTTTTCTATGGTGGTAGAACTAAACAAGAGTTATTTTATGTAGAGGAGTTCAGAGAGATAGAGAAACAATTTCCTAACTTCAGATTTGCGATTGCACTTGATAATCCACTTCCTGAGGATAACTGGACTTTAAAAGAAGATCTCGATGATCCTAACAATGACGGATTCAAAGGATATGTGCACAATGTGGTAATTGATGAATTCTTGAAAAAGCACGAAGCTCCCGAAGAATTAGAACTTTACTTCTGTGGACCTCCAATGATGAACCAGTCTGTAATCAAAATGGCGGATGATTGGGGAATCCCAGAAGAGAATGTCGCCTTTGATGATTTCGGAGGTTAATTTATAAGTACGAATTTCAAATTTGTATTTGATGTTTTAGAAATATAGAATGCCTGAGTGTCTTTGATGCTTGGGCATTTTTTTTATCACAAATTTGATATTTTAGTGGTTCCAAATAAAGGTCATGTGACTTTAGTCGCATAGACACAACAAGCTTATTTTCTTATATCCAAAAACAAAAAGTTTACTTAATCCAGAAAAACTAATTAACTTGAACTTCCAATAATTCTTAAAACAAACAATGGTAGATATACTGTCCGATTCAAAGTATTTGCAAATTCTAAATACACATGCGAGCAAGTATGGAGAAGATCTTGATCAGGTGACGAAAGAGGCGGAATCATATCTTAAGGAATTGTATACGGAACAGAACCCGCTCGTTCATTCTCTAGCTGTCCAAGCTTCTCAATACATACTAAGTAGAGCATATGAGCGTACGATAGATACCAATCCAGAAGAGGTCAAAGAATTGGCGAAAATAATGAGGCGGCATCCTGTAGCTTTTGTGATGACCCATAAGACCTATATAGATATGCTGGTTTTAGCAATTGCATTGGCACGTCATGGCTTACCTATTCCACACATTTTTGCTGGGATTAATATGAGTTTTTTTGGGTTAGGAGACATTGGTAGAAAGTCAGGGGCAATTTTTATCAGAAGATCATTTAAAGATAATCCTCTTTATAAGGCTGTTCTGCGATATTTCATATTACACCTAGTCGATCAAAACAAACATTTTATGTGGGCCATAGAAGGTACCCGTTCACGGACAGGTAAGCTTGTCTGGCCTAAGATGGGTATTCTCAAATATATTGC
>CAXBGT010000256.1:0-6555 GCA_963975265.1 uncultured Saprospirales bacterium
TTGATGAGATTCAAGATGGATTTAATGCCTTTTTTCCTGATTTGATTGCGGAGGTGGAAAAGAAGAATAAGTCATAGTTTTTTTTCTAGAATATTACCTTACGAATATCGCAACTCCTCAAACAATTCAGGTAATATCTTCTTCATCTCATCAAAAGTACGATTCTCGATACCAGCGAATATCCATGTATTACCACCGTCATAAGAGAAAGCAAAAGATTTGTTATTGGTTGTAGTCTCTTCCATGCCGCTTACAAATGTTATACTTTGCAAAAGTAATGCTTGAATAGCATCTCCTTTGGTTTTTGTTTTAAATACCTTTAGTATTTTAGTCTCTTTTACTGTAAGGTCATTATAAAGTTCGGACATTAGTTCTGCCAATTTCTTTTTCCCACCTATGCTTTGATACAAAATTGGATGTATGTATTCTACAAATTGATCTGTTCGCTTCGTTCTCAAAGCATTACTCATATTGTCAAAGTGACTATTAAGGTTTTCTTCAATTTCAATTTTATCTAACTGGTCATAACTGTTCATTTTTTGATATACCAAGTATGAAGTACCTCCAGCCATAGTAATTATCAAGCCTAATATAATAAGATGCTTGGTCTTTGTGAATAAACTGCCAATACTAGAAAGGAATAAACAAACAAAACTAAGAGCAGCTATGACATATAACCCATACTTAAGGTTTACCCCCGCTCCTGCATAACTAATAATTGGGTCATTGCTTTGAAAGCTATAAATATCTTCATAGAAGGCATATATTTTATAGATGCTCAGAACTAATATAATCAATGATAGTACTGCAGTGATTATATTATATCGTTTTTTGTTTTTACCTCCTTGTCTCCAATTGGAGTATAGATTTATAAATAGAATTGCAGCGAATATAATAGATATCAATACTCCATCACCCTCATAACCTTTAATTATTAATCCAAGTCTAGGATAATGTATCCAAGGAAGGAAAACACTAAGTACACCTAAGGTTGAAAATAGAATTATAAGGAAGGTGTTCTTCTTTACGAAGTTAAATAAGGTCATGATGTGGTTTTTAAATGTTTTTTCAAGAGCAAAAATGAAAAATTATATCTAATAATGTTAATTATGCTGTTTTAATAATTCTGGGGATTAATAATGTCGCATTTATTTTGGCCTGCCTAGGATATGATATGGTGCAAAATGAGAGTAACTAATTATGGACGAATTCGTATAAAGAATGTAATACTTACATATAAGCGTATTTTCTGTGGAAATTCAAAAGTAATCGATGCCATATCTCGAATAGCTAGTTGTGAAAGATACTACACTTTTATTTAAATGTAAATGTAGCATATTTTGAGTTAAATGGTTCATTAGATAATGTATTGTGTGTATGACAAAATGCACAAAAGGTGTATTTTTGAATTTCAACCTATATTTTAACAAGTCACAATTTTTTTATCAGATGGAAAAGCAAGCTAGAATTGACTCCATCGTGAGAATGATAGAAACCAGATTAGATACCTATATCGATGAGCAATCGGAAACTACTGACCCGATTGAATACGAGGATCGGTTATTGGAATTAGGAAATAAAGTGATGCTTGAAGTTCTAAAAGAAAGCCGAGGTAAAGTTCTTGCGAGTAGAAATAGTAAAAAATAGTCCTGACCAAAGTTGGACGCCTTGAGCTTCCAAAATCTCATATTCTATGTCCAAATAATAGCGGATTTAACATGACAGCGAAGGTTCAAGCAGATGTTTGTTTACTTGGACAAATAGGAGTTTATCATGAGGCTAGTGAATTAGCTAATAAACTACTCGGTTTAACGATTTCTGACCAACAAATATGGAGAGTATGCACTACATATGGTAATTTGCTAGAGAAGGCAATAAAGTTAAATATTGAACCTTTAATCCCTAAATTGGAAGACACAGATAATGAAGATCCAACGTATCTGATGATGGATGGTTCGATGTTATTTACAAGAGAGAGTGGATGGAAAGAGCTTAAGTTAGCAAGAGTATTTAATGGCTCCAAAGTATTTGATATACAGAAAGGTAAGTCAGAGATAGTAGATACAGTATATTGTAGTCACCTAGGAAGCATTCATGATTTTTTCCCAAAACTAGAAAGGCATATCACAAGTTATAAGCATCTAGTCGTCGTGGGTGATGGTGCCTCATGGATATGGAAATGGTGTGAAGACAATTACCCAGGATGCGTTCAAATACTAGATTTTTTTCATGCCAAAGAAAAGCTAGTAGTGTTAAGTAATGCACATTTTCGAGAATCAGAAAAGAAGAGATATTGGTTAGAAGAACAACTGAAGCTCCTTCGGGATGATGGAATATATAAAGTCATTCAGAATGTATCAAGGATGTCCTGCAGAAATAATGTCTCTAAGGAAGCCAAGACTAAACTCCTGAAATATTATGAAGAGCATGAAGAAAGGATGCGGTAAGAAAGGATGCGGTACAAAACTTTTAGAGATAGGAACTACATGATAGAATCAGGACCGATAGAAGCGGCGCATAGAAGTGTTATTCAGCAAAGAATGAATTTGTCTGGACAGAAATGGAGCGTCAATGGGGCTAACGCAATTGCTACCCTTCGTTGCTACAGTTATAGCAAAGCATGGTCTATCGTTGAACAGGTGATAAAGAAATGTGCCGCTTAGTGCACTTTGTCATACACACTAATGTATGAGAATTTGTAACTACTCAGGTACAAATTTAGCAACTAAAGACAAGGCATCAAATACTTTACCATTGTTTTTACGAGCAGTATCATATACAGACCGGATTATAGCAAATAGGTGTGCTCCCTTTTCAGACCTGAATTGACCAGATACCTTTTGTTTTACCTTTACGTTACGGATTTCTCTTTCGGAGCCATTATTATCTGGGGGTACATCCATATAATCTAGAAAGCCCCATAGTGATTGACTGTGTTTTATAAGTCGTGACTTTAAGGTTTTAAGCTTTGGGGGACTTTTGATATTCTGTGCCAGCAGCTTGGAAGAATTATCTTTTATTTTTTGAATCTGATCGACGTAGTTGGTGAATCCGTGTTGTTGAATCTTCTTGTTTAGTGCCAAACCCTGATATATTAATTTTAAGAATTTCTTACTCCATGCACTCTTATAGCCTTGAATGAAATATTTCAACTCTCTTTGTATATGTGCTAAACAACTCTGCTTTAGGAATGACGGAGTTTTTAGTTGTGCCGCCCAGCAATCACTGACAAGTATTGTATTCGGAAGTCCGTTGGGGAAGTGGTTTATTATGGATTTGTAACCTCTGTTATCAGATGCAGCGATATATGTCAATATGGAATTTTGCCAAGTCCACATCCACCATTTTTTTCCATTAACGATACATCCGGTTTCATCAGCTCCTACCACTTTTGATTGCTCTATTCTCTCCCTGATCAAATTATAGAATGGTAAGCATCGCTTTATGAGACTTTCTAACTTGTTACTTATAGTGTCTTGACTAAGACTGATATTGAGCATTTGGTCAAAAAAATCAGTTATTCTTTGCATAGACATATATTGACCGACGCTTAGATAGCCAATTACCGCTTCTACACTACTTCCATAACTTATTGGTGCGGAGGCTTCCTTAGGATAGTTGGGGATATGTTCTTTACCACATTGGCATATTGTACTATATATTCTATGTTCTGTGACAATAGGTTTTATTGGAGGGATGTCAACAACTTGGCGCTTGCCTCTGAATTCTTGAACACCAACGAGTTCTTCTCCACAACTTGTGCAGAAATCTAGTTTATGGTCGATAAAATGATCTACATTATCATGCATTTTTAGAGTCGTCCCCTTACTTCCTTTTTGCCCACCAGTCTTTTTACCTGTCTTTTCCCGAAGGGATTGATTGGATTTAACTCTATTTTCATCTTTTGATGAGGGGATTGAGCTATTAGTACTATTCTTATTATTCAGTCTATTTTCTAGTGAATTTATCCTGCGCTTTAACTGAACATTCTCCTTATTGATCTTTACATTTTCCTTCTTAACATCCGACAATTTCTTGCTCAAAATGTCAATTCTACCAAAAAGCTGATCTATTTTGTCTTCTAAACTCACCTGCCAAAGATCCGTAAATCAATTGATAATAATGGCAAGTCGAATGAGCATAAGACTAACATAAAGCACAAAAGTAATCCCTAAAACGGGGACAACTTTTAGTTTTTTAGAGGAAAGCTAAATTACCTCCTTTATATTGTGGATAACTTTTAGTTTTGAAAAAAACAGTCTGTTTTTTTGTATCTGCAGAAGTTTCGAGAATTTTAATAAAATTAGAGAGTGTAATTTTTTTGTTTCAAATTCTCAACAAATAGTATACGTAGACAACAAAAAACTGTATGTTTGTGTTAACATTTATTTTTAAAATCAACCTTAATGAATATCAACCTGATAGTAGCGAGAGCTACAGATTATTGTTTAATCTCTTTTGTTAGCTATTTAAAGACTAAATCATTACCCGTACTAACCTTATTTATGCTATTGTTAATTGCAGGAAATGTCCAAGGACAATGTGATTTGATAGTATCTTGTAAGAATGCTACTGCTGCAATAGGCCCTGATTGTACAGCGACTATAACGCCGGATATGATAAATGACGGCAGTTCCGATGAGGATGATTGTGAACCCCTGACATTATCGGTAACACCGAACTCTTTTGGCCTTGGAGATTTAGGTAATCAAACAGTTACTTTAACTGTAATAAATAATGATTTTGATACGTTATCGTGTACTGCAACAGTAACTATTACTCCCCCACCTTGTCCTGCTCCAGAGGATTTTATGTTTACGATAGCGGGTTCACCTAGTCCATCTTCATCACCTCAAGTAATATGTACAAATGATGGACCGCAGGCGTTAGCTATAACGGCGACTAATAATGCTGGTGATCCAATTTGTCTTGATAATGGTACATTTACTAGTGTGACCATGGGAGTAACAAATACGGGAAATAATACTGGGAATTTTAATCCTTCTTCATCGGGATTAGGTAGACATACCATACGTTATAACTACATATGTCCTGGTACTGGTCAGATGATTAATACTAGTTTGACAGTAGATGTCGTTTTGACCCCTACCGCTGAGTTGATACCTACATTCACCTTAGATTGTGGTCAACCTTCAGGTGTCTTATACCTTTCTAGTTTGTTTGAAATGGGATCCTCACAAATAGGAACTTGGTCATTAGAAAGTGGTCCAGCAGGCGCAGCTAGTACAATAAATGGAGATAATTACAATTATACAATCGCGGGATGCTATTCATTTAGGTTTACTGCAGATGATCCAAATAATTGTGTAGCATCAGATATTACTGATGTATCAAATGTACATATTCAAACTAAACCAAATTTCGATTTTTCTTTATCTAATCAAGGAGGATGTCTTGGGTCTGGCACTCTAAATGTATCAGCGATTATTACACCTACACTGCCAACAGGACAGACAATGAATGGAACAGTCAAGATTGGTTCAGGTGCTGCTACTTATTGGAATCCAACAACTCCCTATGCAGTGAATGCCCCAGCTACGAATCAAACTGCAGATTACACACTTTGTGTAACAAGAGAAAAAACAGGCAATGTAACATGTGGACCGAATGGCCCTTGTCCGACAACAAAATGTCAGTCTTTTTTTGTTTATAACGATGGCTTAAATTGCCAATCCAATTGTGAAATGAATCCAGTAGATGTGTGTGCAATCTCGGTAGATCCTCAATTAACACTAGCATGTAGTTTTTTTAGTATTTCGGTACCTTTTGATTTAGTTGGTTCTAGTATCACTCCTAAATCAAAACTTATAGGTTGTGCAGAGGAAGCAGTATTCATCAATTATAATTTTGAAACCTTAGGATTTAATCCGGAATCTGGAGGTGGCGAAACTACAGTAGGGGATTTACCAGGAATAAGTATTATTTGTGATGTATTCGGTTTCTGTATTTGTATTGATTATGGATTAGGATCCATTTCATGGAAGCCTTTTGGCTCATTGTACAATGCGCTCGGTTGTGGTAAAACTATTGCACAAGTTGTATTAGAACTTCTAAGTAGTTTACTTGGTGGAGATGGAGGTGGTGCTGTGGTTGTAGCCGATACAGATGGTGATGGAGCGTTCGATTACGAAATTGAAGATGGTTCAAGTTTATCAGGGAGTAGTGTTTCAGTTCCTGTGAATGTTAAAGGACAAGGAGAAATAACGATAAGAATGGTATCAGGATGGCCAAATAAGCCAGCGGGAGTTTGTGGAACTGCGACTGTGCCTGGTCAAGATTTATTAACACTATTACCTATTGGGGCTATTCCAGTTGTAGGTCCTACAATTGTTGCCCTTCTAGAAGCTGCGGATTGTAATGTGGATCTATCATGGTCAAATGAAGAAACAGTTGTCTACCAAGTAATAAATGGAAATGCACCAGTATTTGCAAATTGTCCAACTGATGGATATACTTTTTCCCAAGACTTTTCATGTGATACTGAGGCCAATTGGTCAATTCCAGTTGCTTTTGATGCATGTACAGGAGAAATTA
>CAXBGT010000257.1:0-6388 GCA_963975265.1 uncultured Saprospirales bacterium
CATTGGCTATCATAGCACTCATAATATGTGCAGTATTAATACTAACAGCAATTTTTGGTACCTGTCCATTATATAAAATGTTAGGCTATAACACATCAAAAAAGTAAAAATAAATTAACACACAAATAGAATAAATAGGTATGAAAAAGAGAGAACATGTATCAACGATCATGACCATTAATCCTATCACGGTCAATATCACTAACAATGTAAAAGAAGTAGCAAACATATTTGCTGAGAAAAACATTCATCACATCCCTGTAGTTTCAGGTAATGATTTGATTGGGATGATCAGCAAAAACGATATTGAAAGAATATCATTTGTATCAGAAAGTCAAGACTCCAAAGTCAATACTCAGATCTATGAAGGCCTCAAAATAGAGCAAGTCATGACAAAACAACTTGACACAGTGGATACTAAGGACGAAATCAGAGATGCAGCAAAATTACTCTCTAGCGGAAAATACCACGCATTGCCAGTCTTAGAAGATGGACATCTAAAGGGTATCGTTACCTCTACAGATGTAATTAATTACTTATTGGAACAGTATTAAAGTGATCAAAAAAAACTAAAATCATGAGCTACCTAGAGCAGTACAAACATATCAAATCAGTATTGAGAAAACTTGGCGGAGCAAGCCCTGATATGATGCAACACTTCGCAGCATTGCATAAATCGTCCATTGCGACTGAAGCACTGCCTAACAAAACAAAGGAGCTGATTGCACTTGGTATTTCAATCTCAATTAGGTGCAAAGAATGTATCACCTATCACCTCAATGATGCAATAATAGCAGGTGCTACAGATGAAGAAATCATTGAAACCATCAACGTATCCGTTATGATGGGAGGTGGACCAGCACTTATGTACGCCACTCACGCATATGAAGCACTACAGGAGATGAGAGCTCAACATTGAAATATTAACATTTCCTCTATTAGGAGTACTAGCGGACCGATCCAAAAAATCGAATTCCTCTACAGCATTTTTATAAACAATTTATACTAAGGATACTAACTTTTCGGCATTCGACAAATCCCCAGAGACATGATTTACATCATGTCTCTTGTTGATTTAAATCATCAGAGAGATTTTGTCTCACATCTACCTTGCATCCATAAATAATGATCTAAATAATGTACATAATTCTATACATCATCATTGTGAGTTTATTGGTTGCTGGAGGCTTTCTTTTAGCTTTTTTTTGGGCAGTCAATGATGGTCAATATGAAGATGACTTCACACCAGCAATGCGAATACTGATAGATGATGACATGCTTGCACCAGTTGAAAAAGATCAAAAAACTAATAATTCAGTAAGTAAAAACAAATCAAACCAAAATGTCTAAAATTGAAAACTTTAGCTACGATAATAAAATCGTGAGAGACTTTGGCATAGCCACTACCGTATGGGGTATTGTAGGTATGCTCGTCGGTCTTTGGGCAGCACTACAACTTGTATGGCCAGAGTTTAACTTAACTCAGTACTTTACCTTTGGGCGTATTCGTCCACTGCATACTAATGCTGTGATATTTGCCTTCGTTGGTAACGGTATTTTTATGGGAGTATATTACTCACTACAACGGTTGCTCAAGGCTCGAATGTATAGTGATTTACTATCAAAAATCCATTTCTGGGGCTGGCAACTGATCATAGTCGCCGCTGCGATCACTTTGCCATTAGGGTTCACCAGCTCGGGAGAATATGCAGAATTAGAGTGGCCTATTGATATTGCGATCGCTTTGATCTGGATTGTGTTTGGACTGAATATGTTTGGTACCATTCTTAAAAGAAGAGAAAACCACCTATACGTAGCCATCTGGTTTTACATCGGCACATGGGTGACGGTTACGCTCCTTCATGTGATCAAAAATATCGAAATCCCTGTGCATATGTGGAACAGTATTCCAGTATTTGCGGGGGTCCAAGATGCATTGATTCAATGGTGGTATGGTCATAATGCTGTGGCATTTTTCTTGACTACTCCTTATTTAGGATTGATGTATTACTTCTTACCTAAAGCGGCTAATCGGCCAGTCTATTCTTATAAGTTGTCAATCATTCACTTCTGGGCATTGATATTCATATACATATGGGCAGGACCGCATCACTTGTTGTATACTTCACTTCCTGACTGGGCTCAATCATTAGGAACAGCATTTAGTATCATGCTTATCGCTCCATCATGGGGTGGAATGTTGAACGGACTTTTAACCTTGAGGGGCGCTTGGGACCGAGTAAGAAAGGATCCAATACTAAAATTCATGGTAGTAGCCGTAACCGCTTATGGTATGGCTACACTAGAAGGCCCATTACTTAGTATCAAGTCCATCAATGCAATCAGTCACTATACCGACTGGACCGTAGCCCATGTGCATGTAGGTACGCTCGGATGGAATGGTATGTTGACCTTTGGAATCCTATACTGGTTATGGCCAAGATTATATGGGACTAAGTTATTCTCTGTCAAAATGGCTAATACTCACTTCTGGTTGAGTACGTTAGGGACACTTTTCTATACAGTTCCTCTCTACTGGGCTGGATGGACACAAAGTTTGATGTGGAAAAAATTCACAGCGGACGGATTCTTAGCTTATGGAAACTTCTTAGAGACCGTAACTCAGATATTACCTATGTATGCACTCAGAGCTTTAGGAGGCACAATATATATAACTGGTGTATTCCTTATGGCTTACAACCTCTATAAGACCAGTAGAGCTGGAACATTAATTGAGAATGTAGATTCTTCAGCTCCCGCAAGAGAGAAGCATGTGGCGCATAAAGGGGAGCACTGGCATAGATGGATTGAAAGAAGACCGATACAAATGCTAATCGCAAGTGCCATTGTAGTTGTCATCGGAGGATTAGTAGAGATATTCCCAATGCTAGTGATAGATAAGAATGTTCCCAAAATAGCGAGTGTACTGCCTTATACCCCGCTTGAGCTAGAAGGACGAGACTTATACATCAAAGAAGGATGTGTCAGCTGTCACTCTCAGATGGTACGGCCATTCAGGTCAGAGACAGAACGATATGGTGAATTTAGTAAATCAGGAGAGTTCATTTACGACAGACCTCATCTCTGGGGAAGTAAGAGAACAGGACCAGATCTGCATCGTGTTGGAGGAAAATACCCCCATAGCTGGCATTATAATCATATGCTCGAACCAGAAAGTATGTCACCAGGATCTATCATGCCTCCGTATCCATGGTTGCTAGACCAAGATTTGAATACAGACTATACTGCAGCTAAGATCAAAGTGCTTAAAATGCTGAACACTCCATATCCATCTGGATTTGAAGATAGAGCAGTGGATGACCTTAAAGCACAAGCCAAGCGAATCGCTGACGAGCTAAGAGAACAAGGGGTAGAACAAGAACAACTTGAAGACAAAGAGATCGTAGCACTTATAGCCTATCTACAGCGACTAGGAACTGATATTAAACCGAAGTAAAATCTGTCATCAACTAAAAAATAGATTATGTACAAACACATATTAGAAACAGCAGGTAATATAAACTGGATGGCACTATTTGCCTTGATTACCTTCTTCATCATATTCACTATGTCCATTTACCTGGCATTTGTAAAGGATGGAAAAGAGTTGCAACATATTGCTAACCTGCCACTTGCGGATGATGAACCTATTAGCGAAGTATAATTATCTTAAAAATGAAAAACAAACATATATTTCGATCGATTCCGATCATCACAATGAGCCTGATGCCTGAAATAGTGATTGCAGCTGGAAAAGTACAATCAAACCCCTACATGACTTGGGTGATGAAGAACATCATTTTTGTACTAGGTGCAATAATAATTATCGGTGCAGCCATTACACTTTGGAATCTTGCCATGACACTCATAGAGCACAATAGCAAAGAAGCATTAAGAGCTCAAGGTATCGAACCTAAACCAAAAGTCAACATCAATGCTCCATCATGGCTGGCCAAGATGTACGACAAAGCTTGGAATCTGGCTCCTATGGATAAGGAAGCTGATATCATTCTCGATCATGATTACGATGGTATACGAGAATTAGACAACAGCTTACCACCTTGGTGGCTCTATGGTTTCTATCTATCTATTGTTATAGGAATTGGCTATGTCTATGTCTATCATTTTTCTGATCTCGGTTATTCACAACAAGAAGAATATGAAATTGCTATACAAAAAGGGGAAGACCAAAAAGATGCATTCGCTGCAAGACAGACCAACTCTATTGATGAGAAAAATCTAGTTGTAATTACTGATGCAGATGCATTGGCCGTAGGGCAGAAGATATACATAGCTAGTTGTGCCGCATGTCACGGCCCAGATGGTCAAGGTACTGTTGGTCCCAATCTTACTGATGACTACTGGATCCATGGTGGACATGTAAAAGATGTGTATGCCACGATCAAAAATGGTGTCCCAGAAAAAGGTATGATTGCGTGGAAGTCTCAACTACAACCCACTACTATAGTCAAAGTAGCAAGTTATATCAAGAGTCTAAAAGGGACAAACCCTCCTAATCCCAAGGCAATCCAAGGTGTGCTTTACGAGGAACCACAGGTAGTGATCTCAGAAGAAAAATAGTATAATGCGTGATATTAAACCAAGCATAGAAACACAAGACGAAGAGCTGTATCGAGATCAAATATCAACGGTAGATAGCTCTGGTAAGCGTGTTTGGATTTATCCGAAAATGCCGAAAGGTAAGTTTTACGACTATCGTAAATATGTATCATACATTTTACTACTCATCTTGTTTGGGCTTCCTTTCATAGAGTGGAACGGTAAATCGTTTGTGCTTCTGAATATATTAGAAACAGAGTTTATCTTGTTTGGAATATATTTTGCGCCACAGGACTTCTATCTCTTTGTAATAGCTATGTTGATCTTTATCATATTCATTGCATTATTTACAGTGATCTATGGTCGATTATTTTGTGGTTGGGTGTGTCCGCAGACCATTTTTATGGAACTGGTTTTTCGTCGGATCGAATACTGGATCGAAGGAGATGCAAATGCTCAAAAAAGACTGGCTAAGGCACCTTGGAATACAACCAAAATTTGGAAGAAAACTTTAAAGCAGGCTGTCTTCATCGCCATTTCTGTTTTGATAGCTCACACATTTCTATCTTATATTATTGGTGTGAAAGAGGTTTGGAAGATCGCAACAGATCCTATTGGAGATCACTTTGTTGGCTTCATTGCTATGGTGATTTTCACAGCAGTATTCTATGGTGTATTTTCTGTACTGAGAGAACAAGTATGTACAACTATCTGCCCATACGGAAGATTACAAGGGGTCCTATTGGATGAAGATTCACTCGCTGTTTCTTATGATTTCGAAAGAGGAGAACCTAGAGGTAAATTGGTAAAATCTCAAAACACCAAAAAACCAATGAAGAGTTCCTGTAGTAATGGATGTGGCGCCTGCAAATCAAAAAGTGCAGCTTGTTCATCAGATGCAATAGATACTATGTTTGGCGATCTCAAAGCGGAGATAAAACCACAAGGAGATTGCATCGATTGTAGCCTTTGTGTACAAGTCTGTCCTACAGGAATAGATATCCGAAACGGAGTACAATTAGAATGTGTCAATTGCACTGCTTGTATGGATGCTTGTGACGAAGTCATGGTTAAAATCGGTAAACCAGAAGGGCTCATCAGAATAGATAGTTATAATGGGATAGTAAAGAAAAAGACCACCATCTGGAATACAAGAGTGGCAGCTTATTCGCTTGTTCTCTTTGCATTGATGGGATTAGAGTCTTTTCTATTCTTGTCAAGATCTCAAGTAGAGACATTGCTTTTACGTACACCTGGAATGTTATATCAAGCCACAGAAGACGGCTACATAAGTAACTTGTACAATTATCAATTGATCAATAAATCGGATAAAGAGGTAGACATAACTTTTGGCGTGGAAGGTTCTGAATATATAATATTCGAGCCTGTGGGAGCACCACCAATAACTGTGGCTAATAAAGTATCGGAAGGAGCATTATTTATTAAAATCCCTAAGGATGAAATCACAAAAAGAAGTACAAAACTAGAAGTCAAAGTATATGGTAATGGGATACAAATTGATGAAACTACCACTACCTTTTTAGGACCAAGTAAATAGAAAAATTATGTTTAGCAAATTTCACTGGGGACACGGCATTACAATCTTCTATATCATATTTGTAGGAGTGGTGGTAACTGCTTTGATAGCAAGCTTTAGTGTAGACCATTCATTAGTTGTCGATGATTATTATGCTACGGATCTCGCGTACCAGTCACGATACGACAAGACAAAGAACTCCTTACAATCACAAATGCTTCACATATCGAAGGATGCTGATTTGCAGGAAACTACTATTGGACTAAAAACAGAAAAACCAGTAAAAGGAAA
>CAXBGT010000258.1:0-6385 GCA_963975265.1 uncultured Saprospirales bacterium
ATATTGATACAGATAATGATGGTACGCCGGACTTCTGTGATAATTGTGATGGTACTACTATCGGTAATTCATGTGATGATGGTGATGCTTGTACAACCAATGATATAATAGATGCCAACTGTAACTGTGCAGGTTCTTTCGCCGATGCTGACAACGACGGCGTGTGTGATGCAGACGATATCTGTCCAGGTGGTGATGATAATATTGATACAGATAATGATGGTACGCCGGACTTCTGTGATAATGATGGTTGTCCAGATGCAGATTCTGATGGCATATGCGATGACGTGGATGAATGCCCTAATGATCCAATTGATGCTTGTAACATAATTGCCCCTTGCACTTCTGCAGGTTCAAATACCACATATGAATACATCCAACAAGTGACATTTAATACAATAGATAATAGCTCTGGAAATAATGGAGGATATGCAGACTATACGAACCTCTACACCGAGGTTAACAATGGAATGACTTATGATATTACACTCGTTCCTGGTTTTGCATCATCTGCATATAATGAAGCTTGGAGGGTTTGGATAGATTTTAATAAAGATGGAGATTTTGATGATGCGGGTGAAAATGTCGTTGCTGCAAGTGGTTCTTCTACTATTACCAGTCAAATTTCGATTCCGTTAGATGCTAGTAACAATGGTGCAACTACTATGAGAATCTCAATGCAATACAATGAAGGAGCTACTCCTTGTCAAAACTTCACATACGGAGAAGTTGAGGATTACCTGATAGTTATTTCTCAAGACTGCGACGAGGGGCAAGCATGCGATGATAGCGACCCCTGTACAGCCAACGATGCGTTCGATGTTGATTGTAACTGCGTTGGAACAGCAGTTGCAGATGACGATAATGATGGTGTTTGTAACACTCTTGATGAATGTCCAGGACTAGATGATGCTTTGATTGGTCAATCCTGTGATGATGGTGATGCTTGTACAATTAACGATGTGTATGATCAAAACTGTGGATGTAGCGGAGTGTACACTGATGAAGATTCCGATGGCGTATGTATAGGAGATGATCCAGATGATAATAATCCTTGTGTACCAAATGATGTAGATTGTAATCCATGTAATGAAATTACTTCAGATGGATATGAGGCTGGGTATGGAAATTGGAATGACGGTGGAGGAGATTGTGCACGTGTTACTCAATATCCAAATACAGGTGCAATAAGTGTACGCTTAAGAGATAATAGTGGTGTGGGTTCATCCATGACATCAGATATATTGGCACTCTCATCTTATGATGAAGTTACCATCGACTTTTCTTATTATCCTAATAGCATGGAAAATGGTGAAGACTTCTGGTTGCAAATATCAACTGATGGTGGTTCTTCCTATTCGACTGTCAGTACTTGGGCAAGAGGTACAGACTTCAATAATGGCACAAGATACTATGAGTCAGTAACAATTGATAACATAGCACTTAACAACAATACCACATTACGATTAAGATGTGATGCATCAGGTAATGGAGATCAAATTTATATTGATGATGTAATTGTAAGTGCATGTTCATCCAATAACCAAATTATTGGAATAGAAAATATTGCGCTTCAAAATCTGGAAGAAGTATTGCCCGATCTTAAAAAACCGTACAACAGTATTGCTCGAAATAATTTAGAGAATGATTCTGAAATTGATGTAGAATTTGGAATTTACCCAAATCCTGCAAGAAATTTCGTCTCATTCAAGGTTACTGACGGTAAAACCACTAATGAACTTTTTGATATCAAACTTATAGATGTTAATGGTAAAACTGTAAGACATATAAAGTCAATTACTACGATGGATAATTTCAAACTTGATATTTTAGATATATCGAAAGGAATATATCTGATAATCATTGAGACTAGTGGCGAAATAATAGACACTCACAAAGTTTTGGTAATAAAGTAATTAAAATAACTCAAAAACACCCCCTTTATTTAATTTAGTACGGAAGGAGATCAGTAATTGATCTTCTTCTTTTTTTTTGGGAATTTATTATTTTTCTCTAGATTCCAATACCACGACAACAACCAAAAGACTAAGACCTTTCGGCACCAACAAAATCAAAAAAAACACACATCAAATCTACCACTCTATTTGAAAACAAATCCCTATCATCATCCTTCGCTTATGTAAATAACTCAGTGGCTCCCTCCCCCACTTTCTGAGTCAAGTTATTGATTCCTTTAGCGAATAGATGAAGTGTGAGATTGCTCTGATGAACTAGCCGAAATGAAATGCATTGCATTGTAACTTAAATCCTACTTTGGTAGACAACAGCAATGCTTTTCTACGCGTTGTAATTAATTCTCTACCGCTTAACTTTTAGGTGATATTCCTAATAATTTAAATGCCACGAAAAAAATTAAAAAAAGCGGCAATTACACTTAATAATTAATTTTAAATTTTGTCGATCTAAATATCCATCCATGAAAAAGACCATCGCTCCTATACTTACATTGACAATTTTGGTGCTTGGATTCTCCTTTGCTGGATCTTCTGAGAATGAAAGTGAAAAATATCATAGTGCTCCTGAGAATGATTTACATCAATCACAAGACCCATTTGACAAGATGATGTTAGTACTTACGCACCCTAGATGTGTGAATTGTCATCCAGCAGGCAATAAACCGATCAAAGGAGAAGATAGTCATGTAACAAGAGCACTCGGTATCCCTAGAGGAAGTGACGGACATGGTCTCAAAAGTATCAATTGCTCAACCTGTCATACAGATGAAAACAATGATTTCTCAGGTGTTCCAGGCGCTCCAGAATGGGCATTGGTTCCCGAGATCATGACATGGGAAGGAAAGACTAGAATAGAAATAGCAACTCAAATGATGGATCCTAGAAGAAATGGTGGAAGGTCAGTTGAAGAGGTTATGAAACATCTCACAGAACACGAATTAGTGCTCTGGGCATGAAATCCTGGAGTAGATGCAGAAGGTATACCTAGAGAAAAACCTCCAGTATCCAAAGATGAATATATCGCAGCCGTGAAGGAATGGATTAATGGTGGAGCTATCATACCAGAAAAATAAAGTGACCGTATACCCATTATCAATCCCAAATTTATACAGTTAATAAATAAATCTACTCAACCAATGAATGTATCATTCACTATAAATGGAGAAAAGAAATCTGTAGACGTAGATGAAAAAACGCCACTGCTCTGGGCGATCAGAGATACGCTAGATCTCAAAGGAACAAAATTTGGTTGTGGTAAAGCAGCTTGTGGAGCGTGTACAGTTCATGTCGATGGCAAACAAGTCAGATCGTGCTCGTATCCTGTGAAATATGCAGAAGGGAAAGAAATAACAACCATTGAAGGTCTATCAAATGGCGAAGAATTACACGCAGTACAACAAGCATGGGCGGAGCTAGTCGTGCCTCAATGTGGATACGTCAACCCGGATTTATTATGGCAACAGCGGCCATGCTCAAGGAGATCCCAGAACCAACGGATAAAGATATAGATGATAACATCATAAATGTATGCAGATGTGGCACATATTATAGAATGCGTAAAGCTATTCATCGCGCAGCCGAAATCAACGCTAGCAAATAATCACCTCTCTCCACTACAAAATCACAAATATATGTCCATTCAAAATGATGAAGATAAACAACCTAAAAGTAAATCGAGAAGAAAATTTCTTATCAAAGGAGGACTGGGTACTTTAGGATTACTTGCAGTAGGCACTTACGTATTTAGAAATCCACTTAGAAGACAAGCACTTGGTATAGCAGAAGGAATGATTCCTCCATATTCTGGATCAGGAACCAAACCCAATTTATGGTTCGAAATCACAAAAGAAAATAAGATCCTGCTTCACTCACCCAAGGTAGAAATGGGTCAAGGAACTTTTACTGGACTAGCTCAGATTGTGGCGGATGAAATGGGTGTAGATATTAATATGATAGAAGTGACTACCGCAGCTACAAGTACTGGTGTAGTAGATGGACTTGGTACTGGCGGGAGCCTTTCTATGGCTCAACTGTTTACTCCACTACGAGAAATGGCTGCTACCATGCGAGAAATGCTGGCTATTGAAGCAGCCAAGTTATTAGGCGTAGCTAAAGACGATATGAATGTGGAAAATGGAATCTTCTCCGCCGCTGGAAAACAAATGACATATGCTCAAGTAGCATCTCAGGTGAACGAATGGGAAGTGCCTGATGTACCAACCTTGAAACTAGCCAAAGATTACAAATATATCGGTAAACCAATAAGTCGAATCGATCAGATAGCCAAGATAAAGGGAGATCCCATCTATGGAATGGATGTCACTATGCCGGACATGGTCTACGCTACGGTGATCCGTCCTGAGCACGTAGGTGGCAAATTGAAATCAGCGGATATTAGCGCTGCCAAGAACATGGCCGGCGTTGTGAAGATCGTAGAAAATGAAAACTGGATAGGTGTTATTGCAGATAGTTATGTGGAAGCCCTCATGGCGAAAAACAAAGTGAAGGTTGAATGGGATGTACCTAAGACTTGGACAGAACAAGGCATAAGGGACATCCTGAAAGTAGGAATGGGTAATAAAATGATTACCCAAAAGGAAGGGTCAGCTTTGGAAGAAAATGATACTGATATGATCACAATGGAATTCACAAGCCCTATCGGTGCCCATGCTCAGATCGAACCCAATGGTGCAGTTGCCCACGTCAAAGATGGAAAAGCAACTATTAAATTATCCACCCAAGTAATCGGGATTACGCAGAAGCAAGTTGCGGACGCACTAGGAATGGACTTAGAAAATGTCAATGTTATAGGGACTTACCTTGGTGGAGGATTCGGGCGAAGACTCAACACAAGCCACGCCATTGAAACTGCTATGATGTCTAAAGCTGTTGGCAGACCTGTAAAATACTTCTTCACTAGAAAGGAAGAATTCCAGAACGATACCTTTAGACCGCCGACGCATCATATAATGAAAGGAAAAATGAATAGCAACGGCATTCTTGAATCGTTAGAGCATCATTACGCAAGTGGGGATGTAGCGATTAATTCCGTACTGATGCCATCTCCTTTACATACGGTATTAGGTACTGATATAGGTGCAATGCGTGGAGCAAACATTATGTATAAGGATGTGACCAACCATAGAGCAGTGCAGTGGCATACAACTTTACCTTTTGCGACGAGCTGGTGGAGAAGTCTGGGTTTGCTTGCCAATACCTTTGCTATCGAAAGTTTTATAGCTGAGATGGCGATTAAGGCCGGCGTGCATCCTGTAGACTTCCGACTGTCTATTCTATCTAATGAAGATATAGGACCACGTATAAAAAAAGTACTGCAAGAAGCTGCCAGAATAGCAAACTATACAGACGAGGTAATCGAAAATAGAGCCATGGGTATAGCTTTGTCTACAGACACAGGATCACCATGCGCACATGTGGTGGAAGTGATGGTCAAAGGTGACAAGATCTCTGTAGAGAAAGTAACGTGCGTATTAGATTGTGGTCTAGCGGTCAATCCCGATCAAGTAAAAGCCCAATGTGAAGGATCGATCATTATGGGACTGAGTGCCTCTCTGCATGAAAAGATGACACTGAAAGATGGCAAATTATCTCCAACAATTTACGGAGCATACGACATGGCACTTATGAAAGATGCACCCAAGCAAATTGACGTTCACTTAATACAAGGAGTTGATGTGCCTCTGCCTGTTGGTGAGCCTCCTATGGGCCCGATTGGTGCTGCAATAGGCAATGCCGTAAGAAGAATTACAGGGAAGAGATTGACAGATTTACCATTGAGCTTAAGCTAGTTTAAAACATAAAACGCTCCTTTCGATGATCTCGCTAAGATCAAATACAAAATTGTTATTGTATTCTACCATATGTTAACAACTATAGGATTATCGTTACGAAGCTAACCTAACCAAACAATATTCTAAGAGATAATAATCAAACAGAGAACTACGCCTTGCGTCAAAACGATATTTTTTGATTCCGAACTAGAAAATATCTCCCTTTAAGACAACTCAATTAATTTCCACCTCTACTCCTATCGTCCAAAACCTTTACAACATCCTCCAAACTAAAAGCCTTAGCTACCAACAAAATCAGAAAATGGTACATCAAATCTGCTGCTTCGTTCAAAAACAAATCCCTATCATCATCTTTCGCTTCAATGACCAGTTCTACTGCTTCTTCCCCTACCTTCTGGGCCACTTTGTTAATTCCTTTTGCGAATAAAGAAGATGTGTAAGATTGGTCAGATGGATTATCCCTTCTATCCTTGATTACATTTTCAAGATCGTGTAAAAAGTATGCATTCGATTTATTCTCAGAACCCCAGCATGTACCAGTTCCTGTATGACAAGTTGGCCCAATTGGTTTTACTTTCAGCAATAAAGTATCATTGT
>CAXBGT010000259.1:0-6341 GCA_963975265.1 uncultured Saprospirales bacterium
ATGCAAAAGATGTTTTTGCATAAAAACGCCTTATCACAACAAAGATCCGATTTCCGACCTTTAGGTCGGAAATTTTTGGCTAGTGCTCCATCCGCATGTGGTGGGGTAGTCAAAATTTAGGATCTTTTTTACTACTATAAGGAATCTAGATGTCGCAATAATACTCTCAAGCAAATTGTATTAATAATAGAAATTGAAACACCCTGAATTGTTTTCTATTGAATTTAGGTATGAGCTAATCACCTTACAAGTAATAATACATGGATAACACTATAGGATTGAATTTGTGTGGTACAAATTTCTTATTATCTTCTAATACTTTCTCGAGATCTTGGTTCTCAAAGTTGTCATATTCCAATAAGAATAGCCCTCGTTGAAGAAGGAGATCAAATATTACTCACTAAAAACATTGTAGGGCCTTAATTCCAATTTGCTCTACGAAATTTCAGTGCACTTTTGATATGTTCCAAATGATGTCTGCCATGCCATGAGTACATTCCCGCTGTATATGCTAAATCTAACGATTTGCCATGTTCTGGATGTGTATATTTTCTACTGAACTCTTGGACTGACATATCTCCAAGTACAGAAGCAAGTCTTTCATGAACACCTATTAATATTAGGAGACTAGATTCGATAGGTACTTTCTTTACGTCATTCATAGTCGCCCATTTATCTTCTAGATATGGTTTGATAGTAGGATTCTCTTCTGTCAAAGCTAGTTTGAACCGTATAAAAGCATTCATATGACTATCAGCTAAATGATGAACCAACTGTCTAATGTTCCAGCCTTCTGGTCTGTAAGTATAGTTCAGAGCTTCTTCGTCTACGTCTTTAATTATCAATTTTGATAATTGCACAGGTAAGTTGGTAATGTCTTCGATCCATTTTTCTATTTCATCAGTCTTTATTTCTCCAGGAGAGAATTTACCTATTGGGTATCTAAGTTTTTCTATATCCATGACTCCAAAGGAATTAATATGTTGTTCTTAAATCACTTCGTTTGTAAAATAGGCTTAAAAAATAGAAATCCCAATCAATGAATTAATTTGTCTGATATTTCTAGGGTTAATCTATTTTTGCAATCACTTTCTAACTACTTTTTTAATCCTTTTACTTTTTTCAGTCTCAATTTCAAGCAAGTACAAGCCAGACGGGTAGCGAGACAGGTTGATTTCCGTATTATTGGCTTTAATGTCCTGTGAAATATGAATACTTTTCCCAGTTGTCGTATACAATTTCAATGAAGTAATCTGAGATTCACATTTTATGGTCATTAGATTACTCGTAGGATTCGGATAGACCTGAATATCGCCTTTTGCTATTGAATTAGTAGCAGTTACACAAGCCTCATCAGTAAGTGGTAGTACAGTAAGGTTGATTGTACGAATCACTGGACATTTTGTAATTGAGTCTATATTCTCAATTATATAAATGCCTGTGCTGTCAAGACCTTCATAGTTTTCATCTTCACATATAGTAACTACCTCCTCGTCCAAAATTATTGTAGAAATAACTGAAACATTAAAGAAGAGACGTTCTTCAATACACCCAGAAGGTCCACCAATTTCTATAGTATAATAACCTGATTGACCAAAATCATAAGTAGTACCTTCATATTCAATAACATCTCCTTCACAAAGGGTATACACTAAGTTTGCTTCTACTACAGGAATCACGGTGAGGTCAATATTCAAAATGGAATCACATCCTTCATCGGTGATCATCGTGTCTTGATACATACCGGTTTCAGTATATCCTAAATATGAGTCACCTTCACAGATCTTTTTAGAAAGATCAGTCATAGGATCTGTACAGAAATCATAGACCATAGTATTAACTACAGTATTGGTGATAATAGGATCATTAGTATCAAAAATAATATTAGCTGTATTGTTGATGATAGAGCCTTCTGGTATCGCTTTATCAATATCCAAACTAAAATTGACAAATCCTTGGCTGGCTGGATAGTTAGTAGTACTGTCTACCAAACGGATATCATTGAACTCTACAACCAAAGTATTTCCCATTATACAAGCATACAATGGGTGACTTGAAGAATTGAACCGGATGGATGTCTTATCCACAAACGAATCTAATTCATCCACAATTTTTACATAGAATGCTGTGTCATTACCATTGTTCTGAAATCTGATAGTATAGTCTATAGTTTCTCCGATGCGTGTTAAGTTTTCATCTCCTTCTCTATCCGGATTGGTCCGTTTATCATTAGGATCATATGAGCACCTGAGTTGTTCGGAGTATGTATATTCGTCTAATAGGATTCCCTCCTCTGTCAATTTCGCATCAAACTCCAATAATGGCAGGGTAGCACTACCATTCGGCATCTTCAACTTAAATATGTAGATGTTTTGCTTGAATGGTAAAACAAGTCCAGTATTAAATGATATTTGATTTCCATTTACTTGTAATCCTAGAATATCTGAGCTAAAGAAAGTAGCTTCATCATCAAATGTAAAATTGACTTCTCCGCTGAAGGATTCCTGATTAAAGTTTTCGACGGTCACGTAGAATTTTGTCTCAAAATCACATCTTGTAATTGTATTGGTAACAGTAATCTGCGCATTTGGAATATTAGCATCTGGGATAAAACCAAAATTAATATCTGAAGTACATGATTCTGTCACAACGATATTATTCTGTAAAACTGAAGTCTCTTCCCAGTCTCCGATGCTAATATTTGCTTCAAGATTAGCAACAGCACCAGGTTCTGTAGGTATCACATATTGCCCTAGAACGTTAGTAAATGTGCTAAAATTGTTAGATAAATCTGTCACTAAAACATTGTTCAAAGGAATATCACCAGCATCATATATGCCATTCTGATTATTATCAGAATATGCAGTACCTACTATCTGAAAATTATATTGTTGGTTATTACACGGGTCAATACAAAAGTCACTTTCTAGAGGGTGAACAGTTATTGTAATTGACTCACTTGTTGCACAACCATCTATTGTGACAGCTGATACAGTGTAGGTATCTGTCGTGTCCGGTGTGAAGTCGATAAAACCAGAATTCCCAATATCAGGACTCCAGTCGAAGCTAATATATTCGTTTGAATTCGTGATATTTATCACTGCATTGCTTCCAAGGCATATTTCTGAAGTGCCACTGAATACAATAGGCGTCGCTTCAGGAATAGGTATATATATATCTTGAGTGGTTTGGCATCCATTTTCTGTTTGACCGACAATAGAATAACAAGTGTAACTCAGTAAATCTATACTTGACATATTTACTGTTCCAGAGCTTGTAAAGTATTCATCGAGAAAATCTCCTAAGCCATCATTTGGGCAACCTCCATATAATAAAAATGTGGTCACCGGATTCCCGACTGCATCTAAACCTGTTACATTTATAGAAGTTTCTGTTTCACCACATACTAAATCAATGACATCGAGTATCATTGTTAAATCTCCAGAAATGCTCACTTCCATTTCCGCAGTTCCAATACATCCAAAGAAATCAGTTACGTTAGCAGTAAGTGTATACGTGCCTGGAGGAGAACCAATAACCGCTGAAGATTGTACTTCATTTATAGCATAACACTCTCCAATAGATCCAGATGATTGACCTACTAAACCAGGTTCATTGCTCCAAGTCACATTGTAAGATGGTGTACCACTTATTAAATCTAAGCAAACCATATAATCAGGATTAAAAGGATCAAAATTGTCATCTTTACAGACGAAGATACTTTCAGGTAATAATAACTCGACTGGTGGTTTTATATCTATTTCTAATTCGCTAAAACCAGGACATCCTAGTGTGTCAGTTACTGTCACGGAATATGTAGTTGGAATTACTGGACATACGTTTATTGAAGGTGTAGTGTCTCCAGTACTCCAATCATAGATAAAAGGCCCTCCAGCTCCTCCTACGATATCAGGTGTAAGATCTGTGCAACCTCCTTCACATATAAACGAAGGAGGAAAAGAAATTTCTAGTTCTGGATAGACAGTAACTTCTATCTCATTGGTATATCCGGGGACAGGAATAGCTGGATCTACAGCATATGCCTTATAAATTACTGTTTGAGTAGTGTTGGTAAGATTAAGAAGATCATCAACGATATATCCAAAACCACCAGTGAATGTATGACTATTTTCACCTGATACATTAGGGTTATCTACAGCATCTACTTGGATTTGTGTTGTTGACCCATCAATAGTAGACACTTCTATTTCTACTTCACCATCATGACATATTTCTTGGTCATTTGCAAAGACAGATGTAGGTAGGACACAAGCCATTTTCCAATCGGGACTGTACATCGCTCTATCAAGTATACATTCAGCAACAGGATCATCCCAACAACCTACTGAGCCATGGGAGAAGGTTTGAAATGAGATGCTGAGATCAGTAAAAAATACACAATTATCTGGATCTTCAAATTCTTTCACTTTCAAAGTGAATTCCCAATCTACTTGTGCTGATACACTACCGACTCCCCAACCTTCTCCGGGAGAACCATCGTTATCGCAACCTGGGTTCCCTCCTTCTGTAACCCAGAAATATCCACTTGGTAGTGAATCTCCAACAGCCATTCCAGATTCTGGACAATCTGCACATGGCTTACATAATTGATTACAAAGTGTAAGCGCTCCATCTTTGTTTACAAATGTGCAAAGTATCGGATTGGGTTCTTTTATTATGGGTGCAGTTTCAGATCCTTCAACATACCATTGGGCTGACATACCGTTAGCAATAGGAGGATTATCCGAAAATATAAAAGTTGACAAATCCCATCCGTTTCCAAAAATTGGAACAAAACCCATTAACCAATCTGCACCAGTCTCAGATGCGTCATAAAAAAAACTTATGTTAATGGTTACTTCTTCTCCTGGGAAAAAAGGACCTTCAAGTGGCTCGTTTTCCACTTCTCTGTCGGTCACCTCTATTATCAATGATTCGTCGCTACAAATGATCTCTTCTTCATCATAGTCTCCAATGCAAGCGGTTACATTAATTACTGTCGTAACACATAACTCAAAAGATCCATCATTAAGACCTGTACTTGGCAAACTACCAGGGTCAAAAGTGATTGCAATCCAATAAGTTGATGCTTCATCAAAAACGCTGGACTGAAGTAATTCTGGCGTTGCGTCACCATTACTGCAAGGGGACGTGCCTCCATAATTAATAATCGAAAGACTATCGCATGAATCTCCAGAGTACACTGACCAAACTGCATCCCAATTTCCAAATGCTTCAACAGTGGAGAACATCTGAGCTGCAAGGGAATCGGTTTCTATTTTAAACCAAACAGTTGGAACTTGTTCAAATTCAGTACAACCCCCAAGAGCATCTTGTGAAGGGCAAGCAAAATCTAAGCATCCAGTGATACATACATAATTGAATGAAAAGCTATCTGAAGTAATAGGTTCAAGTGATTCGAAAAAATCTGCCTCACATGGCTCATTCGCAAAAGATGGGGAACTTAAATTATCGCAAGAAGCTGGAATTATACTCAATACAAATTCTCCACATTGATTTTCGTCATCATCAGTAGTTATTTTTACATAAAGGACATCATCAGCAAGGAAACAGTTTCCAATCTTGATATCAGCAGTATTAGAATTACAAGAAGAGCCTAATAGGGTTAAATTTCCGTCACAACCACCATCAACTGGTCCAGAATAATACTCTAAAGACATTGGTCCATTTGCCCCGGCATCTTCCAAAATAATATTCAGACCTTCTTCCTCTTCAGTAGGGTTGTATATGTACCATACAGATGCATCTTCTGTTTGAGCACTACAATCTGCATTTTCATAATCAGCTAATCCACCTATTGGTCCCGGATCTTCAGGTCCCAAGGCACCACAGGTAGTTCCATTATGTGAGCCACCGCCCGAAAGGTCAAAAGGGGGAGTAGCTGTATTAATACAGGGGCTGTCGTTTATAGGTACTTGGCCAGTTGTAATAATAGGTACTAATAGAATGAGCAAACAAGTAAGATTTTTCAAAAGGGCTTTTACAATTTTATCAGACATGCTTCTTTGGTTTTACTTATATATTGGTTTATTATTTTACTATAATCTTTTCAATTAATCTAACACCTTCAGTTTCGATTTTTATAAGATACAATCCAGATTGGAATTCCATCATATTAATATCAAAAACATCTTGGTTATTGATTTTTGATTGAAACAAGAGAATTCCAGACACTGAATAAATGGAGATATCGAACATATTATAATCACTAACTACAGTCAATCTATTAATAGCTGGAACTGGATAGATTCTAACATTTTCTTTTGTGCTATGATTGTCAACAGACACAGCAGGAATCGCATCACAATTTACTTCCCAAG